>CAZJZO010000015.1:0-44687 GCA_964550495.1 uncultured Porphyrobacter sp. | reverse complement strand
TGCCGAGATTACTTGAATATAGATTAATGGTCTTCGTTATGCTAAGCTGGCCATCTTTGATAGACGCATTCTCGGCGAACCTACTTGGGACTTGCTCCTCGATCTCTATGTGGCCGAGCATGAGCGAATTGGGATCTCTATATCGAGTGCCTGCCTTGCTTCATGCGTGCCTTCGAGCACCGCGTTACGGAACATCGACAAACTCGTCGACGAAGGCCTCCTGAGTCGTCACAAAGACCCTGGCGACAAGCGCCGCTGCCTTTTGAAGCTGACGCCGAAGTCTCACAAATCGATCGAAAGATATTTTTCGGCTATTCTTCAGCGTTCGGCAAAAAATGGCCAAAACGGATACGAGACTCAAAGGAGCGAGCAACCGATTTTCGGTGAGAAGAATGACTGATGGCAAACGCCTCTACCTGATAGAAGAGCTCGCTTCGATCGCGCAGAACGGACTGGCCTTTGCTTCCGACAAGTTTGATGTCGAGAGGTACCAGCAACTGCGCGGCATCGCCGCCGAGTTGGGGGCTGAGATTTCGGGAAACAATATCGACAGAGTCCAAGAGTTCTTCGCGTTAGATACCCACTATGCAACTCCAAAGCTCGACGTAAGAGCCATTGTTCTCGACTCCGAAAAGGTTCTTTTGACTCAGGAATTGTCTGACGGAAAATGGACGTTGCCGGGTGGCTGGAGCGACATAAACTGCTCTCCTGCCGAATCCGTCGAAAAAGAGGTCCGTGAAGAAACAGGGCTGGAAGTCAAAGCTCACCGTCTCCTGGGCCTATGCGACAAACAGAAGCACGATTACCCGCCGCAAATACCTCACGCTTACAAGGCCTTCTTTCATTGCCTGAAAACCGGTGGCCAGTTGATCAAGGGAACGCTGGAGACAAGCGATGCCGAATTCTTCGATCTGGACAACCTTCCTGAGTTGTCTCCGGACAGGGTTTCCGCCGGGCAACTGCAACGCATGGTAACGAAAGCCATCACAGCAGACCCATTGGCCGATTTCGATTGAGGAGCATAGGTTATGTCCTCCAGCAGCGCTTCGTACCCGCAAGATTTCTCCGATGATAAGGTCAGTTGGACTTCGTTCGCGAAGTATTTCGATCTGTCTGCGCGCAACAACCCTGCCTATCAGGATTTGATCGCCAATGCGCGTGAGACCTTTTCGAAGCTCCCGCTGGGAGACGGCCCGATTTCAGATGTTGGAGCCGGCACCGGCAATTTCTCAATAATGCTGTCCCGGCTCTATCCGGACCGTGAGGTGCTGCACGTTGAACCCGATCGCGAGATGATCGGTCAAGCGATGGAAAAGGCCGAGGGTTGCTCGAACCTGCGTTTCATCCAGGAGCCGGCGGAGGATCTCGAAGCAACCGGTCACAAATGGAGCGCGGCGATCTCAATCCACGCGCTGTATGCCATGTCCGACCCGAAAAAAGCACTGCTCAACATATACAACAATTTGAACCCAGGCGGCTTTCTGTTCCTTTGCGATTTGGGAAAGAAGCATAACTCGCTGGATTGGGCGAAATACTTCTTCGTATCGAAATTCAAGAGCGATGGTTTCTTTGCTGCGGTCAAACTGATGCGGGATTTGGCCGGGCTAGAGAAAGAGACGCAAAAGATCACCTCTCAGCAGGTCGCCGGATCGAGCTGGACTCACAATCTCGCAACGCTCAGCAGTCTTTGCGCTGAGCTGGGCTTCGAAGTTCTCGAAAGCCGAGTGGTGTATCGGGGCTACAGCAACCTGCTCTTGTGTCAGAAGCCCGGTGCCGCCTGAGGCTTAGCTAGTATTCATACCCCAGCGCGTTGAGCAGCCGCTGAATGCAGCAACCTGCTCTTTGTTTCCGGCCGGCCCAACAACCACGCTTGCCGTTTCGCCGCGCGATCCAGGTCGGCCTCTATTGTTGCGAACTGCTCCTCATTTCTCAGTGCTTTGCATTCGGCAAAAGCGCGCCGATCATGGCGAAAGCGTCGGCGCAGCGACTTTACCAAAGACTTGTCATCGGCAAGATCATTGCACGGTTCTGCCAACCCGAGCTCGGCCAGCTGTTCTGCCTTGAGGATTTTTGACTCGGCAAATGCAAGGAGGCCCCTGCCTCGCATGCGCCATTCGAGCAAGCGCATACCCGTATCGGGGACGAGACCCAGCTTGGAGTACAGAAACGAAAAACGGGCCCTTTCGGTCGCCAAGACTAGGTCTGATGCCAGAACCATGTCTGCTCCAGCACCGGCAGCGAGACCGTCAAGCACGGACACGGTCAGCAAGGGAGAATTCAGAAGCTCAAGCACAATTTTTTGCACTCGCTTCGACAAGCCTTCGCGTCCCTTTTCGGGCTGCTCGAGAATATGCTCCATGAACCGCCCAGACCCGCCGATACAGAACCAGTCCGGCACGCCCCTCACGATTAGAAATCTCATTTCTGGATCATCGGCAGCTGACCCGATTGCATCACTCAGGATGTCGATATTCTCGAGATCAAGACCATTGCGAGTATCTGGCTGATTTATCGTGATGATCGTCGCGTCATCGACGGCAGAAGTTTCGATGGTCATATTACCTCCAATCACGTGGCCAACGAAGCCACACAGGCTGCAGCACCTCGGCGGTGTCAGCCAGTAATCTGCATCTTCACCCCATCTCGGGACAGGTCTTGCACCAGATGCGGATATCCTCTCGAGATCGCCTCTGCGTTGGCTATCTCCGTTCGACCGTCCGCGACTAATCCGGCGAGCAGCAATGCAGTCGTCTCTCTGATCCCGCTCCCCGAAACATTCGTCCCGCGCAGTCGCGATTTGCCCCTCACTCGCAACACGCCGCCATCGAACGATGCTTCAAGGCCCATCCTCTTGAGCTCATCTATGTGGTCATATCTACTCGGGTAGATTCGATCCTCGATCGTTGAAATGCCCGGAGCCTGACTCATGAGAACGCTTGCGATCGGCGCCAAATCGGGCGGGAAGCTGGGAAAACTGTCGCATACAATGCTTGCAGGCTGCCTTGGCCGACCTGAGATCAGAACTTGATCGTCTTCACTCGTTACTTCGACACCCATCTGAACAAAGAAATCCAGGATTGGTGCCATTTCCTCCGCGGGAAGCACTGGCAATCGCACCGAACCTCCGGTCGTCAGTGCGGCGATTGCATAAGTTCCCCAGACGACACGATCCAAGCTCACAACCCAATCTTGGCTAGGCTGCAAACGGCTAGGCCCTGTGATGCCCGTGGAACGATTGTACCGCTCGATTTTGGCGCCCAAGGACACAAGGAATTGCGCAACCTCATGCACTTCAGGCTCCCAACTGATGCCGGTGATCTCGGAAGTTCCCGTCGTGCAAGCCGCGAGGATGAGCGCCAAGGCCGATGCCGTTATTCCGCCGGGCTTGTCGTCCAGGCAGAAGCTACTGGCCACGACACCGTTCTCGCTCTCGATACTGAGTGCGCCGGCTGACTCCTGGATCGTATATCCAAGCCCGGCGAACGCCCGAAGGTGCGGTTCAAGCGAACGCCCAGCGATCTTGTCTCCGCCTATCGTCGAAAAAGACACCCGACCATACTTCACGGCCGGGATTACGGCCGCGTAGACGGAACCTCGCAGCTTCGCGCTCAGATTTCGCGGAAGGTCGCAGCACTGATTTCCAGAAAACGACAATACGAGATCGTTTCCGTTCCATCGTTGCTCGCTTCCAACCACATTGAGCAAAAGCAGCAGATTCTCGATATCGGAAATCTTCGGCACGCCTTTGATGCGAACCGCTTCCTCGCAAAGCGACGCTGCGGCGAGCAAGGGCATGGCAGCGTTCTTCGCGCCTGCGACATCGGGTTGTAAGCAAAGGCGCTGCGTTGGGCCGGAGACCTCAAGATCATAGGGATTACTCATGACAGTCTATCCCAAGCGCGCGCCCATCGCATTGAATGATCAAACAATTCGATCTGCTCTTGGAAACTGGAGAGCGCCCTTATCCCGAATTTGGCACAACAGTCTCTTCTGGCGGCGATTCTGCTCTCCGGCATCAGGAAATCCCCGCCTCCGATGCCGGCTAGGCAAAAGCGCGCAGCCAACTCCAAGGTGATACGCAATGACGCAATCACCACACATTCGGCCAAGCCTGCCTCGTCCAGATCCGAATTGGAAATGTAGCCGTCCAAGACGCCAGTGAGTATTCTTGTGCGTTGCTCCAGAGTCAGCGAAGATTGGCTCGCCTTGTCCCAGATCGAACGGAACAGATCGCCGAGTTCGTCGTCAATCGGGCTTCTTCCCAGAGTATCGAGGTCAATCAGTCCAATCGGTATCCGGGTTGAACCCGAAAAAACGATGTTCTCCAGCCTCAAGTCTCCATGAGCCACGATCTCACTACCCTGAGGCATTAGCCCGAAAGGCAGTCGTTTGCTGGTCCTGAGGATCTGATCGGCAACTTTGCTCAACTCATCATCGGAGCCGACGACCTTTGTCTGCTTCTCAAGGTTCGAGAAGATCTCGATTGACCGATGCACACTTGTATTTGGCCAGCAACCGGTCTCGGGACGCGACTTCAAGCCTCGATGAAAACCACCGATGAACGAACCCAGTGCAAAGGCGTGATCATAGGTCTCGGCCAAGGCAGCGGTGCTTCCTTCCAGCCATGAATTCACGCGAATTCCACTGCCACCAGCAAGAGCGATTACTTCTTCACCAGACCTTGAAAGGAACGGCTCAGGCAAAGCCACCGGACCTTTCCTGAATGCGTACCTTGCCACTCGGCAACGGGATAATACTTGGGCTGTCGGCTTACTTGGAAGGTATTGGAATACCAATTTCTTGGTTCGGTCCCGGATAAGCCACGACTTGTTGATCATTCCTTCAGGTAAAGGTTCACAATTCTCCAGCCCTTGAATATCAAAATGCGTTTTGAGCAATGATGACAGGTCTGCTAAAGACGGTATCATAGCGGCTTACTGCTATTGTGAGACTTGCAGTGTTCTTCGTTTCGACATTTATCGAAATTTGCTCTCTCGCTGAGGTCGGTAGCCGCGGCGCAGATTTTTCGATGATTATCTCCTGCCTTGATCCTCAAGCAAGCGAGCCCGAGTGCTTGTCGAAGTTGGATCGCCGGAAGCGCGAGATATTGAGGTTTGACGACCTGATCGACCACGCTGACGGCAAGCAAGCACCAAGTCTGGAGAACATAAGTCAGCTGATCCAGGTTGGAAGATCCGAACACGAAAAGCTCCTTATTCACTGTCATCAGGGGATCTCGCGTTCGACGGCCGGAGCCATGATCATTCTGGCATCCCGGTACCCAGACCGGGTCGAAGAACTATCGGATTTTGTTCTGAACAGCCGGAGCTGTCCCTGGCCCAACAGTCTGATGCTCGAGCTTGCCGACGATGAACTTGGCTTGGGAGGCCAGCTGTCGGAACAGGGATTGAAAGTTCGGGCCAAGAACGCGACCCTCAACCCCGAATGGGTGAATTGGCTGTCGACAACGCATCGCCGCAGGGAGGTGGAAGAACTGGCGGCACGAGCTTCAAACACTTGAGGCTCCCGCGACCAGATACCTTTCTCCTGGATCCCCTACGAATGATAACTTCGGTAGGTGCTCGAATGGAGTTTCGCACAGATCTGCCACTCTCTCAGCAACCTCGGGGATGGTCGGTAGCCGTCCAACTTCTTTCCTCCGAGCGGCGATATGCTCCGGGGAGCCTATTTCAAGCATCTTTGCCGTCGAGGTGCCTTCAACCAAATCGGCGCTCACGACGGTGATCGACGTTCCACCCGAGCCTCTTTCAGCAAGAAGGCTCAACAACGCAGTTTCGCCGGCTTTCTTGGTCCGTGCGATCTCTGCGTAGGGTCCATACGGATCGCGAACGTCCGAGAAATGAGCTTCGTGGCTGGTAAGAAACAGCAGCCGAGACCGTGGCCTCATGATCGGCAAAAATACATTTGCGAGCCGCAGCTGCGCCGTGACGTTTATGTCTTCGGCGTAGGAAGCCGGCTGATCTCGCTCCAGACCCCCGCTGGCCGACAAGACAAGACAACCAAGGCCAGAAAACTCGTCTCGAATGATCTCGAAAAGACGCTGCACGGAATCCTCGGAGCAAATGTCCACTTGGATCGGAGCCCGCGCACCGGAATCACGTAGAGCCTTGTATACTCTCTGCGCTCTCGCCTCATGCTTGCAATAGGTGAACGCGAGGCCAACGCCGCGCTCGGCAAGTACCTTCACAATCTCCGCACCGATACCGCGGGAGCCTCCGATCACCAAAGTTGGATCGCAATCAGAGCCGGGCATCTTCGTTCCCCAATACAAGCGCGTCCGCCGTGGCAAGCTCGATGTGAAAGCGGGGCAGCGGCTGATGCTCGGCTGTGGCGAATGCCACGGCGTATTCAGCGACATTGGCTGTAAGTATCGACCAGTCTGCCCCAGAGTATTCGCAGGCCATGGTGGTGGAATCAGTGTTGCTCGAAACCGTACGCGGCTCGACCAATTTCATCCGCCCCGCCAAGCCCACGCCCACAGCCTTCAGGACGGCCTCCTTGGCGGTCCAAATCCGATAGAAATGGTTCAACTTCTTGTGACTGGGCAGGAGTGCAAACTCGCCGATCTCACGGTTGGATAAGCAGGAATTCACCAAGCCGCCTAGTCGGCGAGCTCTGCGGAGTTCCAGATCCACACCGACAGGGGCGTTGTCGGACAAAGCAAGCACCGAACAGCTTTTGGTATGACTCATGTTGACTTGAGTCCGGTCAAATCCAGCAACCAGTGGTCGCGTAGCCGCTTCGTCTTCAATCTGCACTTGCGCTGGGCGAATGCCCTGTGCTCTCGCGAACAGAAATCTGGTTATCCCGCGCTGAACCGTACGCCGTTTCCGGACCTCCGAGTTTGGAATGCGCCGGATTCTGGTTCTCTCGGATTTCGACAACGCAGCCGCGCAAGCCTCGAAAGCACCATTCGAAAGCTCGTCATAACGGATCAGGAAAAGCCTGTTGCTGCTGGCTCCGTTGAGTCCGCGCCGTTCTGTTGATGAGAGGGACCGCAGCACGACTAAGCCAGGCCCTTGGAAGCAACTCGTTCCAGAAATGCGTGAACGGCCTGCGCCACAAAGAGGCCCCGAGGAGAGCTTGCCATTTCGCTGTAGTGTTGCGCGTACGGCAATTTCAGGAGAGTGCAGCCATTGTCGCTGTGTTTCGCAAGCATCTGGGAAAACGAATTCGCCATCGCGATCGGAACCAGGCAGTCATTCGTGCCATGGACTAGAAGCACCGGAGGAACATCGGCGTGAATATGGGTTACGGGTGAGTGCAACCTGTAGCATTCGGGGTCTTCGACAATTGAACGTCCGACAACAGATTCCTCCAAGAGTCGTTTGATGAACCGATTTCGAAAGATGTCATCCCGAACTATGTCGTAGATCCCGCTAAGGCCAACACATGCGTCGACCGAGCAATCATAGCCTCTGAACTCAGGCAAGATTTCGTTATCGCCGGCAGTCAACGCCAATAGTGTTGCCAGATGGGCCCCAGCGGAGGTTCCGCCGACAGCAACGAACTGTGTGGAATATCCTTGCTCGCGGGCGTTCTTCTTGGCCCACAAGAGTGCGCGCTTGCAATCGACCAAATGTGCTGGGAGGCGATGCGTGGGACTTAACGAATAGTTTGCCGAGAAGCAGATCCAGCCTTGTGATGCGAGGTAATATAGGAGCGGTCGAGCTTGCCGATCCTTGCTTCCTTGGCCCTCCGTCCAGGCCCCTCCGTGAAAGAACAGAAACACCCGCTTTCCCGTATGGGAACCGGGCGAATGGTAGATGTCCAGCTTGTTGCCGTTGCGATCAAACGAAACGTCTTTCACGACCTCGGTACCGAAGTCGGCAAAGCAGTGGGGTCGCAACAGATGATTCATCTTCGCTCTCTTGAGAAATTGATCGTTTCGAGGCGACTTCGCGAGTCCGGGCTCACGGCTCTCGCGAGCCAATGGGGAAACGAATTCATCCGGTTTTGGCAAAGTGTGCCGATGAAGAATGAACACCGCAGAGACGACGACCTCAAACACCAAGATGAGCACGGTCAACGGCTGCAAGGTCGGCGAAATGAGCAGCAACAATACCAGTGTGGCGTACTGAAAGATGATCGTGTGAAGCGCGAACTCAGAGGCAAGCCAGCCGAACAGCCAGCTAAAGCCCGAGGCGACTTCCCATCGGAAGATGGGAAAATAGAGGTTGAGCGCCAGCAGCCCGAAGAAGAGCAAATGCGCCGCTAAAGCCATATGTTCGACAAATACTTGCATTCAAAGCCAAGCCGTTTGCTCCGAGAATTGCCTACCAATCCTGCCTTTCATGATCGGGCGTGGCGGGCGGTGTGTCCCTCGAGATCAGGAAAGTGGAACTCGACTTCGCCGCGACCTCGCCAGATTCCGTCAACATTTCGGATTCGGTGAAAACGAGGTTGCCTGAGCGGTGAACGACTTTGCCGCGCGCGATAAGCGTTCCCGGCCTCAACCTCGAAAAATAGGTGACCTTTGCTTCGACCGTCGATCGCAGAAAGGCAAAGTGAACCAGACACGAAACTGCCAATCCGCCAACCTCATCGAGAACCAATGCAGTGGCCCCGCCATGGAGCATACCCATCGGGTTCCAGAGACTTTCCGGTATCTTGACTTCGATAATCGCGCTACCGGCTTGGTTCATCGCGACAGGGTGCATTTGCAGAAACTCGCAAACTCCACCCAGCTTCACATATTCGTTCCAGCTGGTTCCGCACCAAGCTACGAAGTCGCTTCCCGTAAGCGGTGGCGTAACCGGATCTCTGCTCTTGCTCGCACTTTCGGTCACCACGCCACTCCCAAGTTCGAGGTCAGGCCGCCGTCCACGTAAACTACAGAGCCATTCACGTAAGAAGCATGAGGCGACATCAGAAACGCTACGACTTCACCGACTTCCTGAGGGCTGCACAATCGACCCATCGGCACACCTGCTCGCGCTTTCGCCTCGACATCGGGAAGATGCGAAATCATCTTTGTTTCGACAAAGCCGGGTGCAATCGAATTTATGGAGATTCCACGGCTCGCATACTCTTGGACAAAGGCGCGATTGAAGGCTTCGATAGCTCCTTTCGAAGCCGCATAGACTGAGTTGCCCTTGTTGCCCCGAACAGCGGTGACAGAAGAGATTGCGACAATATTGCCCCTCTTTTTCCGCGCCATTTGGCGGATCAGGGCCTTGCAAATCATCGAGTACGACCAGAAGTTCGTGTGCATGACCCGGAACGCAGATTCCGTGTCGATCATCGGTACCAGCGCGTCCTTTGACATGCCCGCGGAATGAACAAATCCGACATATTCATTCAGCGTAATCTGATCGCAAAGTGCCTCGACAGATTCGGTACTGCCGAGATCGCAAGAATAGCAATTCACGCTGTCTTCGGGTTCGCTCAACGATTCCGCGAGCTGCAGCGCGGCGGACTTGTTGTTGTGGTACACCAGATCAACGGTGTTGCCTTCACGCGCCAGGGTTTGCGCAATTGCACCACCTATCTCGCCCGAAGCTCCAGTGAGAAGAATTCTGTTCTTCATCGCTAGGCCCGTTCAAGGACCAGAGACACGTTCTGACCGCCAAATCCGAACGAGTTCGAGAGGATGAATTTCAACTCGGTGTCGTAATCGGTCTTGAGCGCAACATTCAGCTGCAATGCCTCATCGACTTGGTCCACGTTGATGCTGGGTGGCAGCGCTTGGTTCTCAAGGCTGAGCAATGAGATAGCCGCTTCAACTATTCCTGCAGCTGAAAGCGTGTGGCCAATCATCGATTTGTTCGACGAGATCGGGACGCATTTCGCACGTTCGCCCAGGGCCAGTTGCAGACCCAAAGCCTCCATCTTGTCATTCTCCGGCGTGCTCGTCCCGTGAGCGTTTACTGCGGAGATTTCGTTTTTCGTGACTTTCGCGTCGGAAAGAGCTCTTTCGATACAGGTCTTGATCCGTTCGCCTGAAGGATTGCTGCGTGTTCGATGAAAATTGTCGGTTGCGTCGCCATAGCCTCGGACAAATCCGTAGATTTTCGCACCTCGCTCGCGTGCCGCGTCCTCTCGTTCGAGGATCAGAGCTGCACCACCTTCGCCCATCACAAAGCCTTCGCGATCAACATCGAAAGGACGCGATGCTTGCTGAGGATGCTCGTTTCGGCGTGACAAAGCCGACAGGAGAGAAAACCGGATCAGGCCCTCCTGGGATACGGTCGAGTCGGCTCCAGCAGCGAGCGCAATCTTGGCATCGCCCCTGCGGATAGCTTCGCAACCCAGTTGGATCGCCGTTGCTCCGGAGGCGCAAGCCGTCGTTACGATGACGGGCGGCGAACGAAATCCATACTTGCTCTCCAGGATCTCCCAGCGGGTCGCTGTCAATCCGTCCTCACTGATCTTGGCTGCCAACTCGTCTTCTTCGGCCAATCCATTTGATGCCGAGGACTTGCTCCTCTCCTCAGCCAAGGCTCTGTCAGTCCAGCTTACCTCCCCGCCTGGCACCGCGAGATACACACTTGCAGACTTGAATCGCTCGGCAAACTCGGCGTCCGGAGACGCTCCCCGAAAGGCCTCGTCTACGACTTCATTCAATATCAGTTGAGTTCGCTTGCTACAGGAAACTTCAGTGTTCCCTTCGAAGTCATCGACCGTAGCCGCGATCGTCGTGCGCAATCCGTCGATCGGAAATCGATTGATTGCGGATACTCCTGACTTTCCATCGATCAGGGAGTTCCACGTGTGTTCGACCCCCTTGCCTAGAGACGTGAGCAAACCGATACCGGTAACTGCGATGCGTTGGTGATCGTAAGACACAATCCGATCTCCTCAGTGAATACTCAGAGCTGCAGCGTGACGACCCGGGCCTGCACAAATGATCCCAATGCCTCTTGAGCGCGTGTCAGGATGTTCCGATTCCTCTGACGGATGGGGCTCGGAAAGCCGAAAAGGTCGACCATCCTGAAGGCTCGACACAGCCACCGCCAACGATAGCGGCATCGAGGCTTCCATCAGACTGCCTGTGCTCCCGGACAGGTTGACAGTGGGCAGGCTGGGAGCGCCTGATCGCCCTGCATCGATTTCACCGTTCGGGCCGGCAAAGTCGGTCAACAGCATCGACACGTCATCCAGCCGGTTCTTGCTCCAATCCTCGAGGTCTTCCATCAAGAAGAACGAAACCGTGTCGAGCTCGGCCAAGATCCGCGCGTGCCGCGCCAGGGCATGTTCCTTACTTTCGAGCACCACAAAACCGCTGCCAACACCCAAACCATTGGGACAGCCTCCCGATTTTGCCGCATGCGAAGGATCGCGCATCGTGAGCGCGTGGATGCTCTTGATGTCGTCGCGATTGCCGTTGAACACCCCTCCAACCACGGCGACCTTACTGCGCCCAGACGCAATCCTCTTGCGCGCTTCGTCAATCGCCTGAGAGCCGGCAAGGGTCTCACCCATGAAGGTTACGGACGATCCCAAGATCCCGAAGACGATCGAGATGTTCGCAGCGAAGAGGTTCTGCAACATTGCGAGGAAAAGGCTCGGCCTGAGGTTGGAGAGCTCTCTGTTCACATTAGCAAAGTCGGGGTTTTCAACCCCAAGCTGTTCAAGAAGGTCTCGATCCCTGGCTTCGTCTCTCTCACCTCCCGCAGTGGCAACCAATATGTCGGTATATTCGAGAATGTCCGGCGCGTTCTTGAGGCCCGACTGATCGAGCGCCAAACCGGCGACGTAGCACGCCAATTGCTGCGACAATCCTTGCGCTCGCTTGTCGGAACGGTTGGGAATTTGGCTGGCGAAATCCAGACCGGCGATATCCGTGTTTCCGAATGCCGGGTCGACGTCGTTCTCCGACACATACGAGGCACCGGTGACAACCACTTCGCAACTCATCGGACCTCCTCCTGGACACGATCCGCGACCGAGCTCACTCCCAACTCGGACATTCTGTCCTCGATGTGCTGCCGCATCTTGGGTGTGGGAAAATCCTTGATCGCCAATCGCAGTTTCGCCTGGGTCAGCTTCTTGGAGTTCCGTGATACGTACCCGGCAGCGGCCCAATACCCACTGCCCCTGTGTTCCAGCGTCGCGTTCACGGTCAGAGTCTCGCCGGGTTCGATAAACCCTTTGAAACGAGCTTGATCGACTCCCATCAGAAAGGGCATCAGCTCAATTTTCTCATACGCCAAGATCAAGAATCCGGCGGCTTGAGCGATCATCTCAATTGAAAGGACGCCCGGCAGAATCGGATAGTCATCAAAGTGACCGTCAAATATCGGTGATTTACTTGGAACCTTCGCAAGGAATTCTCCCTGCAGTAAATCATCTGAGACATGGTTGAGCATATCAACCAGTTCGAACCTCTCTAGTATCATCGGTAATCTCGGATCACGGGGCGTAGGAAAATCAAGGACGGTCGATCATCTTTTGGATGTTGGCGATCAGATTTTCGAATACGAAATAGTCAGCCATTGTCGCTTTCTTTTCGTTTATTCGGACCATCCAATCTTCGACGGGCAATTTAATGCCGTACTTCATGTCTATTTCATAAGTGACGTCCATGAAATCTATACTGTCAATAGCTAGATCGTCGATGATATTTAATTTTGGTGATATATCACCTTCTTCAATGTCGCATATACTTGCAAACATCTCTCTGACTTCTTCATAAACACTGCTCATTTCAAATTTCTCCTGCATTACCTGGAATTATTCGGAGCTCCGGCTCCAACTTGATCGAGAATTTCCGGTGAACCCGGCTTTGCACGTGGCGGATCAGCTCGATCATCTCCGCTGCCGAGGCCCCGCCAGCGTTGAAAAGGAAGTTGGCGTTCTTGTTCGAGACCTGGGCTCGTCCCAACCGAAGCCCTGCGCATCCCGATTGTTCAATCAGCACACGCGCATGAATGTTTGGGCCGGGATTCTTGAAGGTGCTTCCACATGTCCGCCCAGAAACGGGCTGCTGTTGGGACTTCTCGTCGAGAATGCTCCGGATCTTTGCTTCGATTTCTGCGCTCGGTGCAGGGCGCCCTTGCAGCTCGCATCCGATCACGACACTTCCCGAGGGAAGCGCCGTGTGCCGATAGGACATCTCCAGATCGGCTGCGGCTATGCGGCGCAGTCGACCTTCTCTCGTGGCAATCGTGACTTCCCGCAATACGTCCTGGATGCATCCGCCGAAGCAGCCGGCATTCATCGCTATCGAACCGCCGATTGAGCCGGGAATGCCCACCAGAAACTCGAGCCCGCTTAGTCCGCTTGCCGTTGCAAGTTGAACTATCTTGCGATTTGTGGCGCCACCTCCGGCAATGATGCCGTTGCCGCTACGCCTGATGTTACAGAACTCGCCCTTCAACCGGATAACCAGTCCATCGACCCCTGCGTCGGGAACCAGAATGTTTGAGCCCAGCCCGATGGGCGTGATCTGCTGCCCCCTGCATGCACGCAGGATTTGCTGCAGTTGAGCCTGGTCTGTTGGCTCGACGTAGAACTCCGCCTCTCCACCGATCCCGAACCTGGTGAAAGGAGCGAGCGTCACATTGCGCTGCGCCTCGCATGATACGTGATCTTTGGAGCGCTCACTGAGCATGCACAAAAGCCTTTCGCTTCAGATCGCTTCCTGCAAGCTTCTGCCCGGACAAGCGCTCCAATTCCGTAAGGCTATCGGTAATGGCCTGGTCGTCGATCTCGCCGAGGTCGCGGATAAAGGTGGCCGAACCAATCGCGTGAGGAACCACCCAGTTCGGCGCTCCTCCCCTGTGCTTTTGTGCGGCAGTCAAAGCTCGTTCAACGAGCCTCCGTGTAAACATCGGATGCGCTATCGGGAGCCCGATTGTCCGCAAAAGGTTCAGGACACGCGCCGCGACCTGGTCACTGCAGAGACCGGTCCGTGCCGCATAGACTGTCGAGAATGCCATATCGATGGCGACCGCATCGCCATGATGCAGAGTATAGCCGGTCTCGGCTTCCAGATCGTGCGCGAATGTGTGGCCAAAATCCACGAGCCGCTCAAAGCCGGATCTTTCGTATGGGTTGCTGACAAGCTCCGACAGCATGCAATTGACTGCGGTGCGGATTATCTCCTGCGCCACATCCGCGGGCTTCTGCATCGATGACGAGATAAGCTGGGTGGCTGAACCTTCGACATTCTCAAACAGCGAGATGTCGTTTGTGATCGCCACCTTGATGATTTCCGACAAGCCGAAGCGAACCTGCTCTTCGCTCAGGCTGGCGAGAAATGAAGTGTCTACGATTGCCGAAATTGGAGGATAGAAGCAGCCCAGATAGCTCTTGTGAGACCCCAAATTCACACCGCCCTTGAGCCCAACGGCGGCGTCAACCTGCCCGATCAGCGTCGTGGGAATGCGGATGTGATCGATGCCCCGACGGACCATTGAAGCAGCAAACGAAGCGATGTCCATGCAGACACCACCGCCGAGCGATATAATCAGCCCCCGCCGGTCCAATCCAAACTCGCGCGACCGTTCACAGACACTGAGCAAGGCGTCGATGTTCTTTGACCGCTCTTCAAACGCGCACACCTGCTTCTCAATGGTGACGCCCTCCTGTCTCAGGGCACGCTCGAGTGAAGAACCATAGAGAGCGTCGACAGTTGGAGTGGTAACCAGCAAGACCATGCGATCGCCAATCACGTCACGTAGGATTGGCAATGACACTCCCAACAAATCGTCCGCAAACTTGACATCATACTGCTTCCTTTGGGTCAGCAGCATCGTCGAGACATTTGCATCGATTTTCAGTTCATCCTCATCACCCGGATGACCGACCTTGCCCTCCCCGTTGGTCGACACGACACCTGCCAATTTGAAGCCACACCTCAAGTAGGTGCGGAGCGCATTTGGGTGATCGGTTGAACGTGTGCTCAGGGCTAGCGAAGTCCAATTCAACGAATGAGCGTATGCTGCGACCTGACGAACAAGGTGCTTACCCAATCCCTTGGTACGAGCCTCAGGGCAAAGGCCCAGATATTGAACTTTGCCCGTCTCTTCGGACGTCTTTTCGAGTTCAACAAAACCGATGACCGCCCCGTCGCAATGGACTTCCAGGACGTGAATTTCCGGCGCACTGATTATTTCGGCTATCCGGGCATCGCATTCTTCCATGCGTCCGCCCCAACCCACATCGGCACCGACACTTTGATACAGCGACCGATAACGGGCGACAGGCATCTGCGTATTCCGACATAGCGAGATTGCGCCAGGTACCGCGTCCGCTCTCTCCGAGAGATCATCGAGCAAAAGGCGATAATACTTCAACTCAGAATCCTCTTCTGAAATAAATCAGATTCGAGGCAGAAATTCATTTGTCCTTCCGACTCGTCACAATCGATATGATAAGTAATCTCCCTTTCTGGTAAATTGCATTTTAACCCGGATTGGGTCTATTTGACCTTGAATACTCTGGATTTTATTGTCTACTTTACTGCCTCAATAAGCATTTGGAGGCGTCATTGCCGACTGTTTCCGCAAACGGAATGTCGCTCTACTATGAGAGATCCGGCGATCCAGATGGAGAACCGCTGCTTCTGATCGCGGGTCACAGTTGCACATCGTCGTTTTGGGACGAAAATCTGTGCCGACAATTCGGCGAGGCCGGCTTCTCGGTTATCAAGTTCGACAACCGAGATTGCGGCCGTTCTACCATTCTGCATTCGGAGGGAGCGCCAAACCGATTCCGGCTGTTCGTCAATCACATGCTTGGCCGTCCAATTGAGGCACCATACACTTTTGAGGACATGGCAGACGACGCTGTTGCCTTGCTGCGAGCGCTCGACATCTCAGAAGCACATATTTGCGGCATGTCGATGGGCTCTTCGATCGCGCAATATGTCGCGATCCGGCATCCTGAAGCCGTCAGATCTCTATCGATAGTGTATGGGACGACAGCGAGGCGAGGGCTGGCTGCACCAAGCCTGAAGGTGATGCGATACTTCCTGACCCCACCACCTGCCGAGCTCGAGGAATTCAAGGTTCACTTCGCCAAGTCGTTTGGGATGATTGCCGGGGATGGTTTCGAATTCGACCATCAATGGCACCTGGCCTTGGCCGAGCGCATTTTTGACGCCGGCATCCAGTTTGACGGCATGATCAGACAGGGAGCTGCCGCAGCTGCATCTCAATCCACCTCGGAGAAGTTGCGCAACGTCGAGCGTCCGATCCTTGTTGTTCACGGCACGGACGACAAGATGCAGCCGATCGATGGAGCGATCGACATTGCCGCGAATGCTCCTACGGCAATGATGAAGGTTATCGAAGGATGGGGCCACAACCTGCCGGATGGCAGCGCACCCTGGCCCGAAATCGTGCAAACCATTCGCGCCAATGCCGACCGGGTAAATGGCTAGGGAATGCCCTTCTTCGTAAGAGCGGCTGATGCACGAGATCGGAGATGTGTCTCGATAACCGAGGAGCGGCTTTTCAGAGCGCTGCGTTATCATGGCCATCAAATCAACCCGATCCACATCTGCCTCGAGCACCGCGGAAAGATCGACCTTCAACGCATCAAGGGCGCCCTCGATTGCGCTGTGCAAGAATTTGAGTCACTGCGAACTTTGTTCGTTGAGACGGACGGGGGCATCGAACGCCTGATACGCGATCATCTGGACTACGATCTTACCCACATTTTCGACAAAGGCCGGTCCAAACAAGATACCGAGAAGCTGATCGAAACCATCGGGCTCGAAATGGTCCGATACGACTATGATGCCACGACCGGGCCAATCATGCGGGCTGTGGTCCTGGAAACGTCGTTCGATTGCGATTATCTCATTCTCAACATCTCGCATCTCGCCTGCGATTTTGCGTCGCTGGCAATTGTCGCACAGTTCGTGCTGCGACGGTATTCCGGTAGCCAAAGCCAGCATGAGGAACCTGACAGACTGCAAGCGGTCGACTTTGCCGTTAGCCAGCGGCAATACTTGCAAGCGGCTTCGCGAAAAGAGCTCCAACGTGCACATATCGAACGATTATGCGATGTAAATCATAGGTTTATGCCGTTTGGGCGAACCGCATCAGGTCAACCAAACGAGAAAAACCTGAGAGTCGAGAAACGGCCCTTACCCGATTGGTTTCTCGCCGGAGGTATGCGGCAAATCAAAGGGCTCGCCGCAGCCATGATCGCATTGCAAGTGGTCGAACTTTCAGCCCACAGCAGCTTCTCGCTGCTGATGCCGAGGATGAACCGTCAGGCGCCATTCTCCAAGGACATCGTCGGGTACATCGCAAACACGATCATGATTCGCGCGCCGGCTGAAAGAGAGCAAGCTCTCCCGGACTTCATCAAATGGATCAAAGGCGAGCTGCATGTGAACAACGACACCAACCACATTCCATATGCTCTTCTCGCCCCACACCTTACCGAGCCACCGAATGTGAGTTTCAATTACTTTCCCGGAAATCTTCAGCGAGACTTGATCGACGGTTGGTGTCTCCATGGCCCCGGGCTGATGGCGTCGTTGACGTCAGCTTTTGACGCAAGCTTCTATGTCATCGAACCGCTCCGAGAAGTTCATTTCCTCTACTTTGACAGCTTCATGAACCAGGAAGAAGCGCGCCTATCGGCAGACTTGTTCGTGGCGGGGCTGGAGGCTGTCAAGGAACGCAGCATGACCATTGCCGAAGTGGTCCAGGATCTTCGGCACAGCCAGATCCCCAATCGGCTTCTCCGACCGTCGGCAACCGAATATCGCCAAGCGCCATCGCTCTCCTGATCTCCCTACCCTAGTGGCGCTTGATGCACGTCTAGCATGCCAGTGAGAATTAGGCCGTACCGGATGCCGCTGCGGCTTCGTCATTCCCGGTAGGAAATTACGTCGTGGGGAAAACCGTCGACCACGCGCACTGTCAAACTGGCGCTGTTCTGTTCGACTGCGTGCCGGAGAGGCTCACACCTTTGGAGCAGTTTTTCCCGGAGCTGTTCGGAGATGCGCATTGCCCTGCCCAGCTCTTCCCGCTTCACGTCAACCCACAGCTCGACAGCTTTGACACCTTGGACGTCGGAAGAGCGAAGATGGTAGCGTGGGTGACCAATCTTCTCCGAATCCTCAACTTGCGCCGAGTCCAGGAATAGTGGCGATCTTGTAATCCACGAAGCTTCATCGATCAGCTCATAGACATCCGAAGGTACGATCAACCACGTCGATGCAGAACCATCACGTACAGCATATCGTTCTCTACCCAACGGTTTGATCGCCAACTCGCCAGGTTTCGTAGCAGAGCTGTGAGTGACCTCGACAATGTCGCCAGTGTTGTAGCGAATGAAGGGCTGAGCCTTTTGAAAGGGATAGAGACTCGTAAGCAAGAGAACCCCTCGTCCCTCGCGAATGGCCCTCCCGCTTTGCGGACAGACAACCTCGGGCCAAACACTGGGATCAAAGAAGTACCAGCCGCACTTTGCCTGCGATGCACCTCCGAAGATCTCACTCAAGCCATAGCGATCTCTCACCGGAGCGCCGAACGCGTCCTCGATCAGTTTTCGCGAGTGGGAACTAAGGTACTGCGCATAGGTGACGATCGAGGTCAGTTTGGTCTCGAGGCCAGACCCAATTTGCGCTGCAGTATCGATCGCAAACGCCCTCAAAATCCGTTCTAGGCCAACCAGAACTGTCACATCGGCAGCTACGCCGTGGTCATCCTGAGGTTCGGTAAGCAATTGGCGAGCGTAGGCGAAACTTCCCCTGTCATAGACACCCAAACGGTGCATGTGGACGGGTGACGGAACAGAGATTGATCCCCCGTGATAGGGGTTGTTGAACTGCAAAGCTCTCGGCCTCTCCGAAAGATCGAACCCCTCGTAGAAACGCTTGTAGAAGTCGGCGATGAAGCGCTGTTCTGAATGGCTCTTGGCACTGACAAACGGAGTGCTGGTCGTTCCGGATGTGAATATCTCGTCGCAGACCTCGCCATCGCGAACCTGAGCAGAGCGACCAGCCGCACTTATTTCGGCCTTGGTCACGATTGGCAATTCGGCAAACGATGCCTCTGTTATCGAGTCGACATCATGGTCACGCCACAATTTGGCGTAGAAGGGAGCCTGCTTCGCGTGTTGCACTGATGGCAAGAGCAAAGACTTGGCGAGCGAACTGACGCTCGCATCATCAGTGCTTGCTGCCACATCTACGATGTCAGGCCGCCCTTCGGAATTTGCTCATCACCGCTGTCAAGAAATGCGCGGCAAGTGCGCCTTAGCCCATAACGTCCGAGAACCGCGCCAAGGTGAGAGCCTCAACCGTTGCCCCTTCAGCTGCAGCGGACTGCAATATTGCGCGCTTTAGGATGTCAGCTTTACCAACATGGTCAGCACGTACTGCTTCCCGATACTGGTCCGCCAATTTGTCAATATTGACGCCGCCCACCAATTCTGATCCGCCTTTAGCCATAATACCTCTCCTGTTGAGTGCGAAGCAGGGTATTCAAGAAAAGGTCTGGAGTCGATATAATATTCCTTCATATTGGGTCGAATTTAACTAAAAGGCTATCGCTCGTAGCCGGTTCGAATTGCGACATCGCTCCTTGCATCTCTCTAAGTTGAGACCGGAATTGGCTTCTATGTTGAATTCTCATTGACGAGGATTTGCGTCGACCAAATGAAACTGGTTGCACCCAAGCTCGCCGATCCGAGACCAAGCTCGAACTCTCCTTCGCGCAGCGGAACCGAAAATTGCCGACATGCCTCCGGATGGTGATGTCGGGCGTCTAGACCTCGCTGGCGGCGAGCACCTTTTAGTACCGCGCCAGTTGGGCGACGCCCGCTGAAGTGGAGTTCGATCCAGGGCGCATCAAAAATGCCCGGTCAAATGAGACGACCGGGCATTCTTGGAGAGAGGGGGCCTATCCAGTCCCCTGGGGTTCTAGAAATTCGCGCGCAAGATAAAGGTGTAGCGGCGATCGTTGCGGAAGAAATTCCGCGGTGCCTGCAATCCCGCTTCGTTCACCGTCTGCGTAGTTTCGGTGACATCGTCGGTCAGGTTCACGCCCTGCACACCCACCGTAATGTTGTCGGTCAGATCGACGAATAGCGAGGCGTCAAGCTGCCCGGTCGCCGGTTGGTAGATCGAGGCAAACGGGAAGATCACGTCGCGCGGGGTCAGCTGGAATTCGCTGCGCCAGTTATAAGCGAGGCGAGCCTGGACCGGACCCTTCTCATACAGCGCAACTGCGTTGATGTTGTGCCTAGAGATCCGCGGGAAGACCCCGGCATCCACATCAAAGCGCGCCGTCGGCGGATCATCGCTCGGGATCGAGGGATCGAGCTGGTTGTCTACTCCATCGGACTCGATGAAAGTGTAAGTGAACTGTGCCCCCAGGCCGCTCAGGATCCCGGGCAAGAAATCGTAGAATTGCTGATAGGCGATTTCGAACCCGGTCACGCTCGCCATCTCGTCCGAATTGACCTCGGTGTTGCGAAGCAGCGGGTTGAGCAGCGGATTGGCGATGAAGTCGGCGGGAACCTCGTCCGCCGGTATGTCGACCGCGACGGGTGCAAAGGCGATGAAGTTGTCGATCACCTTGTGGAAGCCGGCAATGGTCAAAGAGCCGGAGCGGTCGAAATACCACTCCCATGACACGTCGAAATTCCAGGCGGTTTGCGGGTCAAGATTGGCGTTGCCCGTGGCACTGCCGACGAAACCCGCGAACGGGTTGATGGTGCCGCCCATCCCATCGGAGATAGCCGGGCCGGCGACCGTTTGCAGGACCACACGTTCATTCAGCTGGTCTACACCTGGCCGGGTCAGCGTGCGCGAGATCGCCGTTCTGATCACGTGATCGCCCGGCAGGTCCAGCTTGAGGTTCAGGCTGGGCAGGAACTCGTCATAAGTCTTGTTGACTGTGCGATTGAGGCCAAACCCTGCGCCCAGCGCCGCCTCAAGCGAGGTCAGGTCAAGGTTGCAGAAGTCCGGGATCGTGAAGGCCGGATCGGTCGGCGTGAAAGCCGGATCGCACAGATTGGCAAACGGGAAGAACTGATCGAAGCTGTTCACCGTGAGCGAGGAGTCGACACTCCTTTCGGTCCGAACATAGCGCAAGCCGACATTGCCGGAGAGGACGACATCCTGACTTTCATCCGTGCCGAAGTCCGCCCGAATATACGCCGCAAAATTGTCGCGTTCGATCGAGCCAATTTCACTCGGCAAGTAAGGCGTTCCGTCAATCACTCCCGCACGGCCCGTCAGTGGTGTCCAGCCCGATGGGCTGCCGCCAATGGCGCTGAGGATGTTGTTGAACGTCGCTTCAAAACCTGCATAGTCCAGCGCCGCCGGACCGATATAGTCAGGGACAGGACCGCCAAGACCGGTCGGCAAACCTCGCTGATAATTGCTGAAGTCGGTCGAGCCGAACAACGGCGCAACGATCGCGTCGAGCGACGAATCGGGGTTGCCACCGGCGAGCAAGAGCGGGGCGCCGGCATTGAACGTTCGCCCACTCCAGACCTCGGAGATATTGCCCCAGTTGAAGTCGGACTGGCGAAGCTCGATGTCCTCTTGCGAATAACGGACACCCGCGCGCAGCGACTTGATCCAGCCATCGCCCGAGAAATCGTATTCTACATCACCCCGGAAGGCGACCGATTCCGCTTCGTTTTCAGTGATGTGATCCATCGCCGAGCGGATGAAATAGCTGCTCGGATCGGTGAAGTAATTGTCTCCTTCACCCGGTGGAATGATGTACTCGATGCTCGGAACCGAACCGCTCGTGTTGTCGACGAACAACGGCGCGAAGATCGAACGGTGCACCGTGATATCGACCACATCTGTGGTCGAGCTGATATATTGTGCATCGAAGTTGAAACGCAGCTGATCGGTCGGTGAGAACTTCAGGTTGAAGCCGAAGTCCTCAGTGATGTCGTTCTCCGAACGCTGGCGGTCGAGAGCGAGCTGTTGGCCACCCGTCGAACCGAGCAAAGCCGCTGCTGCGTTGGGACCGCGCCATTGCGAGTTATCCGTGATTGTGCCGCTGGTGAAAACGCCATTGGCGTCGAAGGTGAAGTCGCTCGCATCGAGGTTTGAGCGCGCGCCCGCGCTGTCAGCTCCGGTTTCGAAGACATTCTCGCCCCACACCAAATCCGCGTCGGAGCGCAGGAATTGCGCGGTGGCGAGCCAGCGACCGTCATTGCTTTCATACTGGGCGGCGGCCGCAATGGTGAGGCGCTCGCGGTCGAATTCCTGCGTGCGGATGCTACCGCCCGAAGGGACGAAGCCGTTCGCAGTTTCGACGAAGTCAACGAGGCCCGTACCGTCTGCGCGCGAAAGCAGTTCGCTGTAAGCGATGTTGCCGAGCAGTCCAATGCGGCCACCCGCCGTGTCCCAGGTGTTGGAGATCAGGAGCGAGCCCGATGGGGACCATTCTTCGCGCAGATCACCATAATTGGCTTCGATTGAGCCTGCGACGACAAGACCGTTCTGGTCGAACGGAAGCCGTGTACGCAGATCGATCGTGCCTGCCATGCCGCCTTCGATCAAGTCCGCCGAGGAGTTCTTGAAGACAACCACGCTGCCGAGCAATTCGGGCGAAACGTCCTCAAAGCCGAGCACGCCGCTGCTGCTGGCGGCAAAAGCGTCTCGGCCATTGAGCTCCGAGCGGACAAAGGGCAGGCCGCGCACATTCACGCCGCTCCCTTCAACAGCAAAGTGATCGGGGTCATTCACACCGGCGAAGCGGAGGACGCTGACGCCAGGAACGCGCTGGAGAACCTCTGAAACCGAGCGATCGGGCAATGCGCCAATATCCGATGCAGTCACAACATCGACAACCGTGTCCGCATTACGCTTCTGCGCCTGCGACGTCGCTAGCGATTCGCGCAATCCTCGGACAACGATTTCCGGACCGTCTTCGCTCGTCTCCGTTTCGGGATCTTCATCCGCGTCTTGCGCAAAAGCGGGGGCAGCAGTCAGCAGACCCAAGGTCGAAACACTCGAAAGCAGCGCCTTCGACAAATCGCCACGCATGGCGCGAGCGCGAGATAGCTTTGTCAATTTTCCCTCCCCAGTGCGCCCCTCCGATGGGGGTGCGCAATCTTATCCACCCTGATTTGACCTAATCTTGACACCGTTGTCAACACTGATTGTCAAAAGTTGTTCATTGCCTTGCGCTCCAGTAACACCAGCTGTTCAAGCCAATGTTTTTGAACGGCAATTTTTCTCGATAAATTCCCGATGAGATGGCATTTCCTTGGCTGCGTTATCAATTGTTACTCCAATTTGGCGAACAATTGAATCGATTCTGGCGATTGGCAGCTTCGCGATGAGGGGGTTCGCTGCCTGCGGCTCAATCCCCTGTCCATACATCACCGCCAGCCAGCTCGCGGTCCCGAATACATCGTTCGGCTCTTCGAATATTCGCCCACCTTCGCGGAACTGTGCGATGCGCCGCACGAGCTCCTCGGGCTGCTCGATTGTCTGGCAATGACGCCAGAACTCGGTGTCGTCGCGTCGGGTCGCGGTGTAGTGCAGCACCAGAAAATCTCGAACCCGCTCATATTCGCGCAGCGTGCGCGCGTTGAACGCCTCGATATCCGAGGCATTGAAGCGCTTATCGGGGAAATGGGTGAGCAAACGCGCAAGGCTGGTCTGAATCAGGTGAATGCTGGTCGATTCCAGCGGCTCCATGAAACCGGCTGCAAGACCAAGCGAGAGTACGTTCTTGTTCCAGAACTTCCTGCGGTGACCGGTCATGAAACGCAGTCGGTTCGCCTCGGCAAGTGGAGCGCCGTCGAGATTGTCGCGCAGGATCTGTTCCGCGGTGTCGTCGTCCATGAACTCGCTGCAATAGACATGGCCATTGCCTGTGCGGTGTTGCAGCGGAATGCGCCATTGCCAGCCCGCGTCGCGCGCGGTCGCCCTTGTATAGGGAATGGCGAAGCCATTGCTCTCACACGGTATCGCAATCGCACGGTCACACGGGAGCCATTTGCGCCAGTCTTCGTATCCCGTCTTCAGCGTCTGCTCGATCAGCAGCCCACGAAAGCCCGAGCAGTCGACAAAAAAGTCGCCGTCGACAACCTGCCCAGACTCAAGTTCAAGCGCCGTGACAAAGCCGGTTTCGCCGTCCTGGCTGACAGGGCCGATGCGTCCTTCGATGCGTTCCACGCCCTTGGCTTCGGCAAACCGCCTCAGGAAAGCCGCATAGAGCGAGGCATCGAACTGGAAGGCGTAGTTGATCCCGGCATAGGCCGATTGCGGGCGATCCTTCACCGGTCGCATGAACTTCTCGTGCCGGCACGCCTGCACCATCAGCGAATAGGAAAACAGGTCATCCTTCTCGCCCGCAAGGCTGCGGTGCAGCCAGTATTGATAGAATGGGATTGCGTCGAAATCGCGCCCGAAATCGCCGAATGGGTGGATGTAGCTATGGCCAAGCTCAAGCCAGTCGACGAACTCGATCCCTAGCTTGAAGGTCGCGTTCGTCTCGCGGACGAATTCGTCCTCATCGATGCCCAGCATCGCGTTGTAGGCGATGATCGGCGGGATCGTGGCTTCTCCGACACCGACCGTGCCGATGGCTTCGGATTCGACCAGCGTCACCCTGGTCGGCGAGCCTTCGAGCAAGTGGCCGAGAGCGGCAGCCGTCATCCAACCGGCGGTGCCGCCACCCACGATCACAACCCGGTCAAGCAGGTGCGGGTTCATGCCGCACTCGCTTTCGTCGCGACCGGATCGGCCTTGCAGAACCGGTCGATGTAGTCCTGATGCGAAGGCATCGCACCGACGGTCTTGGTGTAGACGCCGCGCATGTTCGCGAGGCTCTGTTTCAGGTTCGCCTCGCTCAAGCGATCCGCCACCGGGCTGTGTCCCTTCGGTCCCCATCCCTGCCCCTCGGCAACCGCGAGCCAACTGGTGAGATCGAACAGCTCCGCGTCATATTTGAAGAACCGCCCGCGCGATCGCAGCAATGCAAGCTTCTGGGTCAAACTGTCGGGGATGCTCATCTCCCGCACATAGTCCCAAAAGGGTGCGTCATCGCGCTTGGTCGCCTTGTAATGCAGGATCAGAAAATCTCTCACATGAGTGAAATCGTCGGTCATGAGGCGGTTGTATTCCGCGCGCTCGTGCGCGGCGTCGACAGCCCCTGGGAACAGCGCAATCAGCTTGGCGACACCCATCTGGATCAGGTGAATACTGGTGGATTCGAGCGGTTCGAGGAAGCCGGAGGAGAGGCCGATCGCGGCGCAATTGCCTGCCCAGAATTGCTCACGATGGCCGGTGCGAAAGCGCAGATGGTTGGCAGCGCTGATGGGTGCCCCATCGAGGTTGGCGAGCAACGTTTCCTCCGCCTGCTCGGCGCTGATATGCGCGTCGCAATAGACGTGCCCGTTGCCGGTGCGGTGCTGCAGCGGGATGCGCCATTGCCACCCGGCCTTGCGCGCGGTTGATCGGGTGTAGGGTGCAGGATCGCCGCTCTTCTCGCACGCCACCGCGACCGCGCGGTTGCACGGAAGCCAGCGGCTCCAGTCGACATGCGCGGATCCCATGGCTCCATCGATGAGCAATCCGTGAAAGCCGGTGCAGTCGATGAAGAAGTCACCCTCGACTCGCCGTTCTTCATCGAGCGCCAATGCTGTGATCAGGCCCGTCTCGGCGTCCTGCTCGACCCGTTCGATCCGCCCTTCGATTCGGGTCGCCCCCTTCTCCTCGGCAAAGCGTCTCAGGAACGCGGCGTAGAGCGAGGCATCGAAGTGGTAGGCGTATCCCAGCTGGCCGATAACCTCGCCGTGATCGGGCTCGGGACGGAGGAACTTGCTTGCATAGGCAGATTGCGTGTTGAGCGAATATTCCTCCAGCCCGTGTCCGTCCCCCAGCGATCGCAAGCGGGTCCAGAACTGGTGAAAGTCCACGCCTTCGAGGTCGAAACCATATCGACCGAAGGGGTGGAAATATCGCTCGCCCAGCCCGCCCCAATCGACGAACTCGATGCCCAGCTTGAAGGTTCCTTGTGTCTCGCGGACGAAGGTGTGCTCATCGATCCCAAGTTGCGCGTTGAACTTGGCGATCGGCGGAATTGTCGCCTCGCCCACACCTACGGTTCCTATCGCCTCGGATTCGACCAAGGTGACCGATACGCCCGCTGGCGCGACCATTTTGGCGAGCGCCGCCGCTGTCATCCAACCTGCCGTTCCTCCGCCCGCAATGACGACGCGCTTGACCGGATTGTCTCTCATGCCGCGTATGAACCCCCGGCAATCTCGCCGATCTGCCGGCGCAGGGCGGCAAGCCATTGCAGCAGATCCGCTTCGGGCATCGCGCTAGCCATCCGATCATGGCGGCGCGGCCGGACTCCGCGAGACCATAACGCTGCGAGCCATTCGGGAGGCAGGAACACTTCGAAGTCCTCGGTCGGGATGCGGCCACAGGCTTCGAACAGGTCGACTTTGCGTTTGAGCGCTTGGCGGCTTGTCGACCGCGGGTCCACGCAAGCGAGCAATTCACGCATATCGGCGATGCGCTCTACCTCTTGCTCGGCCAACCGATTGTATTCCGCTTGCTCTGCCGAGTTGTTCCCGAGGTCCGCCATCAGAGCGACCAGTCTTCTGGCTGCGCCTATGCAGATTGCGGATTCAATGCCGTCAATGTCATGATCGCTGGCGACAACGAGCTGCGTCCCCTCCCAGCGTGGACGTGCATTCGAATTCCGGCAATCGACAAGCAGGGAATGCTCAGAAACACTGGCGTCGAATACTGGATCAAGCTGCGCCCCGTGTCTCTCGGCCAAGCTGAGCAGAGCCTGCGAATAGGCCCGCCTCGAAATCCGCAGTCCAACCGCAACCGGCAGCTTCGACAGATCAGCTCGCTCGGCCTTGTCAGCCAGAGCCAGAGCGAGCGAGAATTCAGGCAGTCCAGGCTGCTCAGAGACCTTGCCCGCGCGCTGCCAGTAATGGTGAAAGTCCACCCCGGCATTCGCCATGCCGAAGGGGGAGAAGGGAAACTCGATCACCCCGTCGTGCGTCGGCACCGACGTCGCCAGAGCCGGCGCAGCGCCTGAGAGCGTATCGGGGGCCAGCCCGACCTCGCCGTGAAACCGTTCGAAGCCGGGGCGGAGCAACACCGCTTCATCGGTCTCCTCGTCTTCCGCAACAATGACCAGCTCGCGTCCTTCGCTCGCCCATCTTGCAGCGAGATAGGCGCCAACAATGCCCACCCGCACTGCAGGCCCGCAAACGATGATGCGATCGGCGCTCATGCCGCCTCGCTCAGCTTGGCGTAGCCATTGAGGTAAGCGGCGTGATCCTCCATCGATCCGACGGCTTTCGCCATATGCCCGCGCAACCCGGCAAGGTGTTGGCGGATTTGCGCATCGGGTAAACGGTCGACCCGGCTGTCATAGCCGCTGGGAATGACACGCTGACCGATCAGCACCGCAATCCAGCTGGGCACAAGAAACAGCCCATGCTCATAGGCGGACACATGCCCATGCGCGCGGAACAGTTCGAGCCGCTCATGCAGGCTGTCCGGCACTCGCATGGTCCGCATATGGTTCCAGAAGTCGGAATCGGCGCGCTCGGTCGCGTTGTAGTGCAGGATCAGGAAATCGCGGATCCGCTCGAACTGAAGGTCCATCCAGAAATTGTACTCGGCAATTTCGACATCGCAGTCTTGCGTATCGGGAAACAGCTCGAGCAGCTTCGTGATGCCTTCCTGGATCAGATATATGCTGGTCGACTCCAGCGGCTCGAGAAAGCCGCCCGACAGGCCGATTGCGACGACATTGCGGTTCCAGAGCTTGCGCCGCTTGCCGGTCACAAATCGCAAGAGGCGCGGGTCGGCGAGCGGCTTGCCTTCGAGGTTGGTCAGCAGCGTGTCACACGCGGCCTCGTCAGGGAGGAATTGGCTCGAATAGACATGGCCGTTGCCCGTGCGATGCTGCAACGGAATGCGCCAGCTCCAACCCGATTCATGCGCGGTCGCGCGGGTGAAGGGCAGCAGGGGGCCAGCGCTCTCGCA
This sequence comes from uncultured Porphyrobacter sp., assembly GCA_964550495.1. Lineage (GTDB taxonomy): Bacteria > Pseudomonadota > Alphaproteobacteria > Sphingomonadales > Sphingomonadaceae > Erythrobacter. Next base: position 16,747 of record CAZJZO010000015.1, on the reverse strand, counting down.
CGGCGCCGCAACCGCGCGATCGGCAGGGAGCCATTCGCTCCAATCGTCATAGCCGGTTTCCAGCACCTTCTCGATCAGCAAGCCAAAGAAGCCGGTACAATCGACAAACAGGTCGCCTGCAACCTCGCGTCCATCGTCGAGCGCCAGACTGGTTACTGCCCCGCTTTGCGCGTCGAGCGATACATCGATAACCTTGCCCTCGATCCGAGTGACGCCGCGCTTTTCTGCATGGGCGCGCATGAACGGCGCATATTGCAGCGCGTCGAACTGATAGGCGTAGCGATAGGTTGAAAGCACCGAGCGCGGGTCTTCGCTTGGCGGCTGGAATTTGCCTGCGCGGCACGCGACCACGGGAAGGGAATAGTCGTCGAGCGGCCCGACTTCCGGATCGTCGGCAAATTTGCGCCAATACTGGTGGAACGCGACGCCATCGTTCGGCAGCCCGAATTCGCCGAATGGGTGGATGTAGCTGTCACCCTTGCGGCCCCAATTGACGAATTCGATGCCGAGCTTGAACGTGGCCGACGTTGCGGTCATGAACTCGGCTTCGTCCACGCCGATCGTGTCGTTGAATTGCTTGATATGCGGCAGGGTCGCTTCGCCGACACCCACCACGCCGATCGCTTCGGATTCGATCAGGGTGACCTTGAGCCCGGTTGGCCCCAGCATGCTCGCGAGACCCGCAGCCGTCATCCAGCCAGCGGTGCCCCCGCCGACCACCACGACGTGATCGATTGTCTTAGCTGCGGCGCCAGATCCCAAGCCTCGCCTCCTCTCTCCCAGCGACCAAGATCGCATGCGGTCCGCCGATGTCAATCGCACCGCGGCGCGCCGTGATGTCGGGGTCCACAGACACTTCCCTTGACCTCTTGTCCGATTCAGTAATACAAATTGACAACGTAAGACAAGATGGCAATGCATTGCCACGAATTTGGGAGGGAATGGTCGATGTCTGCGCGGCTGCGGATGGGCATGATTGGTGGGGGAAGCGGCGCCTTTATCGGCGCGGTTCACCGCATGGCCGCTGCATTGGACGGCCGGATCGACCTTGTCGCAGGGGCCTTCAGCCGCAATCCGGACAATTGCCGGGCAACCGGCGCCGAGCTCGGGCTCGATTCCGCGCGATGCTATTCGAACTTCGAAACGATGCTTGCCGATGAGCGTGCGCGCTTCGATGCAATCGACTGCGTTTCCATTGTCACACCCAATCATACGCATGTTCCGATGGCGTTGGCTTCAGCCAAAGCGGGCTTCCATGTGATGTCGGACAAGCCCGCCGGGATCAGCCTTGCCGAGGTCGAAGGGCTCGCCGAAGTGCTCGCCGAGACGAACAAGCATTACGGGCTGACGCACACCTATCTTGGTTATCCGATGGTGTGGCAGGCGCGGCACCTTGCCAGTCAGGCCGAATTCGGTGCGATCCGCAAGGTGTTGGTGAACTACACCCAAGGTTGGCTGTCCTCACCCGCTGAAACGGAAGGCAGCAAGCAAGCCGCTTGGCGCGTCGACCCCGTGCTTGCGGGTCCAGCCGGAGCGCTGGGGGATATTGGCAGTCACGCGCACAGCCTTGCGGAATTCGTTGCCCATTCGCGCATGGACACCGTGTCTGCGCGGCTGCGCAGCCACTTTCCCGATCGAACTCTCGACGATGATGGCGACATCGCTTTCACTCTCGAGAACGGCGCGACCGGGACGCTGATTTCGAGCCAGGTCTGCGCCGGCGAGGAAAACGATCTCTCGATCCGGATCCATGGCGAGAATGCCGGGCTCGAATGGCGGCAGATGGAGCCCAATTCGCTCGTCGAACGCCGTGCCAGTGGCGAGGTGATCGTGCACCGTGCCGGCATCGACAAACCACTGTGTGACGCTGCGCTGACCCGGTGCCGACTGCCTGCTGGTCACCCTGAAGGCTACCTCGAGGCCTTCGCCAATCTCTACCGCAATTTCGCCTGCGCCATCCGCGATGGTGTTGCGCCGATCAACTACGGGGTGCCCGGAATTGCCGAGGCGCTGAGGGGCATGGCGTTCCTTGAAGCCGCCGTCGCCAGCAGTGCGAATGAAGGCGCATGGACAGACATCACTGCACCGAGTGTGGGGCCGGATCGCAAGGGGCTGCTGGCATGAAGGAAATCCGCGGCCCTGGCATCTTGCTCGCCCAGTTCATGGGCGACACCGAACCCTTCGACTCGCTCGACAACATCATCACTTGGGTGGGCTCGCTCGGCTACAAAGGCGTTCAGATACCCGCCAATGATTCGCGTTGCATGGACCTCGATCTTGCGGCCGAGAGCCAGGATTACTGTGACGAGTTGGTCGGGCGATGCGCCTTGTCGGGCCTCACAATCACCGAGCTTTCGACGCATCTGCAAGGCCAACTGGTCGCGGTTCACCCCGCTTATGACGATCTCTTCGACGCCTTCGCTCCGAAAGAGCTTCACGGCAAACCGGCGGAGCGACAGGAATGGGCGGTTGATCAGATGAAGAAGGCCGCCGTGGCCTCGCGGCGCCTCGGACTCAAGACTTGTGCCAGCTTCTCGGGCGCGCTGATGTGGCACCTGGTCTATCCGTGGCCTCAGCGTCCTGCGGGCTTGGTCGAAGAGGGCTTCAAGGAGCTTGCCCGCCGCTGGAAACCGATCCTCGATGTCTATGAAGACAATGACGTCGATGTCGCGTTCGAGATTCATCCCGGCGAAGACCTCCACGATGGCGCCAGCTTCGAGGCTTTCCTGGCAGCGGTCGACGGCCATCCACGCGCAAACATCCTGTTCGATCCGAGCCACTTCGTGCTGCAACAGCTCGACTACCTCGCATTCATCGACCGCTATCACCCTCGGATCAAAGCATTCCACGTCAAGGATGCCGAGTTCCGTCCCGATGCGCGCACCGGCGTCTATGGCGGGTATCAGGGCTGGCAGGATCGCGCCGGACGCTTCCGTTCGCTCGGCGACGGTCAAGTCGACTTCCGGCAGATCTTCAGCAAGCTGACTCAGTTCGGCTTTGACGGCTGGGCGGTGCTCGAATGGGAGTGCTGCCTCAAACACCCCGAACAAGGCGCCGCCGAAGGCGCGCCCTTTATCGCCGACCACATCATCCGCCCGACAGAATACGCGTTTGACGACTTCGCGGGCGGTGAAACCGATCCAGATTTGATTGCGCGGGCCCTCGGGGTCGCACCGCCGCAAAAAGAGACCTGAGCGACAGGTCCGGGAGAGAAACGACATGCAAGCCAGTGAATATCCAAGGACGAAACTGTTCTGGATCGGGGTGCTGACCCTGTTCACCGCAGCGATGCTGTTTGCCCTTCGGGTCGGGCTGACGGGCGACATGGCGGCAGATGTCTATGCCGGCATCCCGAATCCAGGTGAAGCGATCGGAGGCGCTTTGGGCACAGCCTTCCTCGGCTTTGCGTTCACGCTGTTTCTCGCCAGCCCACTGCTCGATGCGGTTGGGATCGGCAATGTCCTGCGCGGAGCAGGCGTGTGCTTCTTTGCGGGGACTCTGCTTGCGATTGGCGGGGCGAGCCTTGCCGGTCCCGAAATGGCGCAGAGCCTGTTCTGGTTTGGGTTCCTGATCCAGGGCATTGGCTGGGGCGCTATGGAGGCGGCGGTCAATCCGATGACAACAGCGCTCTATCCCGAAGACAAAACGCACAGACTCAACGTCCTTCACGCGTGGTGGCCTGCGGGGATTATCGCAGGCGGACTGATCGGCTTTGCCGTGAGCACGATGGGCATTCCGTGGCGCATGGCAATGGCGACTGCGATCCTGCCAGCTGTGGTCGTGCTGATGCTTTCAATCGGCGTCCGCTTCCTGCCTACCGAGCGTGCCGCCGACGGGATCGCATTCACCGATATGCTGCTCGAAATCGTTCGCGCACCGACCTTCCTGATCTGGCTGGGCGCGATGCTGCTCACCGTGTCGCTCGAACTCGGTCCGGCGGCATGGATCGACACCGCGCTATCGGCCAAGGTCGGGTTCAACGCCGTTCTGCTGCTGGTCTATGTCGCTGGCCTGATGTTTGTGATGCGGCACTTTGCCGGGCCGCTATCGCGAAAGTTCTCGAACCCGGGATTGCTGTGGGTGTGCAGCCTTGCGGCGATGATCGGCCTGTTCCTGATGGCGAAGGTCGAATCCCCCGCACTTGTCGTCGTCGCAACAACCATCTGGGGACTCGGTGTCAGCCTGCTCTGGCCGACCATGATGGCCTCGGTGTCTGAGCGATATCCGCGCGGAGGCAGCTGGTTCATCGGCCTCATTGGCTCGGCGGGTGCGCTCGCGATCTATTTCCTGCTGCCGGTGCTGGGCCGGATGTACGATACCGCGATGGCCGAGAATGCCGGCGGAGCCGAAGCACTCGCCGCCTTGCGCGCTGACAAAACCGAAGCGGCTGCGGCACAGTTGCAAGCGATCGAGGCGCAGTCAGCCCCGCAAGCTTTCGAATTCGTCGCACAATTGCCGATTCCGTTGTTGGTGATCTTTGGGGCTATCTGGTGGATTGAACGTCGCCGCAGGGCATCAGCGGACGCTCCCATTGGCGCAAAGGTGGAGCAGGCATGAACCGTCAGACCACCCTCGACAGGCGTTCGCTTCTGCGCGGTTCGGTGACCGTGGCGGGCACGGCGGTATTCCTGCCATCCCTCGTCAGCCTTGGTGGATGCAGCACTGCACCGCCCGCGATTGCCGAGCGAATGGACCTGATCAGCGCAATAGCCGACCGGATCATTCCCGAGACAACAACCGGCGGCGCCCTGGCAGCCAAAGTTCCCGATTACATCGCAGCCGTCTTCGACCAGCACTTCACCGAAGAGCAGCAACGCGAATTCGCCGAAGGCATTGAGACCATCGACAGTTTGGCCAAGGATAATGGCGCGGAAAGCTTCATCTCCGCGGGTGCCGAACGTCAAGACGAATTGCTTACCGAACTCGACAGCGCACCCGATGGTCGGCCCGGCAAAGCCATTTTCGACCAGATCCGCGACATGGTGATCTTCGGATATTACACCTCCGAAGTCGCGACCGACGAGCTCGCTTACGAAGAAATTCCCAGTCGCTATGACGGCTGTGTCCCGCTTGCCGAGGTCGGCAGCGCCTGGCTTGAGCGCGGCGTCTAATCTCCCTCCCAATCAGGATATTCGGATTCATGTCAGGCACTGAAAATTTCGATGTCATCGTTGTCGGTTCGGGGATGTCCGGCGGCTGGGCGGCGAAGGAATTCTGCGAGCGCGGCATGAAGACGCTCGTAATCGAGCGCGGCAAGAAAACTGAGCGCGGCGCTGACTATGTCGGCGAGAATCAGGAGCCGTGGGACATGGAATTCCGCGACCGCGTCGACCCCAAACTCGCGGACAGCGACTATGCCGTGCAGAGCCAGTGTTATGCCTTCCGCGAGAGCACGCGCAACTTCTTCATCAACGACCGCGAAAACCCCTATTCGACCGAAGAAGGTGCCCCTTTCATGTGGCTGCGCGGCGATCAGGTCGGCGGCAAATCGCTGATGTGGGCGCGGCAAAGCTATCGCTGGAGCGACACCGATTTCGGCGCGAACAAGGCCGATGGTCACGGCAGCGACTGGCCCATTCGCTATGCCGATATCGAGAAGTGGTATTCGTACGTCGAACGCTTTGTCGGCATCAGCGGTTCTTTCGAAGGGTTACCGCAATTGCCCGACAGCGAATTCCAGCCGCCGATGGACATGACCTGTGTGGAGAAAGCCGCCAAGGCTGGCATCGAAGGCGAATTTCCCGAACGGCGCCTCATCATCGGCCGTGCGGCTCACCTTACTGCTCCGACGCCCGAGCAACAGGCGCTGGGACGGGGCAATTGCCAGTTCCGCAATCAATGCGAGCGCGGATGTTCTTACGGAGCCTATTTCTCCAGCGTTTCGGCCACTCTGCCTGCCGCCGAGAACACCGGCAACCTCACACTCCTGCCCGACACTATTGTCGAGACAATCCTGCACGACCCCGAGAAGAACCGCGCAACCGGTGTACGGGTGATCAATCGCAAGAGCGGCGAGCGCGAGGATATCACGGCGAAGGTCATCTTCTTGTGTGCTTCAACCGCTGGCACTTTGCAGGTCATGCTCAATTCAACCTCTGACGCGTTCCCCGATGGCTACGCGAATTCGAGCGGCGTGCTGGGCAAATATCTGATGGACCACCACCACCGCGTCGGAGCGCGCGGACGCATGCCGGGGTTTGAAAATGAGTATTATGCGGGGAGGCGTCCCAACGGCACATATCTCGTGCGCTATGCCAATCTCGACAATCGCACCGATGGCGAGTTCCTGCGCGGCTTCGCCTATCAGGGGAACAGCGGGAGACCTTCATGGACCCGCGCACTGGGCGGATCGGGCTTTGGCGCTTCGCTCAAGGAAGAACTGAAGCAACCCGGGGACTGGTGGATCAACCTTCAGGGGTTCGGCGAGCAGCTACCCAGCGAAGACAATCGCGTCACGCTCCACCCGGAAAAGACCGACCAATTCGGCGTCCCGCAACTACACTTCAACGTTCGCTGGGGCGAGAATGAGCGCAAGATGCGGATAAAGATGAAGGAAGATGCGGTCGCGATGCTAGAAGCCGCGGGCGCGGTTGATATCGTGCCGTTCGAGACCGAAACCACGCCGGGCATCTGTATTCACGAAATGGGCGGCGCGCGGATGGGCAATGATCCAACCGAGTCGGTGCTCAACAAATTCAATCAGTGCCACGACGTGCCCAACGTCTTCGCCACCGACGGTTCTGCGTTTGCGTCAATCGCATGCCAGAACCCCTCGCTCACCTTTATGGCGCTCACCGCCCGAGCGGTCGACTACGCCGCCGAGCAAATGAAAGAAGGCATTCTCGCATGACCTATGAAATCGATCGCCGCACCGTCCTGGCGGGCTCCGCGCTCGCTTCGTTCGGATTGGCTTCGGGGTGCTCCGGGGCAGTCGAGAACAGCGGAAGCACCGCCGATGCCGCGAGCTACACCGACCAGCTCGGCGTCCAGCTCTACACTGTGCGAGACCTGTTCGAGAAGGATGCGCGGGGCACGCTGGAAGCGCTCGCACAAATCGGCGTGAAAGACTGCGAGACGGCAGGCCTGTTCGACCACAAGGCGAGCGAAATCCGCACGATGATGGACGATCTGGGGCTGGTCAGTCGCTCGGGCCACGTCCGCTTGCCATGGCTGCGCGGTGATTTCGGCCCGACGCTCGACGACGCCAAGGCTCTGGGTCAGGACAAGCTCTACCTGGGCTGGATTCCCGAAGAGGAACGCGCGCCCGACAAGTACCGCGCGCTTGCCGACCTGCTGAACACGCGGGGCGAAGAGGCCAAGGCAATGGGGATGATGGTCGGTTATCACAATCACGAGTTCGAATTTGTCGAGCAGGAGGGAACGACCGGATATGACATCCTGCTCGAGCGCACCGATCCCGAACTCGTGACGATGGAACTCGATTTCTACTGGGTGGCAGATGCAGGTGAAGATCCTCTGGCAATCTTCGAGAATGCGCCGGGCCGATTCACTTCCTGCCATATCAAGGACCGCGATGCGGCGGGTGAGATGGTGGCGGTCGGCGACGGCACGATCGACTTCAAGGCGCTGCTTCCGCTTGCGCAGGACGCGGGAATTGAGCGCTTCTATATCGAGCACGACAACCCAGCCGATCCGCTGGTGTCGGTCGGCCGCAGCTACTCGCATCTGACAAGCTAGCCGCTTGGCGGCGCTTCCTATTCGGAAGTGAGCGCTTCGAGCATGTCCCGATCCCAGCCCTTTTCGTCATCATAGAGCGCGAAGGTGTTGCCGTAGGCCCAAAGGCACCAAGGGATCTTCGCCTCTTCCATCGCCGTCTTCACCGCGCCGGCCCATTCGACTCGTTCGTCATTGTCGATCGGGGAGTGCGCGCCGAATTCACCGAGGAATACCGGGCGACCGGTCGCCTCGCGAAAGGCGGTAGCGACCTCCACCGCACGTGCCAGTTCGGCCTTGTCTTCGCGCGATCCCCAGCCACGCGTGCCCCTGGGCATGTCATCGCCCAGCCATTGCGCTTTCTGGTGGGTGAAGTTGAAGGGGTCGTAATAGTGGAACGTGTACATCACGTTGGGATCGCTGCTCGACAGGTTGGTGCCGAGCGAGTTGATCCCCGACCAGTCCTCGCCGCCCAACATGATGATCCGAGTGGGATTGTCCTTACGGATGATCTCGATCGCCTCACGCTGAAGTGCGCGCATTTCCGCACCCTTCAGGTTCTTGTGCGGCTCGTTCAGCACTTCGAACCAGACGCGGGCGGGCTTGTCCGAATAGCGTGGCGAAATCTGGCTCCACAACGCGCGAAAACGCGCCATCTGGCTTGCAGGCTCATCCATGATCTCTTCGAAGTGGTGGATATTGAGCACAACATTGAGTCCCGCCGACAGCGCCCATTCGATATTGGCGTCGACCAGCTGGGCGAAGTCGGGATGAATGCGATATTCCGGTGCAGGGCCGGTGTAATCGCTCCAGCGCACTGGGATGCGAACGGTATCGAACCCGACTTGCTTGATCCGTTTGTAGTCCGCCTCTGTGTAGAGCCTGCCCCATGGCGCTCCATTGGGAGCCTCCAGCGCATTGCCCATATTGACGCAGCGCTTCATTTGGAAATCGGCGGCGACTGTTGGGCTTTCCGCGTTCGCAGCTGATACGGTGCCAAGCAGCGAAAGGATTGCCAACGTTGTCAGTCCAAGAGTTGATTTCATGTTTTCTCTCCCGTTGATCCCAGACCATTAGCTTTTGCGGGGCGGCGCGGTTGTCCCGCGCAAGACGAATTCGTGATCCAGCACGATACGGTGCGCGCCGCGTTTGTCAGCTTCGTTGAGCGAGGAAACCAGCTCGCGCACGGCGTTGGCGCCAAGATCGCTCAGCGGTTGCCGAATTGTTGTGAGGAAGGGACGCATCCGGGTCGCGATATCCGCATCGTCGAACCCCACCACCGACACATCGCCGGGTACCTCCACCCCGCCCTCCTGGAGGGCCGCGACAAGTCCCGCCGCCATGTCGTCGTTCGATGAAAAAATCGCTGTCGGCAGTTCATCAAGGCCGAGGAAGTAGCGCCCCGCCTCGTATCCCGATTCGAACTGGAAGGTTCCGGGACAAACCAGCTCCTCTTCGACTTTCAGCCCCGCCGCCTCCATCGCGACCGAGAAGCCGGAATAGCGCACATGGGTGGAGCGTTGTTCTTCGCTCCCACGTACAAAGCCAATGCGTTTGTGGCCCAGCCCCACCAGATGCTGCACCACTTCGATCGCGGCCTGGTAGTCGTCGATCTCGACCAGCAGCCCCTTGTTTTGCGAGTCCACCGGACCGACCCGCACGACGGGAATGCCCATCTCCTGCAGGACAAATCCGATCTTCTCATCATTCGCATAAGGCGCGAGCAGCACGACGCCGTCAGGCTTGCGTCGCCGCATCACGCCTTCGAACGCCGCCTTGATCTCCGGGATCGACTTCAAGCCGAGATTCTCGAGCAAGCTGATCGAGAGTTGGTAGCCCAGATCCTGGCACGCGATCACCGCGCCAAACTGTATCGAGTTCACATAGTTGCTGCCCGCCATATGACAGACAAGACTGATGTCGTAAGACCGGCTCCCACGCAGCGAACGCGCGGACTGGCTTGGTACGTAGTCGAGCTTTTCGGCGGCCTCACGAACCTTGCGACGCAGCTTGTCCTGCACGTGCGGTTCGTTGTTGAGCACGCGCGAAACCGTCTTGATCGAGACGCCGGCGAGGTCCGCCACGTCTTTCATCTTCGCCGAATTTTCGGTCTTCGCTCTCGCCATAACCCCCTCTATCGCGACAACTCGTCGACTATGCGAGCGTGCAGATCGCGTGTCAGTGGCATAAGGAAGAGCGCAATTGAAGCAATGAACAACAAAGCGGGTGGGACAAGCGCAATGAATTGGCCCAGCGCGTTGGCGGTTTCGGCGCTCTGAGCTTTCTGATCAGCCTGGTATCCGATCGCCGAAAGCAGGTATCCGACCCCTAACCCAGTCAAGCCCCCTGAGGCCTTTTGCACGAACAGGCTGGAGCCAAAGACCGCACCTTCGTCGCGCCTCCCATAGGCGTGTTGACCGTACTCGACCGTGTCAGGGATCAGCGCCCAGATGATGATCGCGAAAGCGCAGTTTGCGAAGCCGAAGGCAATGATCTGGACGGGCACGCCGGAGATCAGAAACGGCCCCTGCGCAAACAGCCACAGGCCAGAGACCGCTGTCAGAATGGTCGCGGCGAGCCAACAACGACGCTTGCCAATGCTTCGCGCAAGGATTGTCCAGATCGGCGTGCCGGCCAGAGTTGCGATGCCATAGGTCGACAGGATTACCTCCTTGGCCGCGAAGTCGCCTGCATTGGCGGTGATGTAGAACAGCATCGATATGTTGAGGATCGACCCCGCAGCCGAGTTGACCAGCAACAGCAGCATCAGGGAGCGCAGCGCCGCATTGTTGCGGAATGCGAGGATGAAGGTGCGCAGGTTCCAGCCGCGATTGACCTCCTCTCTTCCTGGCGGCGGGCGTTCCTGAGTGAAAAAGAAGCATGCGACCAAGGCGCAGGTCGCAAGGCAGGCTCCCACTGTGGCGGCGAGGAAGAAGCCGGTGCTCGAATAGGCGGTGTCGCCCTCGCCCAGCATGCGGCTGACCGGAAAGGCAAAGGTCATTACGCACAGCATGCCGCAAAAGGCGAAGAACATCCGCACGCCAGACAATTCTGCGCGCTCGTCCGAACTGAAGGTCAACCGCGCCGAGAGCGCGGAGTAGGGGACCGCGACAAGCGTGTAGCAAGTGCGAAACAGGATGCCCGATCCGATCAGTGCGACGAGAAGCAGCCAACCTTCAAGCGGAGGACGCCAGAACAGCAGGCTGAAGCTTGCGCCCAGTACTAAGCTGCCGAACAACAGGAACGGTCGATAGATGCCAAAGCGGCTGCGATTTGCCGCAGCGATCGACGCGATCACGGGGTCCGAGATGGCGTCCCACAACAGGCCCAGCGCATAGATCCAGCCGGCGACCTTGGGGTCAAGCCCAACGACTTCGACGTACCAGAATGTGAGGATCAGCGAGAGGCTGTGCCAATAGATGTTGAGCCCGAAATCGCCAATGCCATATCCGGCCAGTCTTTTGACCTTCTCCCCTTGCATCACCGGGTTGCCGCCCGAAGGATCATCGCAGAAGGCTGCACTTGCCAAGTCAGAAGCGCCCCAGCCCGGCAACCTTCGTACGCACCGCGACCACGCGGTCCTGAGCGGTAACGAAAAGCGTCCTGCCATCCTCGCCAAACGCGCAATTGGCGCTTGCCCTGCCAGTGAAGATTCGTCCCAGGCAGGCACCACTTGCATCGATAACGAGTACACCGCCCGGCCCGGCCAGAAAGACATGACCGCCGCGCGAAACCGCCATGCCGTCGGGCAGGCCGCCCACTTCGTGCATAAAGGGCTTCGCGTCGAACCACAGTTCTCCCTCTCCGATCTCGCCGGCCGCCAAATCGAAACGGCGGATCAAAGGAGCTTCAGGATCGGACTGGCTCACATACAGCCAGCGCTCATCCGGCGACAACACCGCGCCGTTGGGGAAGGTCATCGTGTCCACAATCCGTGTGACTGCACCATCGGGTGCGAGCCGGTAGACCCCGTTCACCTCCATTTCCTTGAGCGGAGAATCGTTCAGCCCTTCGAGACCGTAGGGCGGATCGGTGAAGTAGATCGTGCCGTCGGCGGTCTCGATCAGATCGTTGGGGCTGTTGAAGCGCTTCCCTTCAAGGCGATCGACCAATGTCCGACGGTTGCCGGTTTCAAAATCCCGCGCTTCGACCGCGCGCTTGCCATGATTGCAGATCAACAGCTCTTCGGAGCGGCCGATCAAAAGGCCGTTCGCACCCGGTTCGCGCATGCCTTCGGCTTCGGCGGGGTCGGCACCCGAAGGATCGAGAAAGATCGACTGCCCATCCGTGCCCGACCACGAATAGGCACGATTTCGGGGCACGTCGGTATAATAGAGTCTCTGGCGCTTGGCATCCCATGCCGGACCTTCGGCCCAGCCATGTCCAGTCGTCAAAAGCCGCGCCGGAGAATCGACCTCCGCGACGTCGCCGAATTCACTCTCGAATGCCTCAAACGACACGCCGACATCGGGCGTGTCGCGTCCGGCGAGCATCCCATCGCAGCTCGTCAACAGCACAGCCGACGACCCTGCCAGCATGGCTCTGCGCGAAAATTGCATGGCGACTCGTTCCCTCCCAGACCCGTGATATTCCAATGTTGACAACCTTGTCAAAACGGTCACGATTAGAGCGAGATCAAGAGTCGGCCCTCAGAATGAACTGCGCCGAAAGGGAGTGGATCCAGTATGTCGCATCGCAGGTTTGCGCCCTTTCTGTTGCTCGCATCGGTGGCGGCAATTGCTGGCTGCGCAGGAGGATACGCGCCGCAGTCCAGCGTTCAAGCCGAACCCAATTCGACGAGCGCGACCGTGCCACAGGAACCCGAGCGGGGCACGATCAATCCGGAAATCTGGCCGCAGCTCGAACCCACACCGGTTGACCCAGCCATCGAAGCGCGGATCACCGCGATCATGGCCATGATGACACTCGAACAGAAAGTCGGCCAGACGATCCAGGCCGATTCCGCATCCATCACGCCAAAGGAAGTCAAACAATATCGGCTCGGCTCGGTCTTGAGCGGCGGAAACTCCGCACCGGGCCCCCTGCCCTACGCCGATGCGGCAACTTGGCTGGCAACTGCGGATGCCTACTGGGAGGCCTCGAACGACCCGGAAGGCGTCGAGATTGCGATCCCGATCATTTGGGGAATCGATGCGGTTCACGGCCATGCGAACCTGCTCGGCGCTACCGTGTTTCCGCATAATGTCGGACTGGGCGCTGCGCGCGATCCCGACCTGATCGAGCGTATCATGTCGGTAACGGCGCGCGAGCTGGTGGTGTCCGGTCATGACTGGACCTTCGCTCCCACGCTTGCCGTGCCGCGAGATGATCGTTGGGGCCGCGGATATGAGGGCTTTTCCGAAAGCCCCGAAGTGGTCGTTTCCTACTCCGATCGCATCGTAAGAGGCCTCCAAGGCACGTTCGGCGAGGAAGACTTCATGGCTCCCGGCAAAGTCATCTCGGCGGCCAAGCATTACACCGGAGACGGCGCAACGGATGGCGGGCGGGACCAGGGCGATGCGAGCATCAGCGAAGAGGAACTGCGCGACATTCATACGATGGGATACTTGCCCGCGCTCAAGGCCAACGCGCAGACGGTAATGGTGTCCTTCTCGAGCTGGCAAGGGGTCAAGAAAACCGGTCACAAGGGCCTCATCACAGACGTTCTGAAAGGGCGCATGGGGTTCAACGGTTTCGTCGTCAGCGACTGGAATGCGCATGGGCAAATCCCAGGTTGTTCGAATACCGACTGTCCGCAGGCCTTCAACGCCGGGATCGACATGTTCATGGCCCCCGATAGCTGGCGCGGCCTCTATGAAAGCATGTTGGCACAGGCGAAGTCGGGCGAGATTTCGATGCAGCGGCTCGACGATGCCGTGCGACGCATCCTGCGCGTGAAGCTCAATTACGGCCTGTTCGAGCGCGGCGCACCAAGCACGCGCCCGAATGCCGGGAACACCGATCTGCTCGACAGCGCAAAGCACCGCGCCGTAGCGCGCGAGGCGGTGCGAAAGTCGCTGGTTCTGCTCAAGAACAATGGCGGCCTGCTGCCGCTCGATTCGAGCAAAACCGTGTTGGTGGTGGGCGACGGCGCGGACAGCATTGCCAAGGCATCGGGCGGGTGGACGCTTTCTTGGCAAGGTGGCTCGCACACCAATGAAGAATTCCCCGGCGGGGAGTCTATCCTCGACGGCATCACCGAAGCGGTCGAGAACGCTGGCGGCACTGTTGTCTTTGATGAGGACGGCACCGGCAACCATACGGCCGATGTGGTCATCGCGGTCTACGGCGAGGATGCCTATGCCGAGTTCCAGGGCGATCGCCCGCATCTCGATTTCGAAGACGGCGCGTTCGACACCGGCCTTTTGTCGCATTACCGCGAGCGCGGGATGCCGGTCGTGTCGGTGTTCCTCTCGGGCCGCCCGATGTGGGTAAACCCCGAAATCAACGCCTCCGACGCCTTCGTCGCCGCCTGGCTTCCCGGCAGCGAGGGCGGCGGCGTGAGCGATCTGCTGTTCAAACGCGAACCCGGCTTCGACTTTACCGGCAAGCTGGCATTTTCGTGGCCCAAACGGGCGGATCAGGCGACCCTGAATGTCGGCATGGAGGGGTACGATCCGCTCTTCGCCTATGGCTATGGGTTGCACTATGCGAGCACCACTCAAGTGGCGCAGCTATCCGAAGTATCGGGGATCGATTCGAGCGCCAATGCCTCGGGCGATGTCTTGTTCGCTGCGGGGCAAGCACCCAATCCGTGGTCGCTCTACGGCGTCGTTGCGGGCACGCAAACCCGGCTCAATTCGAGCACATGGGACGGCGGCGCACTGGCCTTCGCTGGTCATGATCGCCTCGCCCAAGAGGACTCGCTGCGGATCGATTGGCGCGAGACCGGACCCTATATGCGCATCGCGACGCACGACCCGGTCGACTTTTCGCGCCAAAGCAACGGCGCGATGGAACTCGCCTTCTTCGTCCGCAATCTGGGCAGCGCCCCAGCCAGCCTACGGCTGGCGCTGGGATGCGAGACTTTCGAGGCCTGCAATGACGGCCTGAATGTAGAGGTGACGAGCAGCGATTGGCAGGAGGTGCGGCTATCTCTATCCTGCTTCGATGAGATCGGAGCGGACCTTTCCGCCGTCAGCACAGGGCTCTTGCTCGCCTCTCGCACGCCAGCCTCGATTGGCCTTTCAGACATTCGGCTCGCTCCCGATATCGACGCCACGCGCACCTGCGGAGACTGATGTTTGTCAAAGCCGGATCTCATCGTGGTCATGGGACCAAGCGGATGCGGCAAGACGCGGGTGGGGGCACAGCTTGCCGAGATTCTTGGCGTGCCGATGCTCGAAGGGGATGATTTTCATCCTGCTGCCAACCGCGCGAAGATGGGGGCCGGTGTCGCTTTGACCGACGGGGATCGTGTCGCATGGCTCGATCTGATCGAGAGCGAGATTACGAACTACACCGCAACGACAGTGGTACTCGCGTGTTCGGCACTCACACCCTACGTCCAGGCTCGGCTAAGGGCGATTGCCTCGCACTCGGTCCGCTTCTTCCTGCTCGAAGTTTCGCGCGATGTACTTACGTCGCGAATAGAGGGGCGATCAAGCCACTTCATGCCGGTTTCGCTTTTGGACAGCCAGCTTGGCGCGCTCGTCACGCCCCATGATGCACGAGTCTTTGACGGCGCTCTCAGCGTCGATCGAATCGCCCGCCAAATGGCAGCGCAGCTAACCGACTAGACCCAGCAGCAGGACCGCGACGAAGCCAACCACGCCGACCAGAGTCGAGGTCACCGTCCACGTCCTCAATGTCTCGCCCGCGCTCAGCCCGAAATAACGCGAGACCAGCCAGAATCCTGAATCGTTCACATGACTCACGATGCTGGCGCCAGCCGCGATGGCGATCACCATGCGCGCCAGATCCCAGCCGTCGAGACCGGCCGCTGCTGCGATCGGGGCACACAGGCCAGCCGCCGTCAACATCGCGACCGTTGCCGATCCCTGCGCCACCCGCACCAGCGCCGCGAGCACAAACCCGGCGACTATCGGTCCGAGCCCCGCATCAAGGAATCCCTTGGCCATCATCTCGCCTGCACCGGTATCGACCAACACCTGTTTGAACGCCCCTCCCGCGCCTGTGACCAGCAGGATAACCGCGGTAGGCTCGAGCGCTCTGGTGAGCCCATCCTTGAGCTTCGCGCGCTCTTCGTCGGTCCCAGGCCTGAGTACGCACGCAGCAAGGCCACAGCCGATCAGCAGAGCTACAAACGGATGGCCGACAAAGGCGAGCAGTGAATTGCTCGCGCCCAGTTGCTCGGACACGGCGGCAGCTACAATCAAGGCAATCGGGACCAGAATTGCGAGTGCCGCTTTTACGGCCAGCCCAGATGATGCGGGAGGCTCTTCGGCGTAAGCCGGATCGAATGCACGCACTGGTAGCCAGCCCCTGCGATCAGCGAAGCTCGCATAAAGAGAGCCCGCGATCAGCATAGAGGGAATGCCCGCCAATAGACCGCACACGATAACCAGGCCGAGTTCCGCGCCGAGAATGTCCGAAACCGCCACCGGCCCCGGCGTGGGGGGGATGAAAGCGTGCGCTGTTGCCAATCCTGCCAAGAGCGGCAGTCCGAAATACAGCGCGGGTTTGCCTGCACGGGCCGCAAGTGCCTGGACAAGTGGGAAGAGCAGGATAAGTCCAACATCGAAGAAGACAGGGATCGCAATCACCAGTCCGACCAAGCCCATGGCGATCCCGGCAGGCCCCGCAGGCCGGGTGCCGATGATCGACCGCGCCAGAGCCGCCGCGCCACCGCTGGCCTCCAGATAAGTGCCGAGCAAGGCGCCCAGTCCCACGATCACGGCGATGAAGCCGAGCACGCCCGCAAAGCCGTCCTGCACCGACTGGATGACCGCCTGCGGCTCCAGACCCGCAAGCAAACCCGTCGCCAACGCGGCAACCACCAAAGCAGCGAAGGCGTTGACCCGGCGGATCAGGATCATTGCCAGGAGGCCGGCGACACCGATTAGAGTAGCGATCAGCGGACGCCACGTGGTTAGAAGTTCGCCGATCTCGG
>CAZJZO010000014.1:0-48010 GCA_964550495.1 uncultured Porphyrobacter sp. | reverse complement strand
CCAACGCGCCAGAATTCTTCGCGATCGAGCGCAGGGCGCCGCCGGCAGCGCCCTGCCCAACGCGCCAGAATTCTTCGCGATCGAGCGCTCCCGGCCCTTCAAGCACCAGCGGGTTGTTCAACGTACGGAACGCCAACGTGCCTGGCAGGCACATCTTGAAGGTAAGCGGCCACGGCATCGTGGTGTGATGGATGAAGAGATCCTGCATCCCGAACCCTTCGATCCGGGCGATGCGATTGCGATCAAAGCTTTCGGGCAGCCCGATGAAGACATCGGCGCCAAGCGGATCGGCAATCTCCTCGGCAAAGAATTGCGGCAGGCGTCGCCCGTTCGGGTCACGGCGATGGATCAGCTCGCTCGCTATCCAGCCCAGTGTGTAGGCATGGTTTCCGGAATGATCGCCCGGCGACCAGTTGGGCTTCTGCCCGCCGATCGCTGCGCAGATCGCTGGTTCGTCACTGATGTTCTCGAGCGTGAGCTTGTAGTCGATTGCGGCCAGACCCGCCTGCTCGGACAGAGCTTCTCCGACCGTAACCGCCCCTTTGCCATGCGCGGCAAATTCGGGCCAGATGTCGGTGACGAGTTCGTCATAGGCGAACAGGCCACGCGAAACCGCCACGGCCGCGGCCATTCCGGTCAGACCCTTGGTCAGGGAATAGACCAGCGCGATATCATCGCCGGCCCAGGCGCGATCGTGCGAAGGAGATTTCCAACCGCCGTACAGATCGACCAGCGTTTCGCCATTGCGGATGATCGTGCACGCGGCGCCAAGCGCTTCACCCGAGAGGATCGAGGCCTGGAATGCATGCGCCACCGGCTCGAAACCGTTTGCGACAAAGCCGCCCACCCACTCATCCTGCGCCCCATCATTAGTGGGTAAGCCGTTCCATGGCTGCATCTTGTCGCCCCTCGGTTAGCGCCGAGACAAAAGGCCTCGTGCTCCGTCTCTAGGAGCTACTGGAGAAGGGTTAATGGCCGGTTAGGGACATAGAAACAGCATACTCAATGCGCTAATCTCGCAACTCAAACCTTTGACATTTACTTGGCAATTCGATGGTCATGAGCCGCGCTGATCAACATTCTTCTGTTGTCCCTTCAGTAAATCCCGATCCGACTTGGTGCCCAATTCTGCAGTCTATCGGGTCGCGAGAACGGCGAGCATGCTCATTCAACCGATCCAGCCGGCCCCGCAGCCTTGCACCTTCCAGAGGCTCGCTTCGAAGCGCATGATCGCGATGCAGTTTCCCTCCCAAGATCTCGGGGTACACCGATATTCAAGTAATGCTAACGGTGCGGAATGCAGCGCGCGTCGGCCTTGATATCGACCTTGTTCGGCCTGGCAGTTGCGCTTGCAATTGCATCGCTTGGCTTTTCCGCGATGGACGAAGATGCCCTCGCCGAAGTCCACGCGAAGCATTTTCGCATTGTTCCGGGCAATGTCTTTCTGCTCTCAAGGCACACCGCAGGTGTTCCCGCCGAACTTTCGCGAGATGCTCAAGCCATCAACGAAGGAACTTTGCAGGTCTCGGTGCGATGGGAAAACCCGGACTCGACAAAGCCTTCCGCGATTCTGGCGACAGGCCTCGCACCGGGAACGCGCCTGTTTGCCAACGGCGTTCCGATCGGGGACGCGAGTGCGCTGGGTTTCAGACCGATCGGCTTCGCCGGCCACTGGGCCTTTGCAAGGATCGATACCAGCAATCATGTGACCGGACTCGAACGGCTGGATCTGGTCTTGCCCGAAGGAACGGAGGCCATCGAAAGTCTTCGCATGTGGGCAACCGACAGCGGCTCCGCTGCTTCGCTTCGAGCCGAGTTCGAAGCCAGTATGGATCTACTGAAGCGAGCGATCCAGTTTGCCGCGACGATCGGGCTGGTGGCGGCAGGCCTGGGACTCATTCTCAGCAGGGACTTGGTGAGTTTCGCAGGCGGTGGAGCCATTGCCGCAAGCCAATTGGCCAAGACTTGGCAGGGTGGCCCGTGGGGGACATTGGCTGCACTGGACCCTTTGATTGTGGCCGTTTGCTTGGCTGGACTCGTGCTGATGGCCCTTGGTCGGCCGGGTTCGGGCAAAAGCCTGCGCGGCTTCATTCGCGGACTGGTGCTGTGCGGCATTCTCGGCATTGCCATATCAATCTGGGCGCTATTGGGGCCAGCAGCGTTCCGTCCGTCGATCGGTCAGCTCTATTTCGCCAATCTCGCATCGGTTCCCGCGCTTGGCATCGGTTTGCCGCTCCTGCTTGGTCTCGCGGTGCGGGAGTCGGTCAGTTCGCTGATATCCGCCCGTCGAGCGGTCGCTCAGCGCGATGCGATCATCGACGAACAGCAAGCGGAGATCGAAGCCAAGGTCCGCAAGCAGGCCGTACTCGAAGAGCGTCAGCGCTTTGTCCGGGATATGCATGACGGGGTAGGCGGACAGCTGCTCAGCTTGTTGATGAAGGTACGCGGTCGCAGCGTCGCCTTGGGCGATGTCGAAATCGAGATCGAGCGCAGCATCGCGGATTTGCGTCTGGTTGTGGATTCACTCGACCAAGTGGGAAGTGACCTCGCCACGGCGCTTGAGAGTTTCCGCGGTCGCACAAGCGTGCAATTGAGCGGAGGCGGCATTGTGTTCGACTGGCAAGAAGAGGGACCGATCTCCGACTGGACGTTCGGCGCTAGGGAGGTGCTGAGCATCTACCGGGTGATGCAGGAATCGATCGGCAATGCTGTGAGACATGCACGGGCAACCGCAATCGCGGTGAATATTTCGGCAGGCTGCCCGCAGCATGGCAGACTGCGTATCGAGATCAGCGACGACGGGCAGGGTTTTGACGTCGATGCCGTTCAAGCCGGTCGAGGGCTCGGCAATATGCGCAACCGCGCGTTGCGCCTCGGCGGAGAGCTTTCCGTCGATAGTGTGCCTGGCAAAGGTACCCGGATCGCTCTCTCGCTCCCGGCAGATCAGTAGCCGTCAGAGTTCAAGCCAGCCGTTCTGCACCGCTTCATAGACAGCTTCGTTGCGTGAATGGACGCCAAGCTTGGAATAGATCGCCTTGACGTGATCGCTGACAGTATGGACCGACAGGCCCATCGCTTCGGCCGTTTCGCGATAGGACAGTCCGCGCGCAAACATGTGAAGCACTTCGCTCTCACGCGCGGTCAGCAGGTTTTCGTATGTCGCGCTCGTGTCAGTCGACGCGCTCGCCGATGACGCCATTCCCCTGCTCAAGGCCAGCACGTGCGTGGCCGCCTGCGGGCTGATCGGCACGCCTCCGCTGATCACGGCCCGGATATTGGCCTTGATCTGATCGGGTGCCGTGTCCTTGAGCAGATAGCCATTGGCCCCCAGCTCAAAAGCGAGCAGCACGCTGCTGCGATCGCCGAGCACGGTCAGGATCAATGCCTTGGAACCGCGCCGCATCGCCTCCGTCAGAAAGTCGAGCCCGCTCCCGTCCGGTAGACGAATATCGACCAGACAGAGGTCCGGTACATTCTTCGACAAGGCTACTCTGGCATCTGTCAGTTTTTCGCAGGCAAACGCCACAGTCATATCGGCTTCAGCCCGGATCAGGGTCGCGAGGTAACCGCGCATATCGGGATCGTCTTCGAGAATGCCGACGCGGATGGTCTTAGCGGTCAATGACGCTCTCCGGTCGATCCCAGCAATTCCCGTAGGGCTGGTCGGCGACATGGACGAGGCCGGTCGCATAGGGTTCGAGCTTGCTATGCGTGAGCACGGCCGTTCCGCCGCCTTCATGGAAACTGAGAGTGCGCCATCCTTCACCGAACTCCGCCGCGCAGAACGCATTGGCATCCGCTACCGACTCAAACCGTTCCGGACGGACCAAGGAACTGAGATTGATTTCACCGGGAACGAAGGACTCCAACTTATGGATTTCCGGGCTCGCAGCCTCAGGCGGCGCTCTATTCATATCGCGATAACAGGCGATGCGTTGCTCGGCGTCGCAGCGCAGATGACCCGAACTCGGCTCGCACAGCGGAGACGTTAAGTCCCAACCACAGGCAAAATAAGTCATGTCCGAACCCGGCGGAGAGGTGCTGGCCGCGGTGAAGCCGGTGCCCATTGCAACTCTTGGCTCGCGGCAAATCAGCAGGGCTGCGAAATCGACGACCGTGTCGTCAGCCACCGTGAAATCGACTTCGAGCGGTCGATCGGATTGGTTCAAGTAGTCGATCAAGGACTGGGTCGAGATTGATGGAGAAGTCCGAAGGTCGGCAAAGTCGATCGTGATCAGGCCCTCAAACCCGCGTTCTCCGAATGCTATGCCCGACAAACCGTATACCTGGTCACGGTGGAATTCCTCGACCAGATCTTCGACAAAGCGATCGCCAAGATTGGCATAGTCCGTCCTAGAACCTTCCAGCGGGCGAGCGGAAAACAGCATCTTTCCCGACACAACTCCCGGGTCGATCTCGAAATGATCGATCAGGTGTTTATCGGTTCCCACTTCATCATAGTCTCGCAACGCAGCGCCGTTGGGGACGTTTCGCTGCGCCATGTGCTGCATCATCGGGAGTTCCATCAGCGCAGCCCGCGGAGTTGCCTTCTCTTCACCTTCGGCTGAGAAATCGTCTTCAACGCCGCCGATCAGCACTTCCCTGACCAGGCCATCGGGGCAAGCGAAGGCGTCAATGTAGTCCATGCCCGGCGTATCGCTTTTCGGGGAAACCTCCGGTTGAGAGGGTGCAAGCGTCCCGCCCACCAAGACGGCAACCAATCCCCCCATTGCCCCCGACACCAGTCCCACCAGGACGATGCCGATTATACCCCATTTGACAAATTCCCTTGGCAAGTCGCGGCCCTTCCCTCCCATTGCTCCCTTGCGTAAGCGTTTGAGGAATAATGACAAGGGCCGCGCCTTTGGGTGTCTTGTACCCCGGCAAGTGAGCTTGCCGAGGTACATGGGTTGCCGAGATGACTTGCGTGCATCCGGTGGTCAGTCCCCGGGAGTACGAGCGGCGCCGGGGCGCGGGAGCTGCGAGAGGTCGATGTTCCTGCACCACCGGTCGCCCGCGGCGAGATTGTTTGGCTGGAGCGCGCGCTGCGCAGGAGGCCCGCCCAGGTTGAGCGCGGTATCACGCTCCTTTTTGTCTTTGCCCCAACCTCCGTATAGGCGGTCTCTCTTGTTGCGGTTGCCGTATAGAACGTCGTCCTTGCGGTTGCCGAACAAATAGTCGCGCTTGGCGTCACCCGAGACATATCCCGAAAGCCGATCATTGTCGTCGTTGCCGACCAGGAACGAGTTGCCGAGCGCGGACTCGATGCTGTCTTCTTCCTGATTGCCGAACAGCAGCAGCTTCGCGCCGCCATTCGATCCCGTGACGCGCATCAGGTCGTTGCCGGAATTGCCGAACGCCAGCATGAAGAGCGTGCCGGTCCGGCTGAAGATACTGTCAGCTCCTGACCCGCCAAACACGCCAGCAACTGTGGCCCCACGCGCTTCGAGAATGTCCTCGTTGCTCCCGCCAAAACCGGCAAACAGAGCGGCGCCATTCGACCCGACAACGTGATCGTTGCCAGCACCAGTGAGGAACATCTCGGTCCCGACAAGCGCGTCGGCCCCATCGCCCGACATCGCTATGTCAGCGCCGCCATCGCCGTCGATGTCGTCGTCTCCAGCACCCGCTAGCACTATGTCGGTATTGTCCCCGCCATTGATAAAATCGCGACCGGCTGAACCGACAATCAGATCGGTACCGCCATCGCCAAACAGGTTGTCATTGCCGGCCAAACCGAACAACAGATCGAACCCGGGACCACCTCGCAGCTCGTCATTGCCGACCATTCCCAGCAACAGATCGGTACCGTCATTGCCTTCGAGGTAGTCTGACCCCTGATTGCCCATGACGATGTCAAAATCGCCTCCGCCAAATAGACAATCGGAACCGGCCAGCCCCATCAGCAGGTCGGTTTGAGGACCGCCATGGCCGATATCGTTGCCGTCATTGCCGAAGATCAGATCGATCTGGCCGCCGCCATTGAGCACATCGTTGCCATTCATACCCAATAGGACGTCGGTTCCGTCTTGCCCGTCGATCCGGTCATATCCGGCATTACCGATCAGGAAGTCGATCTGACTGCCCCCTCGCAGCCAATCGCTACCGCCCTGGCCCAGGAGGATGTCATAGGATCCGCCGCCGGTGAGCGTGTCATTGTCGGCAGCGCCAAGCAGAAGGTTGATGTCTGGTCCGCCAGCGACCTCGTCTTCGCCGCGCCCGCCATGTCCGAAATCCATTCCGGCATTGCCGTTGAGGTTGTCATCGCCGCGGCCACCAAACAGACCATCGATCAGGCCGCCTCCGCCAGAGATCGTGTCGTTCCCGGCCCAGCCGATCAGCAGATCTTCTCCGGCATTGCCTTCAAGCGTGTCATCGCCGTTCCCCGCCAGGATCAGATCGATCCCGCCGTCGCCGCGCATCGTGTCGGCACCGCGTTGTCCCATCATGAAATCGATGAAGCCGCGACCACGCATAGTGTCGTTGCCTCGCCCACCGAACAAGGCGTCAAGATAGGGAGACCCTTCGAGCGTGTCGTTCCCCGACTGGCCCGCAAATATCGACCCGAACAGGATTGGAGCGCCGGTGTCGACTGCTCCGAGGGAATCTAGCATGTCTATCCGTCCGCCTTGCGGTGCCCTCAACGTGTCATCGCCCATCTGGCCGAAGCCAACACTGATCCCGCCTTGCGTGTTGATGATATCGTTGCCTGCAAGGCTCGGATTGGCGCCACTCAAGCCATCGCCGAAGAACAGGTTTGTGTATCCTTCTGCGAGCGGGTTGCTGACGGTCGGTGTGTCGGCTGGATCGTTGCCAAAGAGCTCGTCCGAACCCGCTGAACCACTCACGAGACTACCGAGATAGAGCCGGACATCGGCGCCGAACAGTGTCCAGTCCACATCCATTCCATGACCGGCGAAGATGGTGTCGTCGCCTGCGCCGCCGGTGAGGAGCTCCATCTTGTCGCCACCATGGATCTCGTCGTCGCCCCAGTTGCCAGCGATCAGCTCGAAACCGTCACGCCCATTGAGGCAGTCATCGCCCCACAGTCCGAAGATCGCTTCGTAACTTGCGGCCGAGTCGTTGCCCTGCACACGGTCGTCGAAGGGCGTTCCGATCACGACATTGAGACCTCCGACATTGAAGTCGAAGGTCCAGGTCGGATTGTCGCAGGCGTTCGGGGATGACACGGTTTTGGCAAAGGCCTGAAAGCCGGTCGGAACGGCGCTCGCCGCGCCGGGCTGACCGACGCCGGCGAAACTCTCCGCCAGCCTAGTGATGCGGTCGGCAGCGCCGAGCCAGCGCGCGGGCGCATACCGCGCGGGCTGGCCATTGACCGTGCCGCCTTCGGCCTCGGCAAATCGACCTTCCCAATTCTCCGAGAAGGTATCGAGATAGTCGACAAAATTTCGCACAGCCTGTTCGCGGTCGTTGCCAAGCTTTTCCGCTTCGAGAGCAAGCGCTTCATAATCCGCCAAGCTATCGGGGATCTGCGGGGCGCCAGGCTCTTCACCGATTGCCGATTCAAGGCAGGTCTTGAAGCGGGCCTCGACACCAGCCGCCCGCTCGGTGATTCCTTCAATCAAGGCTTGCTCACGGGAGACCGGGTTTCTCACCGCCCTACGCTCGATCGTGAAGAGATCTGCCTTGTCATTGTCGGTGTCAGCATTCTCGGGAAGGGCCTCGAGCACGGCCGCCGTTTCGCGAACGAACCCTTCGAACCGGGCGCATCCCAACGCGGCTTTGGCTACGGCGGGTGCGTCATAGATGCTGGCCGGATTGATCTGCGCCAGTGCGTTGGCATCGGCAGTGGCCCTGGCCCGGAAGCGCTTGGAAAGGTCACTGATCTGCGACACCCATGGCAGCATTGCGTTCGATCCGGCATCGACCTGCTGCAGGAAAGTGTTGGCTGCAATCAGATTGCGGGCATTGGCGCTGGATGTCGGGTAGAAGAACTTCAATCCTTCAATCGTGCGCTGCTGTGCGGCGATCATATCGTTGCGCAAGAGATCCTTGAGCCTGCTTTCGAAGGCGTTCAGCTCGGTTCTGACGTCGTTCTGTATCTTTAGCGATAGCGGAACGAAGCGGGTGCGATGCAGTTGCGCTGCCTGAGAGCCGTCATCCGCTGTACGCAAGCGATCGAACACACCTCGCTCATTGCTGGACCCCCGCAACAGCCAGCCCGCCATCGCATCGCTTTCCGCTTCGCCCGAGAATACCACCTGATATCGCGGCGATGCGTTGGCCTGCTTGTTGGTGAGATAAACGCCGGCGGCTTTGTCTAGATTGAACACGACCTTGCCGCGCCCGGTGCCGGGCAACCGCGTAGGTGGGGGCGCAACGTTAATCCGGTTGGCTGACGTGGAGCCGCTGCCGGGATTGACGATCCAGTAACGTACGCTTTGCCGGTCGAATTCGGCCGCCAGAATGTGCCCGGCCGGAACCGAAACCTCATATGTACCCAACGCTCTCGCCTGGCGCGGCCCCAGCCGCCGCCCCTGAGCTTGCGCGGCTGGCCGATTGGCAGCAGGTCGGCGACTCGGACGCGCCTGAGGTCGTGCTGCAGGACGCGATTGCGCGGTTGAGTGCGCCTGATCCGAAGTGCCAGCTTGTTCCGCGTTGCCCGCATGTGCTGTCATCACCAGTCCGGCGGCAATCGCCAATGTCGATGCAGTCCCAATTTTACCTATCATGGCTCGCTCCCCAATGAATCGCGCTTTTAGTGCGTTGCGAGTACGATCGAGGGCGGCTCCGAACATCCCGCGCATATGGGGGCGCTTCAGCGACCATCCCCCAAATAGCTGGGGCAGTCATTGATGCAGGCTTCTGTCGGAATCCGCACGACTACTCAGAAGAGGACTGGAAATGCGCATTTCAGCGTTGGGGCCCGCCACCGCCATATGCGCGATTGCAGTATCTCTGGTGCATTCACCCTCGATCGCTCAGCAACGGCAAGGGTTCGCTGCGGACGATGCGAGAGGGAACGGCTGTGACGGAAACGGCTATCTCTCCGGCAGAACTTTTGGGCACGGCACCGACGGTTGGAGGATCCAATCGAACGGGCCCAACCATGGTGGCGCACTAGCGACCGCCGCTGGGCAATCTGGCGTTCCTCACGCGAGTTTGATCGACAGACTCCGCTGGTCCGGGGACACTCGTTTAACAGCGAAACCGAAATGCCATTCGCCTCGAAGATGAACTAACGATCTGTGCGGTTCAGACTCAGCCGTAGAAGTTCTCGATCACCTTGGAGATATGGTCGGCCACCATCGATGCCGTTTCCCCGCCGGAATTGAGCGCCTCGGTCCGCAGTTGCAGGAGACGCTCGCGAAGCAGGATTCCTCGGTCGTCAAGGTCGTCCAGGGTGTCTTCGCTTACCAGCTCATAGTATTTGGCAACCAATGCGCAGTCGGTTTCAAAATTTGCGTCCGATTGATCGATTGCGGCCGCGAATTCCCAACCCCAGAACTCGCCATTGTGAAGGAGGATCGAAAAGTCGGGAGCCACCTCGAAACCATCAACCTTTTCAGGAGTTTCCAACTGTCCGCAGGTAAGTATTCCTCGGTCGAAGTGCCGCGACGATGTGTGCGGAGGGGTTCCGCTTGTATCCAGCGCCACAAGTCTTGCAGCGCCTTTTCGGACGATCTCGGGTGCGGTCGGAACGTTCTGTTCCGGGATCTCGAGATAGAACGAAACCAGCGACGTGCTGTTCCGCTCAAATCGCCACGCGTCACCCCAGACCGGGTCGCTGCCCTCCGTTTCCGCCTCGTGGGCGTCGTAGTCGGGATCGGACGGGCTTAGGCCAAGCCACACATGCCGCACTGTGAAGCTTGGGTTGTCGAGAACCAAGTCCTGTGTCTCGAGAGACAGTGACCAGTCTCCAGCTCGAAAATCCATTAAGGTGTCCTACCCCATACTTTGGTTGCAGGCGGTATGGCCTGACCGGGAACGGTTCCGCCAACAATTTGTGCTTCGGTGACAGGCAGCCCCGGATCTGTTGGTGCACCGCCGAGAGCGCCTGCACCACTTGTGCCACGCACGCCGCCCGGACCATAGGCTGTCACAGCATTTCCCCCACCGCTGCCTGGACCTTCCAAGACAACAATATCCCCGCCCCTGCGGTAGATGAGCCGCCCGGACTTGCCAGCCGAGAGGTAGATCGCGTCAGGATCCCTGAGGATTTGCGTCACCTGCTGATCGGAAAACTGGTGCCGTGTCTGTCCGTGATATCCGCTGGATCGGTTGAAGTTGCCGCCCTGTGCGCGGGTGAATATTCGCTGGATCAGACGCGCCAAACGGCGATTGGTGGTGGCAGGCAGGCTTGGCGCAGTTGGCGCCGCCGCCGGCGGTGCCACCGCTGGTGGGGCGGTGGCAGGAGGCGCCGTCGCGGGCGGCGCAGTCGCAGGTGGGGTCGTTGACGGCGGTGTGGTTGTCGGCGGAGCGGCTGCTGGAGGAGTGGTTCCGGAGCCGGACTGTCTTGACGGAGGTGTCTGGTTTCCACCCGTCGACTGCGAGCCCGATCCCGAACCCGAGCCAGATCCGCTTGAAGAAGATGGAGGTCCGTTACCCCCGCTGCTGCTGTTTCCACCGCTCCCCCCGCTGTTGCTCGCCATCATCGCGAGGCTTGGCAACGTGGCAGTTGTGGCGGCAATCACTTCGCCGGTGGCCGTTATCTGTATGGCTGGAGCACTCGCGGCAGCCAAGCGCGGCCCGCCGGCAGTGGCGAGCGCAGGTGCAAATCCACCTGGTGGCGGTGCCGTCGGACGCGGCAGCGCACCGCCGGCCAGCAGCAAGGCCAGTTGGATCAGGATGCGCCCACCGGTCTCGCCGACAGCCTGGCCGAAACGGGCCGAAGCAGCTTCGAGTTCGGCATAGGTAGTGATCTGGTTGCTGTCGGTGCGCAGCTGCGACCACGCCTGGGCGAGATGAATGATCTCGGCGGCGGTGAATACGGCCAGCAGCGCAAGAGTGATGGTGATCGCCAGCGACTTCGAGATAATCGGTTCGGGCGCCAGCCACATCGCCAAATAGATTACGATCGAAACAATGATCGAGCCCCAGAATATCGGACTTCTGAATGTCTCTTCCAGCGCTTCGGCGACCCCAGCCGGCATATGTTGCGGTGACATCCGCAGGGCCATGTTGAATAGCCGATCCGGCGTCAGTTCAAGCCCGCCACCGTCGCTCGTCGTGCGGTCAGATGGATAATCCTCAAGGTAGTTGCGCCAAAGATCGCGCTCGGCCTGCGATAGCGCTGCGAAGCGCGGATCCGTGCCCATCGAGCTTTCTTCCAGAGGTGCGACCGCAGCCGCTGCGGCGCCACCTTGGACGGTTTGCTCGTGGCGCTGCATCGTCTGTTCGATTTCGGTGAGCGTCAAAGCGGTGTTCGATTGCCCGACCTGATTGGTCAGGATCTGCTGGTTGCGCAGGATGAAGTCTGCCATCTCCCGCGCGCTTCCGGTCGGCGTCTGACCTTGACCGGTCAGAGCCACCACGCCGTTCGCCAACGCATCGAGCAGCGCCTGTTGCTGCTGCGGCGTGAGCTGCTGCCCCGCCGCGACCTGGTTCTCCAGCTGTTGCCCCTGATTGGCCGGAATATGTCCGCCTTGCCTCAGCGCTGACAATTGCCGCCGGTTCGAAGCGGCGGCCTGCCGACGGCGGCGGCGGTTGGTATAGCCGCCACCGGTTCCCCCAGAGCCGGTGCCCGACCCCGTGCCCGAACCCGAACCGCCGCCAGCGCGACCGCCGCTGCCGGGCCTGATGATGAGCGTTGCAGGCTGACTGCTTGTCGTCTGTTTCAGGGCGTTCACCATCCGTCGCCGGTCGGCGGAGGTGGACGGAATGAAAAGGATCAAGGGGCTCTGATTGGGATAGCCGCGCGTTACCAATTGATCGCCGACGAAATGCATCTGGTAGGTTCCGGCCACTAGGGGGGCCGGAATCTCGATGATTGCTCGGATACGATTGTTGGTAGCAGCGTCGGTGACGACGTGCATGGTCTGTCCTCGGACTGTTACCGTGACCGCCCGCTCGTTCTGAAACTGGGTCTTGGGAACCGCGCTGCCCATCCGCGCAGAGGGTAAGGTGCCTGCTTCTGCATCGCGCTCTTGCGCCAGGAAGTCTCGGCGGTCGCCGAGCCGCTGTTGCATGACGTGGACGAGCTCGTGCCGGAGCAGATCGCTGCCCGGTCGCGCGTCCTCGCCTGCCCTCAAGCCAATATGGCTGGCTGTCGCATAGGCGCGCGCCCTGTTGCTGCGCGAGAATTCATCGGTGATCGCGTTCTGAAACACCGGCACCTGCGCAATTTCCGGCTGGCGCTGACCGGAAATCGCGCTCAGGGATGCGATCGGAGGGGCATTGAGTGTGGTCTTGGGCTTGCCTCCAGGTTTCGGCGGGAGCGAGCCTTTGGCAGTTGCGGATGCACGCTGGCCGGTCGCTGAAACCATCTCAGGCCCTCCTCGACTTTTCATGCCGCACCCATCCCGCAACTTCCGATGCGCTAAGCCCCCGCCCGGTTTTCTCGCGTTCGAGCTCAGCGGCGGAGCGGATGTCCTGCATGGTTACGCTGCTATTGCCGGCACGGGCCGCTGCGAGATTGGCTGCATTGATGCTGATGTTGCGGATCGCACCGCCCGTCACGCTCAATTGGGCGAGACGATCGAAATCGATTTCATCGAGAGGGCAATCGGCAGGGAATGCAGTTTGCCAAATGGCGCGGCGCT
Source organism: uncultured Porphyrobacter sp. (assembly GCA_964550495.1). Lineage (GTDB taxonomy): Bacteria > Pseudomonadota > Alphaproteobacteria > Sphingomonadales > Sphingomonadaceae > Erythrobacter. The sequence goes on along the minus strand of CAZJZO010000014.1, from coordinate 35,288 downwards.
CGTCGGCTTCGGGAAAGGGAAAGTCGACCACAAAGCGCAGGCGACGCAGGAAGGCTTCGTCGACATTGCTCTTCAGGTTGGTGGTCAGAATTGTCAGGCCGGAATACCGTTCCAACCTTTGCAGGAGATAGGCAACGGTTACATTCGCATAGCGCTGGTAGTCTTCGTGAGCGTCGCTCCTCTTGCCAAACAGCGCATCGCATTCGTCGAACAAGAGGATTGCGCCGCTGCGCTCCGCGACATCGAACAACCGCGCGAGGTGCTTTTCGGTTTCACCGATCCACTTCGACATGACCGCTGCGAGGTCGATACGATAGAGATCGAGGCCGAGATTTACGGCCAGGACTTCGGCTGCCAACGTCTTGCCCACCCCGGATGGACCGGAAAAGAGCGCTGCGAGCCCGTGGCCGCGCCCCGTGCCCGTTTCCTTAAACCCCCATTCGCTTTCCAGGATCGGTCTGCACCGCACCTGTCCCTCAATGGCGGAAAGAATGCTTGCGGTGCGCGCTGGTACGATCAAATCCTTGGAAGACGCAGTCGGTTCGATCCGCTCGGCCAATACCGACAAACTCGCGCGGGTCATTCGTCTGGCGTCACCCCATGTCTGCGCTTCGGCAGTGTCGCGCTCCTGTCGTTGCAGTCGATTTGCGTGTCGATCGGAAAGCGCGGCCATCTGGGATCGAGACAGATGAAACTGATAGGCAATGCGCCTTGAGAACCGGTCGTCCGCCGGATCTTCGTGCTCTGCGCTCCACCATCCCTGGCGAACTGCAGAGGGCATGTATGCATCTTCGAGGACGATGACATCGCGAACGTCCGAGAGCCTGTCCTCGTCATCAAGGATCACCACCCTGCCGCTGTAGCGAGCAAGAAAGGCGTCGCGCCGACCCGGATCCGCAGCGGAAGCAGGCCCGGCCACCAACAGTCCGCCCGTCAGCAGCATGTCGCGCGCAAGCACGGCGGCGCTGCGAATGATCTCGCCCGGCTGTTGGGGCAGCCCCTCAACGTCTAAGTGAAACACCTGCAAGCCAGCCCGCGCCGCTGCGCTCTGAGCGATCGTCTCGCCGGCCGCTCGTGAGCCACCGATGCGCACCATCACCTGCGGCGATCCAAGCAAGGCATCGAGTTCGTTATGCGGCCAGTCGTCTGCCATTGCGGGCCTTTGCGGCTGGCGGACCAGTTCGAGCGCGGCCTCGCTCATCGTCGGACCAACGACCAGAGCCATGAGCAGGCTTTCGGGAATCGAGATCGTACGACTGCTTAGAACATCACCCTCAAGCTCGATTAGGTGATAACGCCGAAGCGGGCTGTTTACGGAAAACGCCGTCCAGTCTGCATTGGGCAGGATGGAGAGGGCCGTACCGACCGTCAAAACAGGATAAATCTGACCCTGGAGGGAAGTGACGAGTGCGGTAGCGTCCGGCTCGAGTGCGAGAAACGATGCCATCAGCAGCGTATCGAGAGAAAAATCGTCCAGTTCGAACAGCGAAGCAATCGCAAGCGCTGAAGCGGGAGGTTCGGGTCGTTCAGGTAGTTCAGGTAGTTCAGCTCGCTCGGGTCGCTCGGTTCGCTCCTTTAGTTTCTCTTGGAGGAGAGCACGCATCCAGTCGAAAGTCGTTATGAGGTATCTACTGTCCCCAAATCGATCCTTTGCACCAGGGAGTATGCTCTCTTGCTTGTTCACTCCTGGCCTTGCTCCCTGCGCTGCTAGAATGTCGACTTGGCGATCAATTCCCTATCAAGCTTCGAAACGACCCAGGTGAGCTCTTAAGCTGCGTTTCCGGGTTTCTTCCAGCGGTCGGTCGCACGGAGAAACTTCTTCGGATGACCTAGCGTAAGGCAGTCGAGCACGACTAAGCAAGTGTGTTCTTGGCGCGCCCGTACAGTATTCGGGCAATCGATTGGCGTCATCTCGCGCGCAATATCACGAGTAAATCGATGACAACGCCGGACGCCTTTGCCTTTTCCAACAGACCTTGTCTGATCGCGTACGAGCCAGGCAATCGCACGGCCTGACTGAAATCCGTCTACTGCCAGGTTTCGATCAAACGATCGTACTCGATCGTGACCGGTTCGGGATCTTCGTTGGCACGTTTGGCTTTCGGCGATCCGGGCTGGCTGAGCCAGTAGTCGGCGCCTCGTTCCTCGTTAAGCTTCGGCCCGAGGTCTCCCTGCAACCCGGCCCGCTCGAGCCGTTCGAGAACCCGCTCCTGCTGCTCGCACAGCGCGTCGAGTGCGGCTTGCGGCGTTTTGGTGCCCGACGAAGCATCACCGATATTCTGCCACCAGAGCTGCGCCAGGCGCGGATAATCGGGAACATTCGTCCCGGTCGGCGACCACCGCGTGCGCGCGGGCGAACGGTAGAACTCGATCAAACCGCCCAGTCTTGGTGCTCGCTCGGTGAAGGACTCGTGCTGGATCGTCGATTCGCGGATGAAAGTCAGGCCAACATGCGCCTTCTTCACATCCACGGTCTTCGAGGTCACGAATTGAGCGTAGAGCCAGGCCGCCTTGGCGCGGTCAGTCGGCGTCGATTTCATCAGGGTCCATGAACCGGCATCCTGATAGCCGACTTTCATGCCGTCTTCCCAATAGGCACCATGCGGGCTGGGTGCCATCCGCCAGCGCGGGGTTCCATCGTCATACAGGACAGCCGAGGCTTCTTCGCCGACCATGTTGGCGGTGAATGTCGTGTACCAGAAAATCTGCTGTGCGATTGCGCCTTGCGCCGGAACCGGGCCGGCCTCCGAGAAGGTCATCCCGGCGGCCGATGGCGGCGAATACTCGTTGAGCCACTTGGAATATTTGTCGAGCGCGTAGACTGCAGCCGGCGAATTGGTCGCACCGCCTCGCGCGACGCATGAGCCGACCGGCTGTGAGTTCTCGTTCACACGAATGCCCCATTCGTCGACCGGCAGACCGTTGGGTTCACCGATCGAGCCCATACCCGCCATCGACATCCATGCATCGGTGAAGCGCCAGCCGAGCGAGGGATCCTTCTTGCCGTAATCCATGCTGCCATAGACCGTGGTTCCATCGATCTCGCGTCCGGTGAAAAACTCGGCGATGTCTTCATAGGCGGACCAATTGACGGGGACGCCAAGCTCGTAGCCATATTCTGCCTGGAATGCGGACTTTATCTCCGGATCGGTGAACCAGTCGTACCGAAACCAGTAGAGGTTGGCGAATTGCTGATCGGGGAGTTGGTACAGTTTGCCGTCCGGCCCGGTTGTGAAATCGGTTCCGATGAAATCGTCAAGGTCGAGCGTCGGGCTGGTCACATCCGCGCCTTCGCCCGCCATCCAATCGGTGAGATTGCGCACTTGCTGGTAGCGCCAATGCGTTCCGATCAGGTCGGAATCGTTGACATAGGCATCGTAGATATTCTCGTCAGACTGCATTTGGGTCTGCAGCTTCTCGACCACATCCCCTTCACCGATGAGATCGTGAGTGACGCGGATGCCGGTGATCGCGGAGAATGCCGGCGCAAGCACTTTGGACTCGTATTCGTGGGTAGCGATCGTTTCGGATACGACCGAGATTTCCATCCCCTGGAACGGCTTTGCCGCTTCCATGAACCAGCCGATTTCCGCTTCCTGCTCTTCGCGCGAGAGAACGGATTGATCGCCAATCTCATCGTCTAGGAATGCGGTTGCCGCTTCCTGCCTTTCGGCTTCGCTCAGAACCACGAAGGTGCTCTCCGTAGTCTCCGAACACGCCATAAGCGCAAAACATGCGCCTGCAATCACTGCCGTTCTCATCCGTCTCACCGTATCTATCCGATCGTTGCTTGTCCTCATACCCAGCGGAAAACGCAGAATGCAAACAGCGCGCATATGGCCAACGCCCAATATTGCGGCGCATCGAGCAATCCGATCCATGCGAGGTTGATGAATGCCGAGCCGAGCAGGGTTATGAACAGGCGATCCCCACGGGCCGTCTCGATGCCCAATATGCCAGTGCGGGGCGAGCTGGGGCGCCTGACCGCGAGCACCGTCATACCGGCCAGGATCGTGGCGATGGCCGCGAAGAACAGCGCCGTTGGCAAGGTCCAGGCCATCCACTCCATCTGCGTACCCTTTCAAACGCGCCCGAGGGCGAAGCCCTTGGCGATGTATCCACGCACAAAATAGATCACAATCGCACCTGGAATGATCGTCAATACGCCCGCGGCTGCGAGCACGCCCCAGTCGAGGCCGGAAGCGGATACCGTACGGGTCATGATCGCCGTGATGGGCTTGGCATCGACGCTCGTAAGAGTACGGCTCAGCAGCAGCTCAACCCAGCTGAACATGAAGCAGAAAAAGGCTGCCACACCGATCCCGGGCGCAATCATGGGAACGAAGATGCGCGTGAAAAACCGAGTGAAGCTGTAGCCGTCGATGAAAGCGGTCTCGTCGATTTCCCGCGGCACGCCGCGCATGAACCCTTCCAATATCCACACGGCAAGCGGCACGTTGAACAGGCAATGTGCCAGAGCGACGGCAATATGCGTATCGAACAGCGAGACGCTGGAATAGAGCTGGAAGAAAGGCAAAGCGAAAACCGCCGGAGGCGCCATGCGGTTTGTCAACAGCCAGAAGAACAAGTGGTTGTCGCCCATGAACCGATAGCGGCTGAATGCGTACGCGGCAGGCAAAGCGACAAGCAGCGAAATGACTGTGTTGAGTGAAACGTAAATGAAGCTGTTGACGTATCCCATGTACCATGACGGATCGGTCAGGATGGTGCGATAATTTGAAAGCGTGAAGCTCTCAGGAAACAGCGTGAACGAGCCCAAAATCTCGGCGTTCGACTTGAAGCTCATGATGACGAGCCAGTATATCGGAACCATCAGGAACAGCAGATAGACCGTCATGATCACGGTCGACAATCGCATTTTGCTCATGATTGCACCTCAGCTTTGTCGGAACCGATCATCACGGTGTAGAACACGTAGGATATGAGCAGTATCACAAGGAAATACATCAGCGAGAATGCCGCCGCCGGGCCCAGGTCGAACTGACCCAGAGCCATCTTCACAAGGTCGATCGACAGGAATGTTGTCGCGTTGCCCGGCCCGCCGCCGGTCAGGACGAAGGGCTCGGTGTAGATCATGAAACTGTCCATGAACCGCAGCAATACCGCGATGATGAGCACACCGCGCATCTTGGGAAGTTGAATAAAGCGGAAGATGCTCCACCGACTGGCCTGATCGATCCGGGCGGCCTGATAGTAAGCATCTGGGATCGATCGCAGCCCTGCATAGCAAAGTAGCGCGACCAGAGACGTCCAGTGCCAGACGTCCATCATGATCACGATGACCCAGGCGTCGAGAGCATTCTGCGCATAATTGAAGGGGATACCGAGGTCTGACAGAATGTGCCCGAGCAGGCCGATATCCGACCGCCCGAAGACCTGCCATATCGTCCCGACGACATTGTACGGAATCAGCAAAGGCAAGGCCATCAACACGAGGCACAGTGACGCGAGCCAACCCTTTTTCGGCATGCACAAGGCGACCAGAATACCCAGCGGGATCTCGATCAGGAGTATGATGCCGGAGAAGAGCAGTTGGCGGCCCAGAGCGTCCCACAGCCGCTCGGAGCGCAGGATCTCGCGATACCACTCAAGGCCGACCCAAAAGAACTCGTTACCGCCGAAGCTGTCCTGGAACGAATAGTTCACGACGGTCATCATCGGGATGACGGAAGAAAACGCCACCAGAACGAGCACTGGCAGCACCAGAAACCACGCGCGTTGATTGGCAGTCTTCTGCATCAGGCACCCCCTGCTCCGACAGATTCTTCCGACAGACCGTCTATTCGCCAATCATCTTCGAATACGCTGATCTTTTGCGGCTCGAAGGCAATTCTTGTCATATCCGCTTCGATCTCATTTTCCGCATCGAGGACGATATTGACCTCGGTATCGAACACGTTGGCGTTGACGAATTTGCGCCTGCCTGCGTCCTGGACGCGATTGATGCTCACAGGCAGACCCTCATCCTTGGTCAGTCGGACAAACTCCGGCCTGACGCCCAAGACCGTCTTGCCAGCCGGATTGCCGTAGTCGTGCGCCAGCTCGATCCTTTCGCCACGCACGACTGCCTGCCGCCCCTCGATCGATACCGGCAGGAAGTTCATTCCGGGCGAACCGACGAAATGACCGACGAAGACATGCGCTGGCGTTTCGAACAATTCTTGCGGCGTACCAATCTGCACGATCCGTCCTTCGTGCATAACCACCACTTTCTCGGCAAATGTCAGCGCTTCGGTCTGATCGTGCGTCACGTAAATCATTGTGTGTCCGAATTCGCGGTGCAGCGACTTCAGGTGGGTTCGCAATTCCCATTTGAGGTGGGGATCGATGACGGTGAGCGGCTCATCGAACAGGATCGCGTTCACGTCATCGCGAACCACGCCTCGGCCCAACGAAATCTTCTGTTTGAGGTCAGCGGTGAGCCCTCGCGCCGTCCTGTCCAGATGGGCTTCGAGCCCGATCATCTGTGCGACCTGACGCACCCTTTCGGCGACATAGCCTGAATCTCTGCCACGATTGCGCAGCGGGAAGGCGAGATTGTCGCCCACTGTCATCGTGTCGTAAACGACCGGAAACTGGAACACCTGAGCGATATTGCGCTCGCCGGTCGAAGCCGCGGTTACGTCGCGATCATCGAACAGTATCCGCCCGTGAGTTGGCTGGAGCAGTCCCGACATGATGTTGAGCAAGGTCGTCTTGCCGCATCCACTCGGACCGAGCAGTGCGTAAGCATGCCCATCTTCCCATGTGTGGTTGACTTCCTTGAGCGCGAAGTCGCCTTCGGATTGCGGGTCGGAGACGTATGAATGGGCGAGGTGTTCAAGCCTAATCGAAGCCATTCCTAGACTCCTGAATTCATGGCTTCGGGCTGCAACGCAGCGACGGACTTCCCTTCGCTATCGAAGTACAGGACATCCTCTGGCCGCACGCTGACCTGGTGGACCTGGCCCACATCGAAGGACTGCAACCCGGAAACGAGGGCAATCCAGCGTTGGCCCATGGTCTCCAAATGCACATAGGTATCCGAGCCTGTGAGCTCGGTGATCACCACCTTCGCCTCGAAGACAATGTCGCTCGCTCCGATGCTCCCGACTTGCAACTGGTGTGCACGAATTCCGGCGCGATATTCGCCGTCGGGCATGGCACCCACCCGGTTCACGGCCTCCACAGTCTGACCGTTGGGAAAGGAGATGATCGATCCCGCCTTCGAGACCGCAACCAAGTTGATTGGTGGATCCGAATAAACCCGCGCGGTGACCTCATCGATCGGCCGGCGATAGACTTCGGTGGATGGTCCAAACTGCGTTACTCGCCCTTCCCACAAGGTCGCCGTGTTGCCGCCCAGCAGCAAGGCTTCTTCGGGCTCGGTTGTCGCATAGACGAAGATGCTACCCGATGCTGCGAAAAGACGCGGAATCTCGATGCGCAGTTCTTCTCGCAGCTTGTAATCGAGGTTGGCGAGCGGCTCGTCCATCAGCACCAGGCCGACATCCTTCACGAGCGCGCGGGCCATTGCGCATCTTTGCTGCTGACCGCCGGATATCTCGGTCGGCTTGCGGTCCAACAGCGGGGTGAGCTTGAGCAGATCGGCCATCTCGCGGACCTTGCGATCCACCTCCTGCGCCGATCTCTTTTGCAGTCTCAGCGGTGAAGCGATGTTCTCATAGACCGTCATCGATGGATAGTTGACGAACTGCTGGTAGATCATCGCGACTTCGCGATCCTGGACGCGCCGGCCGGTGACGTCTTCCCCGTTCCAGAAGATCGACCCGGTGTCGGGCTTTTCCAGCCCGGCCATCAGCCGCATCAGGGAGGTCTTGCCGGCCGAGGTCGGGCCCAACAGGACATTCATCGTGCCCTTCTGCAACTCGAGATCGACCGGATGAATGTGCGTCTCACCGGCCACCGACCTCGAAAGTCCCGCGAGGCGAAGGCTCATAACTCAATTTTCAAGAAGGATTGTCCCCGCACTCTTGTCCGCTCTTGGTGACCCAATTTGAGCCCGAAATGGGCCCAGGCTGATCGGACACTAAAAGCAGGAGCGCGATTGCAAGGCAATTCCTGTTGCTATCGTGCGTCGAATAACTGCTCGGCGCTCGGGGAGAGAAGAGCCGGATAGTCTGCTCTTGTGGTGACTAGATTGTCCCTCCCACGACGGCGCCCAGCAGTGCGCAACCGATAATCGCAAGGGCTCCGGTCCGCTTGATCGACTTCGAGCCTTTGCGAAGCGCGAGGAAATGCGCCGCCAACCAAATCACCACTCCATAAGCGAGGCCCGTTCCGACCGCGTAGCCTGCGGCAAAGTCTGGATCGCCTGCCGACGGCTCGGCACCGGCGCTGCCGACGAACCCGGCGAGCGCCGCGATAACACTGGCCAACACAATGGCGATCACTTGCTTGGTCCGAGTTCCGCTGCTTTCGAGAGTACTCATGATTGATCTCCTCTAGATATGAAGTGCCAGGGCACTCGCGATGTGCACGAAGTCAGAAGCCGAACGATACCGAGACATGCACGCCTGTGCTTTCGAAGTTGTCGGCTCCGATTCCGTCATGGAACGCCCCGACACTGGCGCGGAAACCGTTGGATGAGAGAACGTCCAGACCGCCTTCGACCCGGGCGCGCAGACCGTTATCGAGAACGGAGTTGGCCTGTGTGCCAAAGGTGTAGATGCCCTCCGCCTCCGCGAATGGACGCAAGGTCCAGCCGCTACGCAGCTCGACCACATGTTGAAGTCGAGGTCGGAAGCTGACGTCGCCTTGCGCGATCGATTGTTCCGGGATCACAACTCCCAGGCTGTCGGTGTAGGCTTGCTGCGTTTCATCGAGATAGCGCACGGTCACTTCCGGGCGTATCTGGGTGCGTTTGCCGATATCGAACTGCCCGACCAACGAGCCGCTGTAATAGCTGCGCGACGTGTCGAACGCGTCGGTGAATGTGCCGAGCGGATTGACCCGGTTGTCAGAGCTGCCCCAGGCGGCACGCAACTCGGCAAACAGGTCGGGAGCGATCCTCGCCATCAGGTACGGACCAAACAGGAAACCGTTACCCTCGGCCTCTCCAGCCTCCAGCGATCCGCGATCGTCGAAATCGTCGAACTCGGCCAACGCGCCGATCAGCACATCTTCCCCGATCCGGTAGTCGGCACCAATATGAATGATCCGGAAGTTCGCTTTCTGGCTGCCAAGCTGCGCGCGAGAGAAGAACGCTTCGCCCCATATGTCGAAGAGCCGGTCAGAGCGGTCCTGCGGATCGAGCGTAGAGGCGATCTGTGCAAGACTGGTCGATGCGCCGGCTTGTCCACTGGCGAGCGACAGCGCGAAGGGCAAAGAAGCCGAGCCCGGAATTGGCACGCCGAACGCTGTCGCATTGCCACTTTGCGCCGGTGTGCCAGTCAGACGGTCAAGCCGTCGCTGCAAATCCGGCTGGTGTGACATGATGAGTGCATTTCGCCCGGTCAGGAAGTCGGCGATCGCAGCCTGCGCCGCACCGCGTGAATTGGTGGACGTGAATGTGCAGACCAGATCCTCTCCTGGCGACAATTCGAGCGCGACCGAACGATTGGCGACGCTGGCGACCGAATCGCTGTCGTTGCAGGTGATGTCGGTCAACGCAAAGCCCGCGGTGCGGATATCGTTGACCGAAACTGTGTAGGATCCTGTCGGTATCTCCACCGCGCTGACCTGTGCGGTCCCACCACTCGTGGTGACGTTGCCATTGAGTGCGGCGATGTCCGAAGTGAATGTTACTGCAGCATCCCCGCCGATCACCCGCTGGATGATCGTGACCGAGCCGACCGCGCGCACACTGATCGTGACTGTGTCGGCGGCCGATTGCGCCTGCCCGTCATCGACGATCAGACTGAAGACGAGGTCTTCATTGCCATTGACCACCGGGGCCACGAAGGTCGGCGCAGAAGTGGTGCCGCCGGTCAACGTCACAGGAGTGCCGGATACTTGCGTCCAGGTGAAGCCCAGCGCATCGCCATCGGGATCGCTCGAACCGCTGCCGTCGAGTGTGACCACCTGGCCGGCGTCGATCGGTCCCTGATCCGCACCCGCATCGGCGACTGGAGGGGAATTCGCGAGGATCGTGATCTCGACCGTGTCCTGCTGCGGATTGATCGCTATTCGCTCGGTCGATGCTCCGCCGCCGCTACTCCCGACGCCATCGTCGACGGTAAGCTGGAACGTGAGCGTTTGCGTCGTCGCTACCGCAGTGGGCGCGACAAAGGTTGGATTGACGCTGTTGGAATTCAGCAGTGTCACGGCGGGTCCGCCGGTCTGGACCCAGCTGTAGCTGATCGCATCGCCATCGGGATCGCTCGAACCGCTGCCATCGAGCGTCACGGTTGAAGTCCCGTTGACCGACTGATCGGGTCCGGCATCGGCCAACGGCAGCTGGTTCGCAGCAACCGTAATGGTCACTTCGGCAGTCGAGCTTGCGCCGCTGGGATCTTTGACGGTCAGCTCGAAACTCAACGTCTGCGCGCTGTTGGTCTTGGGCGGGGCAGTGAAGGTCGGCGATACGGTGTTGGCGTTGGTCACGGTAACAGCCGGGCCACCGGTCTGCACCCAGTTGTAGGTCAGCGGATCGCCATCGGGATCGGTCGAACCGCTGCCATCGAGCGTAACCGCAGCGCCACCCGCAACCGTCTGCGGCTGCCCCGCGTCGGCGAGTGGCACGTTGTTTGCCAGGATGGTGATCTGCACCGTGTCCTGCTGAGGGCTCGGCGGCGCTATTCTTGCACCAGAAGAGCCGCTGCCAATCGTGTCATTGACCGTCAATTGGAAGGTCAGCACCTGGTTCGCGTTCGTCCCTTGCGGGGCGACAAATGTCGGGCTGACGCTGTTTGAATTGGTCAGCGTTACGCTCGGACCTCCAGTCTGGACCCAGCTGTATTCGATCGGATCGCCTTCGGGATCGGTAGACCCGCTGCCGTCGAGCGTGACACTGGAACCGCCCGCCAATGACTGGTCGGGTCCAGCATCGGCGAGCGGCAACTGGTTGGCCGGGATTGTGACGATCACTCGGTCGGTGTCGGTCGCGTCGAACGTGTCCGTAACTCTCAGGACGAATTCGAGCGTTTGTACGGTATTGGTACGCGGCGGAGCGGTGAACGTGGCGACAGAAGTGTTTGCTCCGGTCAGCACCACACTGGGGCCGGTGTTCGGGCCTGATACCTGCACCCAGCCATAGATCAGCGCGTCTCCTTCCGGATCGCTCGAGCCGGTGGCGTCGAGCGTCACCGTCGAGCCGCCTGCAGCTGTCTGCGGCCCGCCCCCATTTGCCGTCGGTGCCTGGTTCGCCGGAACTGTGATGGTAACCGTGTCGGTAGAGGTAGCGGCGCCGTCATTGGCTGCGAGTTCGAAAGTCAGAACCTGCGCGCCCGCTGCGCGAGGCGGCGCGGTGAAGGTCGGGTTGAGAGTGGTGTCGCCCGTCAGGGTCACCGCTGGCCCACCGGTCTGTGTCCACTGGAAGGTGAGTGGATCGTTGTCCGCATCGCTCGCGGTCCCGGAAAGCGATACCGCTGATCCGCCAGCTACGTTCTGATCCGGACCGGCATCGACTGTGGGGACGCTATTTGGCGGAGTAAGCGAGATTTGGACGATGTCGGTGCTCGTGTCGCCCGCAATGTCGGTGACCAGAACCTGAAATTCGAAATCAGTTGGCCCGACCAGAGTTGGAAAGCTGATCGAGGCAAGGATTTGGTTGGCGTTCGTGATCGTAGCCTGCGGGCCGGATACCTGTGTCCATGCGTAGGAAAGCGGGTCGTTATCCGCGTCGGTCGAATTGGCCGCATCCACCGGAATGACCACGCCGCTGGCGCTGGTGGTGTTGAACGAAACATCGGGCCCCGCATTGGCGACGGGAGCTGAATTGGGCGCAAGCTGGCTGCAAGCTCCACCAGCGCCGATCAGGCTGGCACGCGGAATGGGAAACGCTAGCAATTCTTGCGCAACAGTATTCCCAACGACTTCAAAGATAACGAATTCTCGTCCGCCCCGCACGGTGTCCGAAAACGCTCTCGAATCGAGCGCCTGTACTTCTGTCGTTCCGACCGGGACGCCTCGGAACCCCACGGAGCCAGGGATCTGTCCGGTCGAAGTGTTTCGAACTCCAACCGCATACGAGTCATTGTTCGAGTTGTCGTTCACCTGTCCCGTACGGTCATACCGGATCCGAACGTTGCAGCTTCCGTTTCCAAGGTCGGTGACCGATTCCGGTTGAGGATTCCCGACGATCACAGCTCCGGCAGGAGTGATCAGTCCCGAAAATCCAACTGCAGCGACAGTGGCAATCGCTGATGATCGCAGCAGCGAGGTCTTGATGGAACGGCGCATTGGAATCCCCCGAGAATGAAGTTCAATCGGGGCGCTTATGCTGTCGGTAAGGGGCGGCAATCTAACCAGATTACTGGTGTCGCGTGCCGAAGGGGCACCACATATCTGGTGCGGGTAGACAGGTGCTAAGGCGGTTAGAGCTTGAGCTGCCCCGTCTTCAACGCTTCGTACACGGCCTCGCTGCGCGAATGGACCGAGAGTTTGCCGTAGATCGATTTGACGTAATTGTTGATCGTCAGCGGGGCGATGCCCATCGCGCTCGCGGCCTCTTTGTAGGTCAGACCGCGCGCAAACAGATTGAGGAGCTCTATCTCGCGTTCCTTGAGCTCGACGTCCTCGTCGGTTGCGGCCGGTTCGACCAACTCGTCCGAATTGCGCAACCGTTCGAGCAGATATACTGCCGCTGTCGCGCTGACCGGGGCGCCGCCGGCGAGCGTCACTTCGATTCCGTCGACGATCTCTTCCGGACTGCTGTCTTTCAGAAGATAGCCGTCGGCCCCGGCGCGGATCGCGCTCACCACGGTCTGCCGGTCGCCGAAAGACGTAACGATCAGCACCCTTGCATCGAGCGCCTTCTTGATCTCGGGAACCAGATCAAGCCCGCTACCATCGGGCAGGCCGATATCGACGAGGAACAGATCGGGTTCCAGCCGGATCAATTTGCGCGCGTCGGCTACCGAAGATGCTACCCCGGCGAGATCGAGATCGACCACTTCGCTGACGATCGCGATGAAATGGTCGAGCAGGTTGGGATCATCCTCGATGATCGCCACGCGACTGGTGCGGCCGACACTATTCGTCATGACGCTGGTCCCATTACACGGAAATGCCCGCTGTCGGGGCACAACAGGCCCGCGCGCCAGCCACGAATGTGGTTGCCGGCAATCATGCGCGATCCTTCAAGGTCAATTTGACCGTGGTCCCCTCGCCGTTCGAGGCGAGATCAAATTCCGCGCCTATGCCCGCAGCACGGGCCTGCATATTCTTGACACCCCGCCCACCAAACCGAGAGCCCTGCCCGCTGGCCTCAGCAATGCCTGCACCGTTATCGGCTATCGCGATCTCAATTTCCCCTTGCTGTTTCGGCGAATCCTCAATCGCTATTACAATAGTGTCGCCGCCAGAATGCTTCAGCGCGTTGGTGATCGCCTCCTGCAGGATACGAAACACCTGTAGCACTTCGCGCGGGCTGTAATCGGGAAACGCGCCTTCGGATTGATCATTCCATTCGATTGTGAACCCAGCCTCCTGCGCCCGCGGAACCACGCGTTTCTTGAACACCGTAAGCGCCGATCGCAGAGATTCTCCGACCGAGTCCATTGAATCGATCATCAACCGCATCTCGTCGATCACCGATTGCAGCCCCTCCGCGTAGTCGCTGTGCTGCCCTGTGCCGCGCTTGGCCATCATCAGCATCGACATCAGGTGACTTCCGAGCCCGTCATGCATATCGCGCATGATACGCTGGCGCTCTTCGTCAAGCGCCTGCTGGCGTACCAAACGCTTTTCCCGATCATGCGCGACCGCGAGTTCGGCGGTGCGTTCGTCGAGCTGCGTCTGGAGCAGAGCGTTGATTTGCGAGGATGACCGAAACAGCGTGACGCGCCTCGCGAAGAATGCGATCCCGATGCCCATGATCAGAAACGGCTGCGTGCGCGTCATGTAACCCATATTGAGCGCCTGAGTCAGTTCGGTGATCGCCTGCAACGCAAACAGCGAGACCAACAGAAGCGCGATCGCCGCTTCGAGATAGCGATCTTCGGCCAGCGTGCGGAAATTCCACAGCAGCCGCAGGGCAGTGGCAACCGCGAACGCGATGCCGCTGTAGACCATGATCTCGCTCGCGCGATCGTAACCCGGGCCGTATGGCAAGGCCGATAGGCTGTAGAGCGCTGCGCCTGCCGAGGCGGCGAACGCGAGGAGGGCCGTCGGCAATATCCAGCGATAGCGGTCGCGCGACCACGCATCAGCCCAGCCGAACCAGGCGAACTGGACGAAAATCGTCAGAACAAAGAAGTAACCGACCCGCGAATGTCCATCAAAGGGCGGGTCGGACCAGACATAGTAATGCGACATCGCCGCGAGGCTCGCAGCCAGAACGAACAGCCAGAACGCATCGGCCTCACGCCTCGAGATCAGGAAGAAGATCAGCGAGAACAGCGCGATCATCGCAATCGCGGCGACCACCAGATAGCTGTAACCGTTCGCTAGGAACTCGGTGTTTTCGAGCTGGTCCTTGATGAACCCGTATTCCCCCAGCACCGACGGAAAATAGTCGAAATAGGGAATGCCTTCGCGCACCAGGATGAATGTGACCTGGTTGCGCCCGACCACCAATGCATCGCGCGGGATGTGATGCGTCTTGCGGAACAGATTGTCGTATGTGTGATCGGGCAGTTCCATCCGCCCGGTTCCCCCGACGAAATTCCCGTTGGCGTAGATCGTGAAGTTATCGGCGCGGACATGCGGGGCAATGCCAAGGCCCTTATCCGGCACCGCGTCCAGATCGAACTGGTAGCGAAAGGCGCGATATCCACTCTCGCAGCAATGCCAGCCCGGCATTTCCACAATCGGTTCAAACTGCGCCTGTTCGACAGCGTCATAGGTCGGCGCTTCGATCCGCGCTTCGGCATAATCATTGCCTTCGATCCGGTCGAAGCCCGGGTTTGGCATGCCGATCACCAACGGTTTGATCACCAGCCAGAACAGCAGCTGGACAACAAAAACCGCAAGAACCAGCCGCACGAGATGTGGCGTCTGCTGCAATCCAGCCATGAAAGAACGACTGTCCATAACCGAACCTGCGAAATTCCCCGGTTGCCAAGGCGAACCACACCTATGGTGCGCAAGTCAAAGCGTAACACCATATTTGTGGTGCGAGGCATCGAGGTGACTGACGGAAATCGCCGCCTCACCTCCGATAGGCCGGACCATATCTATGGGCATGACTGGATCGTCGCCTTCCTCTCAAACAATGCGGTGAGCACGTGGCTCACCAAGTCTTCGAGGAGGTCAAAATGAAGCGAATTGTGTTGCCGGTTGCGGTGTTGGTAGGCCTGAGCGCCTGCGGGCAAGGAGTTGCCGAGGACGAGCTGTTGCCGGGCAACTGGAAGATGTCGGCCGGCATGACCGATTTTCAGGTTCCCGGAGCCACGGCCGAGCAAGCCGAGATGTTCAAGAACGCTGCCGGTTCGATGATGTCGCAAGAGCAATGCATCGCGGAAGGGGAGAACAAGTTCGATCCTGAAACGATGTCGCAGGCATTCAAACAGGGCGGCGATTGCACAATCGGCGAATTCGACCTCTCGGGCGGAGCCATCGACGGCAGCATGAGCTGCACCATGGCTGACGGAAACACCTCAGTCATGGCGATTACCGGTACGATCGGTCCCGAAGCCTTCGCGATGAGCGTCGCAACCGAGATGGCGCAGGAAGCACTGCCACAGGGCAAGGCCAACGTAACCATCGAGGTCAAGGGCGAGCGCATCGGCGATTGCTGAATGTGTTCAAATCACAGCGGCTAGACGGGGGCAGAGTCGAACTGTCCCCGTTTCTTGTGGGTACGGCAGCATTCTTACCTTTGCCGCTGGTTTCAGGATGCTCGCTCATGCTTGCCGGACCCGTTGCAGTGCAGGTCGGCGGCTATCCCGACGATGACGCCTGTCTTGCCGTTGGCCGCGTGGTACCGGCGCGCGGCTCGATGGCAAGGCTCGAAGTCCGTGATCGGCCCGATCGCCGAGGCCGGGTCGTGACTTCAATCCCGTCGGATTCCTTCGTCTGGATTTGCGATGTCAGCGCGAATGGCGAATGGATCGGGATCCTGTTTTCCCATCGGCGCGATGGCCGGATCTCCTGCGGGGTTTCCGGTACGATCTCGAAACGCGATGACTATGCGGGTCCATGCCGCCAAGGCTGGGTACCCCATGACACTATCGTTCTGTACGCTGGCTGATTTTCCTCGGTCGAGCAGCAATCAGGGAATGTTCTCGCAGGCCATACGCTTTGCGGAATGCGACGAGCGCCTGGGGCTGCCACCGGGTTCGATGATCATGGTGAAGTCGTAGAGATTGCAGCGCCCGGTCTTGGGATCCTGTGCCGCAATCGCAGCATCGCGGGTGCGACCGATGATGACGCCGAGCGAGTTGCGCTTGGTTCCCCAGCCGCTGGTGACATGAATCTTGCGGATCGTCATCGGAATGCCGCTGGTCGCCCAGGCTTGCCTGAACTGGCGAACCGAGGACGCGCTGCGATCGACCGAGGCGGGCATTCGGACCTTGCGCGCTTCGGCCAGCGCCAGCGCCTCCTTCTGTGCGCTTGCGCCCTCGCGCGAGCCGAACTTCGCCAGCGCCGCTGCCGATTTCCGCTTTGCAGTCTGATACTCGGCGACGTCGGGATAGAGGGTCACGGCACCGTACAGCGCGGCGTCGAGCACTAGCATGTCATTGTAGGCCGAATCCGCGACACCAATCTTGCCGATCTTCTGCACCGCCCATGCGATCTCGCGGTCGGCTGTGTCCGCCAATGTGTCGTAATGTGCCCGCAAAGTCGCGTCCCCGCCGTGGCGCTGCTGCGGAGAGAGGCCGTCGTAGCGACCGCCAGCCACCCGCTCGACCCGATCGAGATACTCGGCCACCGCTTGCTCGATCCGGGCGTTGTCGGCCTTGGAGGACCAATTGGTGTTGATCGAATAGGCCAGCATCGCCGTTTCTTTGCGATACTCGCTTTCGAGCTGACGACTGTTCTGAGTGGGGCGTTGCTCGCCCGAGTCCGCGTTGCCCGCCGCCTTGCGCCCCGGAAGGCGGGGAATCCGCGGTACCTTCGGCAATCCCGGAAAGCTCTGCAGCGCGGCAGCGGCGGTGGCAACTGGTTGCTTGGCATAGACCGTTCCGGTCGTTCCCATCACGATCACCGCCGTGCCCAGGAACGTGCAACCCAAAAGCGCTCGAAGTGCCATTGTCTATCCTTCTACTATCCTGGCCGGAGCGATAGATTTTTGGAGGGGTGCTCTCGACCCATAGATATGGGCTTCGCTCTGTGAGGTGCTGTGAAATCCGGCTGTTGGCGGTGATCGCTCGGGCAATTCCAGCCAAACGGCGAGGCGACTGGGCCATTTGTTTTCGAAGCCTGGCGCGACCAAACAGAGGAGGCACCTCGCTCTCGAAAGGCGCAGTCAGTTGGCGGACTTGGCGGCCCGCCCGATCCGCCTCTTGTGCGGACGAATTGCATTTGCCGGACCGCCCTCGGACGAATGCCGCGCTAGCAATCTGATGGAAATGGATCGACGTTGCCGATTAATCAATTCGGCCTGATCCGCCAGATCGACCCGTTCTGATTGTGCTCAATGGCCAAATAGACCGATCCGTCCGGTCCTACCTCGACATCGCGAATGCGTCCGAAATCGGTCACGAGTTTTTCTCGTTCGACCTCCACTCCGTCCGCTATCCGAACCCGGTACAAGGTCGCCGCCTTCAGCGATCCGACCAGCATATCACCGCTCCAGTTCGCGAAGGCTTCACCCGAGTAGAATGTGAAGTTCGAAACCGCCGGGGCGGGCGTGAAATCGACGGCCGGCAGAACTGTGTCCTCCAACGCAAAGTCGAGACCCAGATCGGTTCCGATCGCAACTTCTTCGCCGTTGTAATCCAGACCGTTGGTGTAGAGCGGCCAGCCGTAGTTTTCGCCACGCTGGATCAGATTGATCTCGTCCCCGCCACGCGGCCCCATTTCGGTGTTCCAGACGGTGCCATTGTCCGGATGTCCGTCGAGCCCTTGCCCGGTGCGGTGACCGTAGCTCCAGACCGTGTGTGCGATCGAGCCCTCCGGCCGTTCTTCTGGCGGTGCCCAAAACGGGTTGTCCTGCGGCACGTCGCCGTTCTCACGCACACGGTGGATCTTGCCGAAAGGCGTGCCGAGATCATGCAGTTTGCTGTAAGTGTTCTTCCCTCCGATCGAGATGTAGAGATGCCCTTTGCCATCGAACGCCAAACGACCGGCAGCCACACCGTCGGGAACGGGCGTGTAGTGGTCGGCATGGACTGACCAGATCAGCTCCTCATCGCTCCATTCGCCATCGACAATTCGGCCGCGCACGACCCGAACCATCGTTGCCGGTATCGGCCAGCCGCAGGACCATTGGCAGCGATCCGTGTGCGAGAAGTATATCCAACCGTTGTTGGAATGATCGGGATGCAACTCGACATCGAGCGCGCTGCCGAGATTGAGCCACGCTCCCTGTACTTCTAGCAAGGTGCTCCATACCTCGGGCTGTCCGGGTATCGGATCGCCCTGTATGCCATCAACGCCGACTAGGGAGAGGCCGCGCTCCTTCTCCGAAACCAGGATCTCACCATTCGGCAGCACATCGAGGCCATACGGCCGGCTCTCCAGCGTCGTCACCCGCTCCAGAACAAACTCGTGATACTGAGACCGGATCGAGCGGGATCCCTCCGGAACCTTGGCGTAAGAATCGACGATGCGGGGCCAAGCCTGCCTTCGCTCGTTGATGTAGAGCGCCAGTCCCTTTATCAGCTGCGGAGAGAATTTATCCTCCCACCCGTCCTTATCGGCCTCGGGCAAACCCCTCGCGATAATTCCCGTCATAGTGTCTATGTCATCGCCGTGTCTGAGCGCGACGCCGACCAATGCGGGACCGCCGTCGCCGCCTCCAAGATCTGTGCCATGGCAAGAGGCACAATTCTCATTGAAAGCAACGAGCGAAGGCTCGCGGGCATCGCGCGTGACCAGCCACCAATAGCCAACTCCTCCGACCACCACCAACAGGACCGGGACGGCGAGCGCGATTTTCTTCCAGAGTTTCATCGATCCTCTACGACACTTGCTTGGCTATCTCCGCTCTAACATTTCGGCGCCCAACCCCAAATGCCAATGCGAAATCCATGCTCGAAAGCGCGGATAACAAGGCGCCAAATCCTCGACGGGCTGCGTTTGGGAGCAACGGGCGATTTCGAACCGCAAAGTCCAGTATGACCGCTGAGGAATGCTCAACCACTCGCCCTTCCGTTGTTGCCAAATGCGGTGCCGCAGTTATTGCCTAGCTCAATTCACAAATCCGCGGATGGGGCGAGACATGACGAAGCAACCCGGTCATTCTAAGATCGCACTTGTGTTCTGGGCGTTGTTGCTGAGCGTTGGATTGGCATCGCCGGCATTCTCGAACTCGGGCGAGGATGAGAAAGAACAGAGCGCTCTTTCGTCGCTTCCCTTGCGGCTGATCGGCCCCGCCTACCCATCGGGTCGAATCTCCGACTTCGCTTTCTTCGACGATGAACCTCATCACTACATCGTTGCCACGGCTTCGGGCGGTCTGTGGCTGACTACCAATGCCGGGACCACCTGGAAACCGATCTTCGATCGCGAAGGCACTTATGCGATCGGGGTGGTCGAAATTGCCCCATCAGACAAGAACACGATCTGGGTCGGTACGGGCGAGAACAACGCCCAACGTTCGGTTGCATTCGGCGACGGGGTCTACAAATCGACCGACGGCGGCAAGAGCTGGACCAATATGGGGCTGAAGGACTCCGGCCACATTAGCCAAATCTGGATCAATCCCGAGGATGCCGACACGGTGCTTGTCGCGGCGCAGGGTCCATTGTGGTCCGAAGGCGGCATCCGCGGTCTCTACAAGACGATCGACGGCGGTGCGACCTGGGACCGGATCCTCGAGATCGACGAGCATACCGGCATCAACGAATTTGTGGTCCATCCCGACAATTTCGATTTGATTGTCGCCTCGTCCTATCAGCGCCGCCGCCACGTCTGGGTGCTGATCAATGGCGGCCCCGGTTCGGGCATTCACCGCACCACCGACGGAGGCGAAAGCTGGAAGGAGATAAAGGCCGCTTTGCCGAAGGATGATATGGGACGGATCGGCCTCGCCTTGGCGCCCTCAAGACCCGACATGCTCTACGCAATCGTCGAGGCTCAGCCCGAAGAGCAAGGCGTGTTCAGGTCCACTGACTTTGGTCAGAATTGGGAAAAGCGCTCGGGCCACATGACGACGAGCCCACAATATTACAACGAGATCGTCGTCGACCCGCACGACGAAGACACGCTCTATTCGCTCGACACATTCTCGAAACGCTCGCGCGACGGCGGCAAGACTTTCACCGATCTCGGCATCGGGCATCGCCATGTCGACGATCACGCCTTGTGGATCAACAAGCGCAACACCGATCACCTCATCATCGGCGGCGATGGTGGCATCTATGAAAGCTGGGATGGCGGGACATTGTGGCGGCATGTCGACAACCTGCCGATCGTCCAGTTCTATCGGATCCAGCCAGACAACGCGTTGCCATTCTACAATGTCTGCGGCGGCACGCAGGACAACAACTCGCTGTGCGGGCCTTCGCGCACCACCGTAAAGCACGGGATAGCCAATTCGGACTGGCACATCATTCTGGGCGGCGATGGCTATAAACCGCAGATCGACCCGCGTGATCCGAACGTTGTCTATACACAGTATCAGTATGGTGGTCTCGCGCGTTATGACCGGCGGACGCAGGAAAGGGTGTTCCTGACCCCGCAACCGGAATCTGCGGAGCCTGCCTACAAGTGGAACTGGAACACACCGCTTCTGATCAGTCCGCACAATCCCGACCGAATCTATTATGCGGCCGAGTACCTTTTTGCCTCGAATGATCGCGGCAATTCGTGGGAGAAGATCAGCCCCGATCTGACCCGACAAATCGACCGCAACGCGCTCGAAGTCATGGGCCGGGTCTGGAGTGTGGATGCCATCGCCAAGAACGATTCAACCTCGATTTACGGGGCTGCGATTGCGTTGAGCGAAAGCCCGCTCGCACAGGGGCTGATCTATGTCGGCACCGATGACGGCGTCATCTCGGTCACCGAAGACAATGGCGAAAGTTGGCGACGACTTGTGACCATTCGCGGCGTGCCTGAAATGACACTGGTCGAAGACATTATCACGTCGAACCATGCGGCAGACGTCGCCTATGCAGTGTTCGACAATCACAAGAGAGGCGATCATAACCCCTATGTCTATCGCACCGGCGATCGGGGCCGGACCTGGCAACCCATCGCAGGTGACCTGCCCGAGTGGGGTTCCGTCCACACGATCGCCGAAGATCATATCGATCCCGACCTGCTGTTTGTCGGAACCGAATTCGGATTGTTCTACAGCCAGAATCGTGGGCAGAACTGGCACCAGCTCAAGACCAACTTCCCGACGATCGATGTCCGCGACATCGAAATCCAGCAGCGTGAGAGTGATCTTGTGGTCGGCACATTCGGTCGCAGCATCTATGTGCTCGACGACTATTCGCCGCTCCGGACCAACGCCGCGGCGGTCGCCAGCGCCGAAGCGACCCTATTCCCGGTGCGCGATCCATGGCTCTATGTCGAGGGCGATCTGTGGGGGACATGGGGCGGCGCGAAGGCCTCCAATGGCGACAATTTCTGGCAAGCCGACAATCCGCCATTCGGAGCGGTCTTCACCTACACCCTGAGCCAGGATCTGCGGTCGCGCGCGCAAGCTCGTCGAAAGGCCGAACAGGAGATTGAGAAGACCGGCGGCGACACGCCTTATCCGTCTTGGGACGTGTTACGAGCGGAAGATAGGGAGGACGACCCGGCGGTCGTCTTCACAATCACGGATGAGGCCGGAAATGTCGTTCGCCGGATCACCGGGCCGCAGAAGAAGGGCCTCCACCGAGTGGCATGGGATCTCCGCTATGAAGCGCCGGACCCTGCGCAGGTCAATCGACCGGAGCCGGGGCTTTTCTCAAGCCCGTCGATGGGTCCGATGGTGCTGCCGGGAACCTATACCGTGACTCTCGGCAAACGGATCAACGGAGTCGTGACCCCGCTCGCTTCACCCCAGAGCTTCACCGTGAAGTCGCTGCAGAACAGTCCTGAGATTGCGGAAGACCGTGCAGCGGTGCTCGCCTTCCAGAAAGAAACAGCCGATCTGGCCCGTGCAGTCTCAGGGGCAAACGCTTCCTCAAGCGAAATGCGCAACCGCCTTGCTCACCTCAAAGTCGCTGTCGAAGCGCTCGAGACCCGCAATGATGCACAGCGCGCGCGGATGCAGCAGATCGAGGCGATCCTTGATGAAGCCGACGTCGCGTTACGGGGTGATCGCACAGTCAGCAGCCGCAACGAGCCTGTGCCATTCTCGATCCTAGCCCGGATCGGTCAGATTCGAGGCTGGGGCTGGTCGCACCAATCGCCAACGACGGGTTCGGACCAGAGCGCACTCGAGATTGCCAAACGCGAATTCGCAGGTGTGCTCACTCAGCTGCGTGACGTGGAAGCGCGTTTGACGGCGCTCGAATCCGAACTGGAAGGATTGGGCGCTCCCTACACGCCTGGCAGCGGCGTGCCTACCTGGCCGCAATAGGAGGCAGCTCCGGCGCTAGACCGATGTGAAGACAGTCCGAGTATTCGTGGCCATTGCGGCCATACCATTGGCTATTCCCGTCAATGCGAAGGTCAATTGCGACGATCTGGCCGAGCCACAGTCTCACGATCGCGAAAGGATCGTCATAACCGGCACGCGGTCAGGCGAAGTCCTCGACGATCAACCCTATGCGATCAGCGTCATCGGCCAGGAAGAAATCGAGCGCGAACTGCCTCGAACAGTGCCGGAAGCCTTGAACCTGCTTCCCGGTGTGCTTGTCCAAAAGACAGCGTCCGGTCACGGTTCGCCATATATCCGCGGGTTCACCGGCAACCGCACACTGCTGGTCATTGACGGTGTGCGCTACAACAATGCGACCTTTCGCGACGGGGCAAATGAATACTTCGCCCAGATCGACACTTTCACGATCGACCAGATCGAGTTGGTCGCTGGGCCGTCTTCGGCGCTGTTCGGCAGCGAAGCGGTGGGCGGCGTTCTCAACCTTACCACCCGAGGAACCGGCGTCCTCGATCGTACGGGCAGGTACCTTGGCGGTGACCAGACCGTCCGTGCTTCGAGCGGTGACCGTAGCCTGGTCTCGCGCACGGCGGTGGAGCTCGGTGAAGGCGGTCAATGGGGATTTCGCGGCGGGCTGACGGTTAGGGAATACGGAGATGTTCGCGCTGCTCGCTTGGGACGTTTACTCAATACCGGCTACAGCGAGAACGCGTTCGATGCGCGGCTCGATCTCGCTTTGGCGCCCAATTGGACGGCGACAATCAACCACCAAAGCCTTTGGCAGGACGATGTACCGCGAACGCACTCGACCGTTTTTTCGGTCCCCTTTGCAGGCACGCGAAGCGGAAGCGACTTGCAGCGCGACAAGGACCACGCGCGAGGACTGAGCTATCTGAAGATTCGGGGCGCGAGCGACCGGGCTTGGATGAAATCACTGGAAGTGACTTGGTCATACCAGTCGCGCAAGGAAGAAGAGCGCCGCGTCAGGGCCAATGGCGACGTGATCGATCAATCCTTCGTGTCCGATCTGTTCGCAGCGAGTGCCATCGCGACCGCGGCGATCGGCGGGATCGACTGGACCTATGGCTTCGACCTCAGCCGAGAACAGGTCGACAGCGCGCGTACGGATACCGACCCGGCGGGTGGTGCTTCAATCGTTCGCTTGCAGGGACCGGTTGGCACCGATGCGCGCTACGATCAGTCGGGAATGTTCGTACGCGGTGTGATCGACCTTTCCGAGCGTATGACTCTGGAAGCGGGCGTGCGACTTTCACTGATCCAATCCTCGATTGGACGATTTGCCGACCCAGTGTCGGGAAACCCGCGCTCACTAAGTCAAGAGTGGTCAGATCTCTCGGGCTCGATCCGGACGTCCTACGCGGCCGAGGGGCATACCGTCTGGCTAGGATTCAGCCGTTCGTTTCGCGCGCCCAACATCGCCGATGTCAGCCGCTTCGGACGCAGCCGCACGAACGAAATCGAAGTGGCAAGTCTGACCCTGGAACCCGAGACTTTCGACACTTTCGAATTGGGGTATCGCGGCGAAATGGGCGCGCTGGACCTTGGGCTCAATGCCTACACGACCAGGCTGAACGACTATATCGCAACCGTTCCGACAGGTCGCATTCGTGACGGCTTGATCGAGGTCGCCAGGCGCAACGCGGCGGCAGGGCGCGTAAGCGGAATCGAGGTATCGTTGGGGACCGATCTTGGAAGTGGCTTTGCGCTCTCGTGGAACGCAACCTGGCTGAGGGGGCGACTGACAGCTCCAACACTCGGTGGTCCGGTCGAAGAGCCGATCAGCCGCATCCAGCCGCTCACAAGCAACGTTCGGTTTGCCTGGGAGCGCAGCGACATATGGGCCGTCGGCGAGTTGACATTGACCGACCGCGCCAGCGACCTCAGCGGCGGCGATCTGCTGGATGTCGAGCGCATCCCTCCGAACGGGACGCCGGGCTACGCTCTGCTCAACGTTCGCTCAGGAATCCGGTTCGGTGAAAGACTGGCTGTATCGCTCGCTCTCAACAATCTCCTCAACGAAGCCTATCGCGCCCACGGATCAGGAAACAATGAACCAGGCCGCCATGTTACCGTCGGCATCCGGCTGGAGATCTGAGCCTGCCAGGTGGGTCCAGGAATCAGGAGAGCAACTCCGCGAGATTCTGTCGGGTCCATTACTCCTGTTCTTCGTCTTCGTAGTCGCCTCGCGGCCGGTCGATGAGGTCTGAGAAGAAGATTGCATTCATGAGCAGTTTTTCGCTGCCCGGAAAAGTGCCACGGAAGACGGGGTTGTCGGCCATAAGGATCACCGCGCCGCGGTCCATGCGTTGGGCTACCACCGACGGGGTACCGGCGATTTCCTCCTGCCTGCGCTCGGATGCGTATCCGGTCAGAAGCGGTTCGTCTGCATATTGGACCGGCACCGCATACGGATTGTCCTCCGGGCGCTTCAATGTGAAGCTTCGGTTGCGATGGACCGGCAGATTGCGATCCGCAAATCCGAATCCGAGCGGATGGCTTGTATCGAGATCGGTCGCAAAGATCGCTCCGCCGATCACATGTTCGGCATCGCGCACTCTTAGTTCGGAAAAGTCTAGGCGCTTGGGGCCATCCTCGGAATCGGAGCCTGTCTCCTCTTCTGCCTTCGCCGGACTTTCTTCTGCGCCTTCCTTCGCCGCCTCATCCTGTTTGTTCTTCAGGATTGCATCTTGCGCCCATTCGGCTGCGTCACGGGTCGCAATCAGTGTGCCGCCCTGCTCGACCCAGCCGCGCACCGCCTCGGTCAGTTTGTCGTCGAGCTTGGCGTTGCCGCCGACCAACACCAAATGGGTGTATTCGCGCCAGTCGAGATCTCCCAGATCGTCCTTCAGCACCAGCGTAACCGGCATTCGGTGACGATAGTCGAGCGTCCACCACACCTCGCCTACGTCATAGCGGGATAGCCCACCATCATAAGCGAGCAGCACGCGCGGTGTTTTCAGAATTCGGAAGACGTTTGCCGCACCCAGATCTTTTCCAGTGATTGGAGTAAGGCCCGATGTCGCAGCAAAGACCGGCACGCCGTCTTCGGCCGCAATCGATTCCATGATGGCATGAATTTCCTCGTTCGCGGCTTCCTGCCGCGCAAACGGCACGAAGATTGCGCCACGTCCCAGTTCGATATTGCCCGAAATCGTAGGGACGACGGTCTCCTCCATGGCTGCGCGAGCCATCACATCACTCGACAAAATCCGGTTCAGCGCGCGCGGAGCATAGGTGTGCGACCAGTCGAAGACATAGCCATAGGTTGCTCGATCCGGTGCGGCAGCGCTCCGGAATGAACCATCGGCTGGTTCCGTACTACCAACGGATCGGCGCACCGCATCGTATTCCAGGTCGTAGGCGAGCGGGAGGGTCCAGCCGGAAACATCATAAAAGATGTTCTCCTCGAACTCGGTGAAACGTTCGAAAATTCCCCGGATCATGCGGTTGTTGGTTTGCGCGGTCGGCACGTAATAGCTGGTCCCGGCGGTGTAGGTCCGTCCTCCCACGGTCAGGTCGGCCGTAAGACGCGAAACCTCTATGTCGTGCATGTTGAGCAGCCTGACAAAGCGCGCAGCGCGCTCCGGATCGCCCTTTGCTGTGAAAACCCAGCCAGTCCGCCCGCCGAGATTTGCCTGCCGCGCATTCTCGGCGAAGAAGTCGCGCTGATAGGCAGTGATCTCCGCACGCTGCTCGAGCGCTCCTTGGATCGAAGTCAGCGAGGTGCGGAATTGAGTGCGGACATTGTCAGCGGTTGTGACCAATCCGCGCTCGGTCTCGACCGCGCCACCGCGCGCTGCACCCGCCTCGAACAGGATGCCGAGCGCTCCATTGATCTGCGGATAGGTCGAGCCCTTGCCGATATAGAAATTGTCGAAGCCCTCTTCGGTTGTGTAGAGCCGCGCTTCGCTATCGAGAAATGCCGCGTGTCGCTCTGCGATGCCGAACGTCAGCTCACGGGCACGCTCCGGGATCAACGGATTGCGTCGCAGTTCCTCGCCGGGGTGGAAGTAGTATGGCGAGGACGATCCCATCTCATGATAATCCACCGACAGCATGGGCTTCCACTCATGCCATTTGCGGATCCATGCCTGGCTTTCCGGTTGAGTAAGCAGCAGCCATTGCCGGTTGAGATCGAACCAATAGTGGTTCGTCCGCGCCTCGATCCAGAGATTGTGCGCCGCATCGTTGATGTCGGTATTGTCGCCATACGACCAAAACGTCTCGACATGATCGATGCGGCGGGCATGTCCATCAGGGTTGAATGCGACGGTGAAAATCAGAACCGCGTCATTCAACTGAGCCTCGATCTGAGTACCCTGCGCTGCAGCGTGGTGATAGAGCGCAGGAATTGCAGCCTCCATCCCCGAAGTCTCCGCTCCGTGCACCCCGAAATTCATCCACAGCACCATCGGTGCGGAGTCCGGAGCAGCGTCTCCTTTCAGCCGCGCAAGATGGGTTTGGCGAATGCTTTCCAGATTCGCCTGATTGCCAGGACTGGTGACGGTGAAAGTCAGGATCGGGCGTCGCTCGTGAGAATAGCCGATCGTCTCGACACTGACCCGGTCGGAGATCTCAGCCAAGGCACGCAAATAGGCGATCATGTCGCCATATCGCACTGGGCGCTCGCCGATTTCGTAGCCGGCAAAGTCTTCGAAAGCCGGTACGCTCTCGTCATACTCCACACCCGCTACCTGAAAGTACTCGACCGGCTCGGCCAAGGCAGGTGCGGAGAAAGCGGAAAGGGCGGCAAGTGCGGCGAAGGCCTGGCGCAGCATGATGTCTCCTCAATGTGTTAGTCTCGGCGCGATGATTAGACGAGACGCGAGCGCGCTTCCACAGCCGCGTAGTGCATTCAACAGTCCCAGTGAATCCGAAAATGTGGCAGGATGGCAATATCGGTCGTCTACGCGAGCCACCCACGCGAAGACGGGGACCACAGCTGGCTCCCGCTCGACAACGTAAGGCGTATCAACCACAGTCAGTCCGATGGAGTCCTCGCAGGAAGATCAGCCGCTTACCTGGCCTATTCTGGCGTGGCTGTGCGTAGCGCTGGCCGGGGTTGTTGCGCCCGCCTTGGCCATGCTGTTGCTCGCCGACGCTCCCGCTCCGCTGGTCTGGGTTGGCGGTCCGATTTTGGCAGTAGCGCTGATGGGGTCTGGGATGATTGCAGCGGCCGCCGCCGGACGATTGTGGATCGGCATCCTCCTTGCCCTCCTGACCGGCGCCGGCCTCTTGCTGTTCGCGCGTGCACTCGGCATGCCATCCCTGTCCAACCCGCTTTCAACCACGCTGGCCTTTCTTGTCGCCAGCTTCAGTTTTGCCGCTCGAGGTGCTTTGTTCGCCCGCTCTTCACCCGGCAAAGGTTGGTGGATCGCCATCGCAGTGGTCGCCGGCGAAGCTGCTATCGTTTTGACAGCCGTCGCGCGGCCGGACACGCTTCCCGATTGGTTGCTGGCCCTGCTGCCTGCGCAATGGGCCACCATGGCAATCCAGACGGCGTTCACCGGCACTGGGATTCTCGCGGCCAGTTCAGCCTTGATTGCCTTGAGTGGCACTGCGGCGGCTACGATGCTTGTGGCCTCGCTATGGCCCCGCCGCTGGCCATACCTCGTGATGTTCACGACATGGCTTGGTCTGTCCGCGCTTGTTTACCACCAGCCAGGCCCGCCATTGCCCCGCCCCGATCTCGCTAGCGCCGCGCAGGTCGGCTGATCGGATTGAACGGCACAGAACTCAGTTCGGCTAGAGATCGTAACAAGCGCGATTTTCGTACAAGAACTGCAGGCTCGCTACGGTGTCCAAACACTGATCGACCAATTCTTGTTCTGGCTCTTTCATGTCGGGGATCAGGATGGTTCGAATTCCAGCGGACAAGGCAGCGCGTGCGCCTGTCTCGGAATCTTCCAGTGCAAGACAGCATTCCGGAGCAAGCTCCAGCCGATCAGTGGCTTGCACGTAGGTTTCCGGATGAGGCTTACCGTTCCGAACGTCCGAGCGGGTTACCAAACAGTCGAAACAATCAAGTACGCCGGCGCTGCGCAAACAGTGCAACGCGTCGCGTCGCCTGGATGAAGTTGCGACGCCCTTTTTGATCTTCCGAGAGCTGAGGTGGTCGATCAATTGAATGGCCCCCTTCTTTAGTGGGATGCCAGCCCCAAGCTCCCGCTTCAAGTAAGACAATCTGTGTCTGTGATACTCGCTAACTAGAAAACCATTCCCAAAATGCTTGACCAACGAGACATCGTTGACTTCCTCGGGAAATCCGATCGTGGTCCGAAAGAAGGCCAGATCCATTCGATAGCCCAGCTCCTTGCACGCATAGACCGACGCATCGAATCCAACGCGCTCTGTATCCAGGAGCAATCCGTCCATATCAAAGATAACGGCCGCCACTTTCATGCGTGGTGTTCGCCGGACTTGGCGCGAAGATCATGCTTGAGATCCAAGAGCATCTTTCCAAGGGTGCCTTGCCGATCAACCGTTTCGAAGAACTCACCCAACTGGTCAAAAGGAACGGTCCCCACGACAATTTTCTGCAATTTGGCAGCGAACTCCTCGTCACAAAGCATCGCTTCTGCGCTAGAAAAATCGGAGCTGGTTGCGCCGTAACTACCTTGTAACTTCAGGGACTTCCCCACTGCTTTCACATCTGACAGCAATTCTTGCGTTCTGACCGTATCGATCTCTGCACCTGTTTTTGAGCATGTGAGACCGGGCTTTGTGCCGGAGAATATCACGATCGTGGCTTGTTCGGCCGAGCAGTGAAATGCTGTGTCCAGGGCCGCTTGATCGAGCGACGCAGTGGCCAGAACCACCACCTCATAGTGGCTCTGCACCGCATCGAATGGCCGAATCTCCAGTTGTTGGCCGAAGCCTCGCTCTTCGAGAAACCTCAGCCGTCCCGCCGACCTATTGGTGATGGTCGTATGTAGCCCGAAGTGATGGCATGCCAGAGCGATCAGGGTTCCGAAAAATCCAGCACCGATGACAAGAACCCGGCCGGACCGGGAAGTGTGGGGCGGGATCAAAGTTGCGCAATGAATCGCGACAGCCAAGGGTTCAATGAACACCATGTTGGGGGAGACGGTCATGGGATCAAGCCGAGGCCATGCACGAGCCAACTGTTCGGGACTCTTCGAACCACTACAAATCAGCTGCGCGAATCCGGACGTTCGAAAGACGTCTATGTTGGGATTGAGCGTCACCCAATCGCCAATCTCATAGCCCGGACAGTCCCGCTTGCCGGCGATCTGGCCGACAAGCTCATGTCCAAACAGACGCCTACCTGAACGCTTCCCCTGAAATTCTCGCAAGTCTGCCGAGCAGATGCCGACAAATTTCGGGCAGACTCGAAGCTGACTGGGGAACGAAGCAATTGAGCCGGGATCGACTTGGCGTTTCGCCATTTTTCCTTTGGCGACCAAGACCCATGCTTGCGGTCCGACACCGGTGCCCGCCTCGCAAGGCGGCGAATTGGTCAATCGTCCGCCTCGACTGATGGGACCAACACCACTTCGCCGCTGGAGATGGCTTCTGCGATAGAGTCCATCACCACCTGTGTATGAATGGCGTCCGCAACATCGGACAAGACCTTGTCCTGCTCTCCCAAGACCGCATCGACGAACGCGTTTGTTTCAATTTCGAATATCTCATTCTTGTTGCCGCTATGATGCCGCTCGTTCCGGTCAGCCAACTCCCAGCCCTCAAGGAGATGCTCGTCATTCATGGTTTGAGCGCGGAATGCGATCGACTTGTACTCAGCCTGGCAACTGTAAAGCATTGAGCCGACCAGCCCGTTTGCGAACTGCAGGTTTATGGCGGCAGTTCCAACCAGATCCCGGTGCTCGTAGTGAGGCTGCGTCAAGGCTGAAACAGCGGCGATCTCTCCAAATAGAAACCGGGCAAGGTCGACAAAGTGCGTGGCCTGTTCATTCACAGGTCCGCCGGAACTCCGCTTATCTCCCCACCATGGAACCTTGTAGGTGCTGTTCGTCCACTGCGCGGACATCGCGATGGTTCGATCTGCTTCGATGCTTGTCTTGAGCCGTTGAACACTTGCGCGATACCGGTTCATGTACCCAACTGCATTGACAACAGGTCGAGTGGCTAGCGCAGACCTTAAGTTCTCAAGTTGCGACGAATGCAGCGCAATCGGTTTTTCGACGAAGAACGGCACATCATTGGCGACGGCTTGCTCCTCCAGCAGCCCGCGCGAGGTCGGTGGCGTGCAGACAAAAATCAGGTCAATTTCGGCCCATGGGAAGGGCGTCTCGGGATCCCAGATGTCTGGCTGGCCAAACTCTTCCAACATTGGCTGTGTGGCGGCTGGATTTTCATCCGCGATCAACCGGACATCAACTCCTGCTCTTTGGCACGCGGCAGCCCTGATCCGACCCATTCTGCCGCATCCTACGATCGCTGCTCTAAGACCGGTCACAGCCAAATTCCGGTTCCGCGGCAATCAGGTCGCCTTCGACCATTCGATAGATCTTGTCTGCGAGGGTTCGTGATTTTCTTCGCTCGATGGTCGGATCCGCTGCTACCGTTTCCAGTATATTTTCGTAGCTTGGTTCCAGGATCGCAGCGAGGAACCTGGTTTCATGTTTCTCGAAGCAATCACACCAATCCCGGACCATGCTTTGAGGTGCGGCGCTCCGCTTTCTTGCCGCCACCCGTTGTCCGTCGACTTCCCCGAAAAGCTCAACCACGATTCCCTCAGAAGAAAGCACATTGACACAATGTTCGCGCGGGGTGTCGCCACAAAGCGTTGTTATTACAGGAACAACCGCCTCTTCGTACCAAGACGTATCCCGATCACCCAAGGCCGGAGGGGTCTCGTATGGATTCATTTCGATCTGCTGGATGATTTCCTCAGCGAGCGCTGTCAGCTTTTGTGCTCGTGGCTTGGCCCGGCTGGTTTGGTTCTGAAACAGTCCGAAGTACTTGGTCGGCAGTGCGCCCAATTGCTTCACGGTCGCCGCATCAATCCCACCGATCTGGAAACTTGGCGGCTGCGCTCCAATCGCGTCCAGCAAATCGGTTCCGTTGTGCTCTATTCTCGAGAAGAATCCTCGATGGTTGAGCCCAATGTAGTCGAACTCGATCTCATTCGATTCCACTTCGAATGTGTCGGCAACAAGGTTCAGAGTATGCACCGGAAGTTCGCAGAGTCCGAACACAAGCTCCAGTCGCCTCGACATTAGAGCAGTGACAATGCTGAGCGGGTTCGTGAGATTCAGAATGACGGCGTCCGGGCAGTAGCTGACCAGAGCATCGTTTGTGTTTTCCAATTGATTTCGGAGCTTGAGACAACTGATCAGAGCTGCAGGGCCGAGAGTCTCATCCGCCAGAACGTCATTCTCTGCACAGAACACCTCGCAATCCTGACGTAGTTTCATGCCGCCGTATCGCGCCTGATGGATCACGATTTCCGCACCGCTCAGGATTTCTTCGAGGCTGTTCGAAAACGTTGTTTCCCAGCCAAATCGGCCAAGTTTGATGCGGGCGAACTCGGCGACTACGACCAGATTTCGATTGTTGCGACCGTGCAGCGCCAGATGCAAAGGCGGCAACTCCGCCGCGACTCTCTCAAGCTCGCAAATGAGCGACGTCGTGAAAGGACTGCTTCCGCCGATGATTGCTAGCTTCTTCATCTTCCTACTTGCCAAAGAAGAGTCGAATTGCCTGAATGACGCGGGTCCGCTCTCCTCTTGGCATACCCGGACGGATTGGCAGGCATAACAATGATCGAGCCAATCGCTCAGCGGTTGGGAATTGCCCTTTTGACCATCCCTGGTCTTCGAATGCCTTTTGCAGATGAATGGGCGTCGGATAGCGGACGGTAGCGTCTATGCCAGCCTGCGCGAGATGCTCGAGCAGATCATCCCGTGCGTCGCAACCGACCTGAAAAAGATGATACACGTGCTTTTCGTTCGCACCTCCAGGATCCTGAAAGAAGACCGGGAGGTCGGCCAAACCATCCCGGAACTCACTCGCGATTTCAATGCGTTGATCATTCCAGACGTCGAGCATCTTGAGCTTGTGTTGCAGCACGACCGCCTGAATTGCATCAAGCTTGCTGTTCAGGCCGACATAGATGTGCTCGTTTTGGGCGCTCTGCCCGAGTGACCTGAGGGAACGGATTCTCTCCGCGATTGCATCGTCGTTGGTCACGACAGCGCCCGCGTCTCCAGCGGCGGCAAGATTCTTGCTTGGGTGGAAACTGAAACAGCCGATTGTGCCAACCGCTCCAGTCATTCGGCCGTCGATACTTGCACCATGAGCTTGAGCAGCATCTTCGACCACTGCAAGGCCATGCTCGCTCGCCACCGTTTCGATCGGCGTCATGTCGGTCGGCTTCCCAAAAAGATGGACGGGAATTATGGCCTTAGTGCGCGGAGTAACTGCGCCGGAGAGCTGGCTGCAATCCATAAGGAAGGTGGTCTCATCAGCATCGACCAATACTGGAGTTGCTCCGACCACGATGATTGCCGCTACGGTTGCATGAAACGTGTTGGCTTGCGTGATGACCTCATCGCCGGGACCAATTCCCAACGCTCGCAATCCAAGAATAAGTGCATCTGTTCCGCTGTTGACGCCAAGCGTATGCGCAACGCCCAAATAACGGCCGAAATCCTCTTCAAATCGCTTAACTTCGCCGCCAAGGACATAGTCGCCCTTTTCGAGCATTCCATCGATCTTCTCGGAAAGTGCCTGTCGTGCCCCTTCCAATTGGTATGCATAGTCGTAGCGAGCGACGGTTTGTGCGGCCGACTCAGTCATAAATCTAAGCCCTTCCTATGCGCTTCTTCAAAAAGTAACCTGCGCCGATGAGGCCGGAATGGTCGTCTCCATCGAGTTCGATCATCTCTGACCAATCACTTTCAAGTGCTCCGGCGCATGCGGCTTGGGCATTCCTTGCCAGAACGTCGCAGTATTCTTCACCGCAAGCGGCAGCGAAGCCGCCCATGATGATAAACCTCTCGATTCCGAGAGACATGTGAATGCTCGCCATCGCATGGCCGAGCGGTCGCGCCGCTTCGTCGATTATTTCATGAGCCAGGGGATCGCCGGCCCGAAAGGCCGCCGCGAGAGCTTCATTGGTGAGCTCCGAATTCCGAGGCAGGGCAGAACGACTATTGTCGGCGCGTGCGCAGATCGAAGCCGCTATCGCCAAGGTGCCGCGGCCAGAAGAAATGCTGCCCAAATGCCCCGGAAACCCGCAATCGCACAGCGGCGCGGCGGATGAGAAATCGACACGCAAGTGTCCTATTTCTCCACCCTTGCCCGAAGGCCCAACTACCGGTTCACCGGCGAGAAAAACCTTGTTCCCAATTCCCGAACTAACGGTGATGATGCAGAAATCGGTATGACCATGCTCGAATACATGCCGGTACCCCGCAGCCGACACGTCATTCAAGATGGCGACTTGAGACCTTGGCCAGATACGCTGGAAATGCTCCCCAATGGGCAGCGGTTTCGTGACGCGATCGAACAAGATCGTAGGAGCGCTCAGGATCCGCGACTGCGCGTCAACGGGGCCAGCGAAGGCGACCCCTATGGCCGCTGGCTTGGCCAAACCGCCGTCATGGAGAACCCGGCTTATCGAACCGGCGATTGTCGACGCCAGCTCGTCCTCACCAAGGTCGTCTACGGCCAATTCCGGGAAAGCGGATGACCTCGATTCGATGCTCGAAATTTCGTTGCTTTCGAGATCGAACCGCCCAATTCTGACATTGGTTCCACCCATGTCGACAACGGCGGCATAATCGCTCATTCTCCGTGAAGTCCAAGCTCGAAAACGAAAAGCTGAATGGGCTCACGGCCATTGTTTTCGAGCCAATGGGTTCCGCCGGGTCTGTTTCTGATAAGATCGCCCTTGGCGACTTCAAACGTCTCTCCATCGAGCGACATTCTCCCGGAACCCTCCAGGATAAGATAGTATTCTTCTTCATCCAGCTCATGCGAATGCGGTCCGATCGACGCGCCTTCTGGAATAACAGTGAAGTCAACGAAGTTGCACGCGCCGGAGACATCTTTGGCAGTAAATATGCGAGAGACCGCTAGAAGACCATTGCCACCGTGGGCGATCATCTCCTCCGAAGGGGAATCAAATATGTTGGCCTTTTGAAATCCCACAATACGCACCTGAGACAATTCGATTAGATGACTACTACTATTCAGCTATTTCATTTGATACGTAGTCACTTGATTCGAAAAGTCCTTTTTGACCCAATCCGGGTCATTATGCGCTTGAATTGTTGAATTATTGAGGCAAAGTTTGTCGAACGACCAATGCTGCTCTAGCACTTGTTATTCTGCGAGTAATTCCAAAAAGGTACGTATGCTCAAGATAGTTTGAACGTGCGCCAATCAAATTTCCGGGGGCGTTGTATTCAAAGTCTTAGAGGATAGACGATGGGTGTACTACGAGAAGCGGAGATTGCTAAATCGCTTTTGTAACAACGCCGGCTAAGAGAAGAGGTCTTCCACAGAC
>CAZJZO010000013.1:17777-49750 GCA_964550495.1 uncultured Porphyrobacter sp. | reverse complement strand
CATGCTAGATGGGGAAGGGGAGGAGGCTCCTACTCCTACTCCAGCATCTGCACCCGAACCGGCACCAGTTCCGGCGTCAGCACCTTCTGCTGGAAAACCGGCACCCTCCGCGCCTGCCAACGACCCCGAGATCCCCGAGGGCACCAGCTTCACCAGCATCTCGGTCCGCGAAGCTTTGCGCGACGGAATGGCTGAGGAAATGCGCCGCGATCCGCGCGTGTTCGTGATGGGTGAGGAAGTCGCCGAGTATCAGGGCGCCTACAAGGTCACGCAGGGTCTGCTCGACGAATTTGGTCCCAAGCGCGTGATCGATACGCCGATCACCGAATATGGTTTTGCGGGAGTAGGCACCGGTGCGGCAATGGGCGGTCTTCGTCCGATCGTCGAATTCATGACCTTCAACTTCGCGATGCAGGCAATCGACCACATCGTGAACTCGGCGGCCAAGACCAACTACATGTCCGGCGGCCAGATGCGCTGCCCGGTCGTATTCCGTGGTCCCAATGGAGCTGCAAGTCGCGTCGCAGCGCAGCACAGCCAGAACTATGGCCCGTGGTACGCCAGCGTCCCAGGCCTGATTGTCATCGCGCCGTACGATAGCGCGGATGCAAAAGGTCTGATGAAAGCAGCGATCCGGAGTGAAGACCCGGTGGTCTTCCTCGAAAATGAACTAGTCTACGGTCGCAGCTTCGACGTGCCTGATCTTGACGATCACGTTCTGCCCATCGGCAAGGCACGGATCATGCGCCAAGGGGCTGACGTCACAATTGTCAGCTACTCGATCGGCGTAGGCCTTGCGCTTGAAGCGGCCGAAACGCTGGCTGGCGAGGGTATCGACGCTGAAGTGATCGACCTGCGGACACTGCGCCCGCTCGACAAGAACGCAATTCTGGCGAGCCTCGGCAAGACCAACCGTCTGGTTGTCGCGGAAGAGGGTTGGCCGACCTGCTCAATCGCGAGCGAAATCCAGGCGATCTGCATGGAGGAAGGATTCGACGATCTCGATGCGCCCGTCCTGAGGGTCTGCAACGAAGACGTACCGCTTCCCTATGCTGCAAACCTTGAGCAAATGGCTCTGATCGACGCACAGCGGATCGCCGATGCGGTCAGAAAGGTCTGCTACGTCTGATGGTAGGGAGGGCCGCTTCGTTTGGCCCTTCGCTTACGGACGATCCGCCGAGAACGTACTGCAATTCGCCGAGTTCTGCCCTGATTGCGAGGGGTAGAGCTGGGTGAGATCGCGCGAATCTCGAATGTTGAATGCGGCGGTGTAGGTCAGCGTTTCACCGTCGAGGAAGTCGAATGGAGTAAGCGCTTCGTAATCGTAAGATATCTCGACAAACATCACGGCAGTGCCGGGGCTGGCTGTGATTTCCTTGCCTGGCTCTCCCATGCCTTGAAAGGCCGTACCGAATTCGCCGGTACCCTGGGTGCCATAACTCGACGTGAAGTTCTTGGCGCCGCGGCAGCGTTGCCAGTGAATCCACTGTCCACCGTCAGCGTTCTGTTCGAGACTTGAAAGGATCACCCGACCACGTTCATAAATCTCGATGCCTTCGCCGAGCTTCTCACCGCCAACGAACACCTGGTTGATATCGTCTTCGAACACGCGCCGGGCAACCAGCACATCCTGCTCACCGACGCGAGAGGCGTTGTCGGCAATCTGCATCGCAACCTGGCTCACCTGCATGTGGGTGATAGCATAATAGGCCGTTTCAGAGCCGAGCATGCCGAGCGACAGCACAATCGGTGCCGTGAAAGCGAATTCTACCATCGCCACGCCTGACTTGGCGCCGGGGAGAGAGCGCAGCCGGCGAGCGCGCCGAGCGACAGGTGCAGCGGCTTTCTTAAGTGCGGTAATCATGGACAGTTTCCAACCGTTATAGTGCGGTTCTGTTGGTCGTAAGGCTGGTTGCGGAGCACGGTCGAGGCCTTGAGCGTCATGTTCTCGCTCATGCCGATCAGACCGGCGACCGGGAACAGCCGTTTCCATTCAACCGTGGCTTCATAGAGTACGGCGTCGCGAGCTCCGCCAATCCCGGATTGACCGCGATTGGCGTCCCACTGCCCATTGCCATTCGAATCTTCGAACACTTCGCCATTGTTGCAAATGCCATCCAGAGGCGCTTCGTCGGTGAAATCTTCCGCCTCACCCACGTCGCTGAAGTCGAAATGCGAGAGCTTTTCGAGTGTGACGGTAGCATTGTTGGGAACGACGGTCTTGATCTGATCAATCACGCGCTGGTCGATATTCGCCTGCTGGCTCCCAGCGGATTCGAGCGTCAAGTCGCGACCCGCCTTCTGCATCGCGCCGTTGATCTGCGCGGCAGTGTACTGCGAGTGGGCCATGTCAAAGATGCCCATCAACATGAGGATCAGGATCGGTGCGACCAGACCGAATTCGGTCAAGGTCGCGCCGCTCTCATCACTCCTCAGACGCTTCATCATGAGAGCCCCAATCATTCTGTCAGCCTCAGATCGGCGATCTTCTCGGCGATCTCCTTGAAGGTGTCGGCCAGTTCCTCGGCATTGTCCGCTTCGAACGCACGGCCAGAGGTCGCGCAGTCGGTGAGGTTGGACGTCAAGGTTGTACCAAAGGCGACCACCCACACCGAGATGTTCTTGTTGCGCGCAGCCCGGCAGGCAGCCTGGAAACGCTCAGCGTGGCGCGAAGCCATCTGCGTCGACGTGCCGTCGCTGGTAACGCGTCGGTCCCAGTACTCGATGCCATAGAGGCCATAGACCCAGCGCTCGGTCGCCTGCGTACCATCGGTCATGAAGATGATGTGGCGGGCGATGGCGTCACCATTCGGAGCGGTCGAGTTCGCAGCCGAGAAGATGCCATCCGGCGAGATGTAGCGAGCGCCCCAGATCATGCCAAAATCGTGATAGGTTGCACCCGAAGCATTCAGGCTATTGACGTAGGACTGCACTTCGCCGCGTGTCATGTCCGCATCGAGGCGTCGAGCAGCGACAGGGCAGACGGCTGCACCGCTGGCCTGCACATTGCTCAGGTCTTCGGTCGTCTCGACCGGGTCATAAAGCCAAGTGCTGGTGTCCCAGACGCTGCCGCTATTGGTGTGACGATAGTAGACCGCACCTGGTAGGGCCGGTTTCCACCGCTCGTCATCCGTTGACGGAACGAGGTCGATATTGAGATCGTTGGCCCCGTTTGGAACGGGATTGAACGACGCCTCGGCTACTGTCGAAGCCTCTTCGATACAACCGCTCCAGCTGTGCGAAACGTTCGAACCGCCGGCGCCTGTGTCGGTTATGACATTGCCGCCGCTGTAGAAGTTGGACACATCGAAGTCGCGCTCGCGGTAGGACCACTGAGCGACCGTGATCGTTTCATCTTCTTCCACGTCATCTTCATCGGCCTGGCGATATTTGTCGATGTTCCCGACACAGGCCGCCCGCCAAGGCGTGCTGGCACCATAGCCGTTCCAGACGTTGAGCCAGTATTGTGCTCGCGTAACGCGCCACAGCTCGTTGCCGACCAGATAATCCTGGCCTTCCATACGCAGACATTTGTCGCGGGCCGAACCATCGGCGTAGTTCGAATTGTACCAGTAATTGCGCCACTGATAGTGCGAGATCCAGATGCCACCGCCGAAATTATCGGGATCGCGCGGCATGTATTCGTAGGTCTGACGGTCGAGGATCCAGTCGCCGATCTCGACGCCGTTGCCTGGCACTTCCGTGGTCGTTTCAACCCAGGTGCGGGATTCATAGGAGGCGGTGTCCGCCATCCAGGCCGTGATGTCGGCGCCAACATTTACGCCGCTGGAGTACGGAACGAAACCGTAGCGCACCTGCGCCTGCGGCGAAGTCGATCCTTCGACGATGTCATAGAAGTCGAGCACAGCCGTACGCAGCGCGCCAATTCGCGACGCATTGCTACCGCCCGCTGTAAATTCGGTGTTGTTGTTGTTGCCGTTGGTGCAAGCAATGTTCCTGTCGGCCGGACAGTTCATCGAACCGGTCACGTCGAGAACGAACATGATGTCGGAGTTCGCAATGTTGATATCGGCAGAACAGTTCACGCTGACATCGAAATCGTCGTAGCCAAAGATGTGCATGAGGCTGGTCGGCAATTTGCCGGTCGCGGTGCCGTTCACAACGCCTTGGTTGTTGGCGGTGTACGTCCGCGATCGATCCTCGAGCCCGAACAGCCCGTCACGATAGTTCTGGTCGAAGAAGGCATTGCCCACCGCCTGATCTTCGGTGGTGAAGTCGCCATCATCCATCGCGCGGCGGGCAGCGAGCGCTCCGGCGTCGCACGCGGCCTGTAGCCGGGTTGTGGTCATGTAATACCGGCTTGCATCAACGGCACCACCAACCATACCGATCAGCGGCACCATGGCGACTGCCGAGATCACGATTGTATTAGCTGTCGGGTCCGACGCTAGCCGCCGGAAGAAGCCAAGAATACCCATGCTTTCCACGTCCCTGTTAGGATCCTGTCGCGAAAACTCGCGAAAAAACAATTGCATGGATTGCACTTACCGCAGTTGGGTAAGCGTATTACGAAGGCGCATGGTTAACTGAAAGTAAACGCTCCGTTGAGGGCTCGGAATTCGGTTATGCGTCCCAGGATCGGACATTCAGGTTGACAAAACCTGACGAAAACGGGCTACGCGCAGGGCGTGAACGCCGAAACCACAGAAGTTCTGCCGCCGGAATTGGATTTGGCCCTAGCGTATACGCCTGATCGCTTGCGAGCTCGTATGCGGGCATATTTCGGCCTGGATCGCCGTTTGGCACGAATTGTTTCGGCAACCACGGAACCGATGCTCGGGCAAATGCGTCTCGCATGGTGGCGCGACATGCTTCTAACACCTCCGTCAGATCGCCCCAATGGCGATGC
Source organism: uncultured Porphyrobacter sp. (assembly GCA_964550495.1). Taxonomy (GTDB): domain Bacteria; phylum Pseudomonadota; class Alphaproteobacteria; order Sphingomonadales; family Sphingomonadaceae; genus Erythrobacter. Next base: position 44,880 of record CAZJZO010000013.1, on the reverse strand, counting down.
GGTTCTGGACGGAGTCTCGAACAAATGGGGGGGAGGGGAAGCCACGCTGATCGAGCTAGTGGATGCTTGGGAGGTGCTGGTCGTTGCAGAGCAAATCGGTCAGTCCGAAATCGAAGTATTCACCGCCGGGCGAGCAGCGCCGTTCACCGCCTTGATCGAAGGTGGTTCGCCTACCGATGCTGCCTCTATCTTGTCTGCCGCATCAGTTTGGGTGCTGGCGGACGCTGCCTCTCGCGTCTCGCAACCGGAAGAACTGAACGAGTTTCTCACTGCAGCCTCCTCGTATTCGACAAAGTCGTTTCGGCTGCCTCGGGAATTGCGAGGCTTGGCAGTTTTGACCGCTTTGGCTCGACGCTCGCTCAAGCGCGGCGGCCGCCCGATGATGGAAGGTCGAAGTGCCGCGCTGGTGGCAATTCGAGCGGGTATCTTCGGGCGCTGAATAGGTGTAAGTCCTGATAAGAATTCAATCGAGGGCAGGGGCATGCGCCAGACAATTCTTGGAGTATTTCTCGGACTAATATTGGCTGGAGTTGGCGTTTTTTGGATGCAAGGCCGCGCGCAGGTGGAACTGAATGCTCCACCACCTCCCGAACCCGAAGTGATAGCCGAGACACCGGATGAATTGCCGGTGGCGGATCCCGGAGATTTGACTGGCCCGGCGCCACCCGAAGCCAGCGAGCTCACCCGCGAAGAGAAACGTTTCTTTCGTTACGATCGCGATCGTGACCGGATCATCACCCGCAACGAAATGCTGTCCTCGCGGTCCGACGCGTTCCGGAAGCTGGACGTGGACGGCAATAACCTGCTGACCTTTGAAGAATGGGCGGTGACGACCGCCAAACGTTTCGATGGTGCGGACGGCAATGACGACGGCAAGCTGACGCCGGCCGAATTCGCCACCACTGCGCCGAAGCGCCAAGCAAGAAAGCCGACCTGTCGCTGCTGATCAGGCTGGAACAGGTTCGTCGGCTTGGTTGATCCATTCCCTCAAGTCGCCCTTGGCCCGGGACGTGTAGGCTTCCTTCCGCGCCTTCTTCTTGACGTTGTGCAGCGGAGGAAACAGCCCGAAATTCACATTCATTGGTTGAAACGTCTCGGCGTCGGCATCGCCCGTGATATGACTGAGCAATGCGCCCATCGCGGTCGTGGCAGGAATGGGGGGCCAGTCTCGACCAGCGAGTTCGGCAGCGGTCATCATTCCGGCAACGAGGCCGATCGCTGCGCTTTCTACATACCCTTCGCACCCAGTGACTTGTCCAGCGAAACGCACATGCGGCGATGCGGTGAGGCGAAGCTGGCGATCGAGCACCTGCGGCGAGTTGAGAAACGTGTTGCGGTGAAGTCCGCCAAGCCGCGCGAATTCGGCATTCTCAAGTCCGGGTATGGTGCGGAACAGCTCGACCTGAGCGCCGTATTTCAGCTTGGTCTGGAACCCGACCATATTCCATAGCGTGCCGAGCTTGTTGTCCTGCCGCAGCTGCACCACCGCATACGGCCAGCGTCCCTGCGGGAATTCCGGCGTTGTATCGCGCGGATTGTCGAGCCCGACCGGCTTCATTGGTCCGAATCGCAAGGTGTCCACACCGCGGGACGCCATCACCTCGATCGGCATACAGCCATCAAAGTAGGGCGTGTCCTTTTCCCACTCCTTGAACTCGGTCTTTTCGCCGTCGATCAGACCCTGATGAAAAGCGAGATACTGCTCCTTTGTCATCGGGCAATTGATGTAATCGCCATCTTCGTTTGAGGCTTCGGTACGCTTGTTCCAGCGTGACTGGACCCAGGCAATGTCCATATCGATGCTGTCGCGGTGGACGATTGGTGCGATGGCATCGAAGAATGCTAGGCGCTCCTCGCCGGTCGCACCGACGATACTTTCGGCCAGCGTTTGGGCGGTCAGCGGCCCCGTGGCGACGATCGTGAGACCGAAATCTGGAAGTCGATCGATCCGCTCCCGGACGACCGTGACGTTCGGATGATCGTCCAGAGCCTTTTGAACTTGCGCGGAAAACACGTCTCGATCCACCGCCATGGCGCTGCCAGCAGGCACCCGGGCTACTTCCCCGGCGCGCATCACGAGGCTGTCGAGCATTCGCATTTCATGGTGCAAAAGCCCCACTGCGTTGGTTTCGTCATTGTCCGAACGGAAGCTGTTGGAACAGACCAGTTCTGCCAGTCCATCAGTCTGGTGCGCCGGGGTCATTTCGCCGGAACCGCGCATTTCGGAGAGGCGCACTTTCACACCCCGCTGTGCGATTTGCCAAGCGGCTTCGCTGCCTGCAAGGCCGCCACCGATAATGTGAACGTCGTGGGTAGTTGTCGAGGCTGTCATGGAGCGCGAAGTAATTGCGTGCTAGCGCGGCTGCAAGAGGGAGGTATCCGTTGCCCAAGCGCGCGCTTATCGAACACCGTCCGTGGCTGCTCGCCAGCCTGGTCGCGGCGACGGCCTATTACTTTGTCTGGAACAACCCGATTGGTGGAGTTTGGTTGATCCTGCTCAAAGGCTCCGCGGTAGGCCTCCTGGCCGCCTACGCATTCCGGCGAACGAGTGGTCCAGACGGCATGATCCTCGTGATGGTTCTGGCCTTGTCGTCAGCAGCGGATATGGCGCTCGAGCTCGATTTCACGGTCGGCGGATCGCTGTTCTTCGCATCGCATTTGGTGGCGATATTCCTGTACCTGCGCAATCGCCGGGCGACGACGAGCTTGAGCCAGAAACTGTTTGCTGCGGCGCTGCTGCTAGGTGTCCCAGGCCTATCGTATTTGTTGAGCGGGCGAGCCGATATCGCGCTCTATGCGCTTGGTTTGGGCGCGATGGCCGCTGCCGCATGGATGAGCCGGTTCCCACGCTATCGGGTTGGCCTCGGCGCAGTCTTGTTCGTGATCAGCGACTGGCTGATCTTCAGCAGGATCGGCCCAATCGACCTGACCCCGTTGCCCGACATATTGATCTGGCCGGTCTATTATGCCGGACAGCTGATGATCGCGACGGGGGTAGTCCAGACGCTGAGGGGCGAAACTCCTGCTCGCTAGGCGGCAGCCCGGATGGTGGTTCGGTGAAGCTCGCGTCGGTATCCTTCGTAGCCGCCCGTTGCTTTGTGGTTGAGACAGCGATTGTCCCACATCACCAGCATGTTCGGCTCCCATCGATGCCGATACACAAACTCGTCGCGCTCGCACCATTGGTGGAGTTCGAGAACCAGAGCCAACGCCTCTTCGTCGCTCATCCCTTCAATGCCTACGACATAGCTCAAGCTACAGAACAGCACTTCTTCGCCGGTCTCTGAGTGCGGTTTGATCAATGGATGCGATTGCCGGGCCATTGCTGCCTTGCTCGGCTTGATGGCCATGGAACGGCCCTTGTCGTTGTCACCGTAAAGCCCATCGGGCGCATATCATCTCGACGCCGAATGCACTGCTCTAAGTCCGCGGAAGTGCTCTTTCTTCTGCTCGGGTAGCGCGGCGAAGGCTGCTGCTTGGTCCGAGAACAGCGTATCTCCGCCCACCGGCGGGATATCAATAGCGAGCAAACAAGTCCCGGAGGGTGGTTGCGCCAGGAAGCTCCAGTCTGAATGCCAATTCTCGGCAAAGATCGGGCTGGTCTCGTCCGCCTCGCGCTGGATTGCGGCGATGTGCTCGCGACCCTCAATCGGATCAAAGAAGGGATCTTCGCCAAACCCACCCATGGCTACGGTGAACCGCTCCAGCGCGTCGTCGTCCATGCGTTGATCGGCGAAGGCCAGAACCTTGTGCTCGAGCCAAGCGGCACGGATATCCGTCACCTGTTCCGGGCCCAAATCTCGGGCGAGGTCGATGTCCGTTACCCGTGCTCCGCACACACTGCCAGATGGCTCGATCTCTATCGCAATTCTCCCCGTTTCGCGTGCGCATCTTAAGCGCGCGGGGTGGGATAGGCAAAGTGGGTTCTACTCGTCGGAACCCCCATCCGGTGAGCCTTCGCCATCGGGAGTATCCGTTTCAGCGTCATCATCCTCCGCGGCTTCGTCGATCTTGACTGCGCTGACCACCGTTTCGCCTTTCGAAACATCGAACAGTTTGACCCCGGCCGTGTTGCGACCGAGAACCCGCAAGCTTTCAAGGCCGATCCGGATGAGCTTTGCCTGATCGGTCACCAGCATCAGCTGCTCGCCCGACTGTACCGGGAAACTGGCAACAACCGGGCCATTGCGAGCGATATTGTCGATATTGATCAGTCCCTGTCCGCCGCGACCAATGCGACGATACTCATAGGCTGAGGACACCTTGCCAAACCCGTTGGCGCAGACAGTCAGGATATACTGTTCCTTCTCGCCAAGCTCGGCAAACCGCTCTGCGCTGAGATCGGGTTCGCCTTCCTTTTCAGCTTTCCACGGCGCGAACTTGAGATATTGCTCGCGTTCCTCTGCGGTAGTTCCAGTAGCTCCCAGCACGGACAGAGAAACAACTTCGTCGCCTTCGGCGAGTTTCATGCCGCGCACCCCGGTCGAGGTGCGAGACGTGAACTCCCTGACGTCCTCGGCGGCAAAGCGGATCGCCTTGCCTAGGCGGGATGCAAGCAGCACGTCGTCGGTGGAATCGAGCAGGGCCACGCCAATCAGTTTGTCATCGCTTCCTTCATCGAACCGCATCGCGAATTTGCCATTCGATGGGATATTGGTGAACGCATCCATGCTGTTGCGTCTCACGTTGCCCTTGGCCGTTGCGAACACCACCGACAGCGCGCCCCATTCTTCCTCGTCTTCCGGCAGCGGAAGGACCGTTCGAATGGTCTCACCGTCATCGAGCGCTGGCAGCAAATTGACGATCGGGCGACCGCGCGTGGCCGGACCGCCTTCGGGCAGTTTCCAGACCTTCAGACGATACACCTTGCCTGCCGTCGAGAAGAACAGAACGGGATTGTGCGTCGAGGTGACGAACAGTTCGGCGATGGCATCTTCGTCCTTCGTCGACATGCCGGCGCGGCCTTTGCCTCCGCGGTTCTGCGCCCGGAATGTCGAAAGCGGAGTACGTTTGATGTAGCCATCGACCGTGACCGTCACGACCATATCGTCGCGTTCGATCAGATCCTCGTCGTCCAGCCCGTCCCATGCAGGCGCAATCTCGGAAACGCGCTCGGTCGCATAGGTCGCGCGGACTTCTTCCAGTTCCTCGCGCATCACGTCGTAAAGGACGCGACGGTCGGCGAGGATCTCGAGGAATCCCTCGATCTTGTGCGCGAGTTCCTTGAGCTCGTCGCCGATCTCGTCCCGACCCAGCGCAGTCAGGCGGTGGAGGCGCAACTCGAGGATCGCTTTCACCTGACGCTCTGACAAGCGATACGTACCGCCGTCTTGCTCGGCATTCGGCTCGATCGCTTCGACCAGTCGAATATACTGCGCGATGTCGCCAATCGGCCATTCCTTGGCCAGCAACCTGGCCCGCGCTTCAGCCGGATTGGCCGCGCCGCGGATGATGGCCACCACCTCATCGAGGTTGGATACCGCCACCACAAGGCCGAGCAACAGGTGCGCGCGCTCGCGTGCCTTGTTGAGCTCGAACTTGGTCCGTCGGGTGATGACTTCTTCGCGAAAGCCGATGAAGCTCTGGATTATGTCCCGAAGCGTCAGCGTCTCTGGACGGCCATTGCGGATTGCCAGCATATTTGCGGGAAATGAAGATTGCGCCGGCGTATAGCGCCACAACTGATTAAGTACGACGTCGCTCGAGGCATCGCGCTTAAGGTCGATTACGACCCGCACGCCCTCGCGAGAACTTTCGTCGCGAATGTCCGAGATCCCCTCAATGCGCTTGTCCTTGGCCGCCTCCGCGATCTTCTCCACCAATCCCGACTTACCAACCTGGTAGGGAATGGAGGTGAAGACGATGCTCTGGCGATCGCCGCGCTTGGTTTCGATCTCGTGGCGGCACCGCATCAGGATCGAGCCGCGCCCTGTCGTGTACGCGGACTTAGCTCCGCTAGCGCCCAGAATAAGCGGGGCAGTGGGAAAATCGGGCCCCGGAATGTACTCGATCAGCTCTTCGCTGGTGATCGCCGGATTCTCGATGAAGGCCATGCAACCATCGATCACTTCGCCCAAGTTGTGCGGCGGCACGTTGGTCGCCATTCCGACCGCGATCCCGCCTGCTCCATTGACCAGCAGGTTGGGGAAGCGCGCAGGGAGCACCGAAGGCTCCTGTTTGCGGCCGTCATAGTTGTCGACGAAATCGATCGTGTCCTTGTCGAGATCGTCAAGCAGGGTTTCGGCGACGCGCGCCAGACGCGCCTCGGTGTAACGCATCGACGCAGGAGGATCGGGATCCATCGACCCGAAATTCCCTTGGCCATCGACCAAAGGCACCCGCATCGACCAGTCCTGCGTCATCCGAGCAAGCGCATCGTAGATCGCGGAATCGCCATGCGGGTGATAGTCACCCATCACGTCGCCAACGATCTTGGCGCTCTTCACGTAAGGACGGCCCGCAACGAAGTTGCCCTCCTTGCTCGAGTAAAGAATCCGGCGGTGGACCGGCTTCAAGCCATCGCGAACGTCGGGCAGCGCTCGCGATACGATCACGCTCATGGCGTAATCGAGGTAACTGGTCTTCATCTCGTCTACGATGTCGACCCGCTCAAAGTCACCCATCGGCGTCAGGGGTATCGGAGTTTCGCTGTCGTCGCTCAAAATTCGGTGCCAATTCTTGTGTGTTATCGGGCTTTGAATGCGTCGGATAAACTAGGCGCTTGCAGCTGCTTTCGCCACCGAAGGGTGGGACAAAGCGGGGGTTTGATCTGCTTTTTCCACACTTGGTCCGAGGTGAAGCTCATTTCGCGTGAAACATGAGTTCACAATTCCATTCAAAGGCCGTTCAGCCCATTTTGGCTACTCGGAATTGCAAATCTGTCGCAGTGCGTTCATTGGCACAGACAGAAACAGTTCATGCGGTGCATACCCCGGCCCGCGCAACCCATTTCAGGAGGTTTTCGATGAAGGGTTTCAACCTGCGTAAGCGCGCATCCGGCATGGCGCTTGGAATTGCCTTGGCGACCGGAGCAATGGTCGCATCCGGCACGTTCGTGGCTGAGCCAGCGCACGCGCAAAAGAAGAAGAAGGACAAGGCAGAATATTCTGAGGAATTTGTTGCCGCTTACACGCCGCTCAACACCAAGGTGAACGATGAGTTTGCCGAGCTGTCCCCGCTGAAGCCGCAATTCATCGCGCTGGTTCCGCTCGCGGTAACGCCCGATGAGAAGAACGCGGCGGGCGGATTGCTCTACAATGCAGGTGCAAAACTCAGCGATCAGGCTCTTCAGTTGCAGGGCATGGAACTTCTGATCGCAGGCGGCAAGGTTCCGCTCGAGAATATCGGGCGTTTTAACTTTATCGCCTATCAGCTTGCCAACGGGCAGCAGCAATATTCGAAAGCGCGCGGCTACCTGCAGGAAGCCATCAATCGCAATTTCTCGACCCCGACCGTCAACGGTCCAGCCATGCAGGTCGCTCTGGCTGAGAGCTATTTTTCGGAGAACCGCTTCAAGGAAGGGCTGGGCGTCCTGTCCTCGGCCATTACTTCGCAAAGGAACTCCGGGCAGGCAGTCGACGAAGCCTGGTACCGTCGCGGTTTGACCGTGGCGTACAACAACAAGATCGTTCCCGAAGTGTATGACATCACCTTGGGTTGGGTCGCCGAGTATCCGTCGGACGCCAACTGGCGCGACGCCATCAACCTCACTCGCAATCTGAATGAGTTTGAGGGTCAGGAATTGCTCGATTTGTTCCGCCTTGGACGCCGGGTTGGCGCGTTGCAGGACCAATCGGACTACGACTATTACGTCGAATCCGCCGACGCGCGGCGTCTGCCCAAAGAGGTCAAGGACGTGATCGAGGAAGGTATGGCCTCTGGAGTCGTCAGCCAGGACAATTTGTTCCTCAACGAGTCACTCCAGACAGCGAGCAATCGGATCGAAAGCGACCGGGCGGAACTGCCGGCTCTCGAGCGCGATGCATCTGCCGCTGACGCAGGGCTCCGCACCGTGGTTGCAGCTGGCGACGCATTCCTGAGCTATGGCGAATACGGCAAGGCCGCGCAGTTCTATGAAAAGGCGCTTGGTATGGCCGGCGTCGACTCCCAGCGCGTGCTGACGCGGCTGGGCATTGCTCAGGTTTCGTTGGATAATCATGACGCGGCCAAGGCCACGTTTGAAAGAATTCAGGGTCAGCGCGAACCGATCGCCAGACTGTGGATGACCTATTCCGACATGCAGCAGGGTGGCTCTTCGAGCGCGACCACGGCAGCGATCGGCACGATTGGCGGCTGATCCATCTCACTTCGATTTAGGAAGGGGCGTCGGACCAATCCGACGCTCCTTTTTAACAATCAGCGCAGGCGCTTGATATAGACCTGATTGTCGCCTCGACGTTCGAGCGCGAAGTTATCCAAGGTTCCAAACAGCTCGCTAAGGCTCTTGAATCCGTAATTTCGGACATCGAAGCTGGAGCGGTTGCCTGCAATTTGCCCGACTTGCTGGAGCTTGGCGAAGCCTTTGTCATCACGTTTTGCCTCAGAGTAGGCAGCGGTGATCAGTTCCATCAGGTCTTCGTCGACCCCATCGGAGGTGCTAGGATCCTCCCCGCCAGACTTGTCCGCTGCATAGTTGGCAATCAGCTGCTTGATGTCGATGAAGCGGGTGCAGACGGATTTGAACGCCTGCGGGGTCTTCGCTTCGCCAAACCCGTAAACGAGAATGCCGTCCTGCCGGAGCCGGGTAACCAGCGGCGTGAAATCGCTGTCCGACGTCATGATGCCAAAGCCATCGACTTTGCCCTGATACAGCAGGTCGATCGCGTCGATCGTCATTGCCATGTCGGTGGCGTTCTTGCCTTTGGACACGTCGAATTGCTGTTGCGGCCGGATACCAAACTTGTTCGTGATCTTGTCCCAGCGCGCGAGGTTGTCCTTGGCAAAGTTTCCGTAGGCGCGGCGGATATTCACCTGCCCGAGTTCGGCCATCACCGTCAGCACAGGGTCGATGCCTTCGGGCGTCGTGTTGTCCGCGTCGATCAGGAGGGCGATATTCTTGAGTTCTATTTCTGACATGCCGCGCTAGATGGTCGTGAGGCCGGGGCAGGGCAAGCGATTAATCCTCGGGGAGGAATTCGCCGGTGTCCTCGTCGAGCGAATAGAGAACACCTTCCATGATCGAAAAGTGCGCTCCACGCAGCTTCAGCGTCCCCGCTCGCTCTTTTTCTGCGAGCCATGGGAAGGTCCGCAAATTGGCTAGGCTCTGGCGGATAGCGGCAAACTCCATGGCCATCTCCGCCTTGCGGCCCTCGGTCCCGTGCTTTGCAGCGACCGGCCTGCGAGCCTCACTGAGCAGGTTGATCCAGTTCGCAACGAACGCGCCTTCGCCATGTTCGGCGGTGGCAAAACTCTGCGTCAGCGCGGCCTTGCACCCACCGCAGCGCCCATGACCCATCACTACGATCTGCTTCACTTCGAGCATCTGCACGGCAAATTCGACGGCCGCCGAAACGCCATGCAAACCGGGCGTGGTCTCAAATGGCGGGACCAGCGCCGCGACATTTCGGACGACGAAGATATCGCCCGGATCGACGTCGAAAATCTGCGCCGGGTCGACACGACTGTCGCTGCAGCCGATGATCATCAGCTTGGGGTGCTGTCCCTCAACAGCGGTTTCCTCGAACCGTGCCCTTTGACGCGGATAGGTCTCTTCGCGAAAACGGCGATACCCTTTCAGCAGCTCGGCAAATTCCGGCATGTTTCCCTCCCGATCTCAGGGAAGGCGCCGATCCTAAAAGCGCTCACCCCGGATAACCTCGACATCCCACATAGTGAGAATGAAGCCAAATTTCGTAAGCATGGGTGCAATGGCTTCGGCAAGCGCTTGGGCCTTGTCTTCCGCAGCAATCGTGAGAACGAAGACCTTGTCGGTGCCCATCACACGCTCTTCGCGCCACTTGCCGTCACGCCCTTTGCCTTCGGTGACGGGAATGATCGTCCAGCCAGTGATTCCGGCAGCATCGATCGCGTCTGTCACGCGCTTTTGCAGCGCTTTGTCGGCAAGGATCTCGATCCGTTTGCGGATGACTGTCTCGATCATTATCCCACTCCCATGCCGCCGGTTAGGTACACTGCGAATGCGCTGATGATGCCGATATTGATCAGCACGTTAAAGGGGAAAGTGATGCTGAGCGACATCGTGAGATAAATGCCGGGATCGGCTTCCGGCAGTGCAAGTCGCATCGCCGCGGGCACAGCGATGTAGCTGGCACTGGCACACAGGACGCCCAAGGCAGCGGAAGAGCCAGCATCCAGCCCGACAACCACCCCGAGTGCCGTCCCGACAAGTCCGTTCACGATTGGCAAGAATATTGCGATCGCAGCTAGACGCCAGGTAACTGCGCGATTGTCCATCATGCGTCGGGCCGCGATCAGACCCATATCGAGCAGGAACAGGCACAACACGCCCTTGAATCCGACTTCGAAGAATGGGCTCACTTCCGCAAATCCGGATTCGCCTGCAACCATCCCGATGGCAAATGCGCCCAAGAGCAAGACAATTGAGGAGTTGGTGAACACCTCGTGGAACATCTCGCCAGTGCTCTGCGCGCCGCCCTCCTTGCTGCCGAGCCCGCGAGCAAGGAGCAGACCACTGAGGATCGCAGGAGCCTCCATCGCCGCCATTACGGCCACCATGTAGCCGCCAGGTTCGCGCGCCTGGCCGGTGAGGATTTCTACCGCAGTTACGAAGGTGACCACGCTGATCGATCCGTAGTGTGCAGCGACTGCTCCCGAATTGATGCGGTCCAAGCGACCGAATGTCTTCAAGACGGCGTAAGCGAAGAACGGCAGCAGGAAGCCGGCGGCGATGCCCGCCCCCAAGGCCGACAAGACGGTCGCGTCGATCCCCGACTTCGAAACGGCGACCCCGCCTTTGATTCCAATCGCGGCCATCAGGTACAACGACATCGCCTTTGCGATCGCTTCGGGGATTGCCAGATCCGACCGAGCGAAAGCGGCCAGCAGCCCGAGAACGAAGAAGAGGACGACGGGAGAAGTGAAGGTCTGAATGGCAGTTTCAAACATGGTTAGGTCCGCTAGCGATCCCTCAGTTGCATGAAAAGCAAAAGGGCATGCGCAGATTTTGTTCCTCCACAGTCGTATTCGATAGGTGGGTGCGCTTGCGGCGGACGCTGCGGCAGCCTAGATGAAGCGCCATGAACGACCTCGCCAACACGCCACAGCCCAAGCCGGAAGACACGCGGCCTCCACGCCAGCGCAAGCCCGACTGGATCCGCGTCCGTGCCCCGGTGAGCGAAGGCTATCACGAAACTCGGCGACTGATGCGCGAGCTCAACCTCAACACCGTATGTGAGGAGGCCGCTTGCCCGAATATCGGGGAGTGCTGGACCAAGAAACATGCAACCGTCATGATCCTTGGCGATGTCTGCACGCGCGCCTGTGCGTTCTGCAACGTCAAGACCGGTATGCCGCGCGCTGTCGACCCAATGGAACCCGAAAACACGGCCATTGCGGCGGCCAAAATGGGTCTCGAACACATCGTGATCACCAGCGTCGATCGCGACGATCTGCCGGATGGCGGAGCAGGGCAGTTCGTGAAAGTGATCGAGGCTCTGCGCCGGAACACGCCGGACACCACGATCGAGATTCTTACCCCGGACTTCCGCGGAAAGATGCGCGCAGCGGTCGAGGCTATCTGCGAAGCCGGACCCGATGTCTACAACCACAATCTCGAGACCGTGCCGCGGCTTTACCCGACGATCCGTCCGGGCGCGCGCTACTATGCGTCGCTGCGGTTGCTCGAGGAAGTGAAGGCGCACAATCCGCTGATCTTTACCAAATCAGGCATAATGCTGGGACTGGGCGAAGAGCGATTGGAAGTGCATCAGGTGATGGACGATATGCGCAGCGCCGAAGTCGACTTCATCACCATGGGGCAGTACCTTCAGCCCACGCCAAAGCACGCCAAGGTCGAGGAATTCGTCACGCCGAAGTCGTTCGACGCGTTCGGTTCGATCGCGCGTGCCAAGGGCTTCCTGCAGGTCGCCTCAAGTCCGTTAACCCGTTCCAGCTATCACGCCGGTGACGATTTCGCAGTGATGAAAGCGGCGCGCGAAGAGAAATTGCGCAAGCAGGGCAATAGAACGCGAGACAATCTGACGGTCTGATGGTCGGCATCCGCGAAACCCGACGGCTGCCCTACAGCGCCGAACAGATGTTCGACCTCGTGGCGGACGTCAAACGCTATGCACAATTTCTGCCCTGGGTGATCGCCACGCGGGTGCGATCCGACACGGAGACCGAAATGGTTGCCGACATGGTGGTCGGTTTCAAGAGCCTGCGCGAGAGTTTTACGTCCCGTGTTGCAAAGGATCGTCCCAATCAGATCGCGGTGCACTACATCGACGGCCCGTTGTCGGATCTCGACAATGTCTGGACCTTCCGGGCAATCGACGAGAAAACCTGCGAGATCGATTTCTCGGTCGATTTCCAGTTCAAGAACAGAGTGTTTCAGGCGCTCGCCGGTCAGTATTTCGACCGTGCATTTCGCCGAATGGTAGAAGCGTTCGAAGAGCGAGCGGCAGAACTTTACGGCAGCAACAATTCGAGCGCGCAAATCGTCGCCTGATGGCGGATCTCAGCCCTTGTTCCTTCTCCGAACTGCTTGAGCTCGCCTTCCGGTTCGCCGTCCGAATTCCTTATTGCGCGTGCAAATACAACGGTGCCAACCGGCTTGAGCTGCGACCCGCCGCCAGGGCCGGCAATGCCGCTTACCGCCACCGCAACATCCGCATCCGAATGTTCGAGCGCACCCTGTGCCATGGCCCAGACACACGCGATGGAAACAGCGCCAAAGGTTTCGATAATGTCTTGCGGAACCCCCAGCGCTTCCATCTTGGCTTCATTTGAATACGTCACAAAGCCGCGATCGAGAACCGCAGAAGAGCCGGCAATTTCCGTGATCGCAGCGGCAAGCAATCCGCCGGTGCAGCTTTCGGCCACTGCAACCTTGCGACCTGCATCGATGTTCGCTTGCACTACCTTGGTTGCAAGTTCGACGATGTCTTCGGGGAACAATGTGTCTGCCATGATTGCCTTGGCGACTAGTTAGCCACTGTCTCGGTCGAGGGCTTGCAGACCTCGGGGTTCTTCATCCCCGATTGTTCGACAATGAAGGTAACCAAGCCGGAGACGTTTTCGACTGGGAGCGGACTGATCAGCTCTACCGCCCGCTCAATCTTGCCGCATGTGTCCGGCTTGATTTCTTCAACCAGCTTCTGGGTTATGATTGCATCGACAAACGGTCGCAACGATCCGTCAGGCATCGACGAAAGTAGGCTCAATACTTCTTCACTTCCGGAGCCTTCATCGCCCTTTGCCATGAACACCTTGAGCATACGAAACGCGCCGGGCCATGCGGCGTCCTGGCGCGCCCTGAAACCGTCTGCAAAGGCGGCTCCGCCTTGCCGCATGAAGCCGTCTGCCGCGAATTCATCGGCGCACGCAGCCTGCGCTGCGTCGTATGCAAGCGGCATTGAATAGACAACTGCGTCGTCCAGATCGGCTGGCGCTACACACACCGCCTGCGCCTGAGCTGCTTGACCCTGAACCAGTGCCGCCATGCCAAGGAGCGCCGCCAATTGTTTTTTCATGAGTTCATTTCCTTCCTCGTGAGCCCGACGATGGCTTGCGCGGCTATACCTTCGCCGCGTCCCGTAAAACCAAGCTTTTCGGTGGTGGTTGCTTTGATACTAATGGCCTTCTCAGTGCACCCGACAAGCCGTGCCACTTCCGTACGCATTGCTGGTCGATGCGGACCAATCTTTGGAGCCTCGCAGATGATCGTCAGGTCGACATTGCCGACTGCATAACCGGCGTTCCCTGCCAGTCTGACCGCATGTTCCAGGAACTTTCCCGATCGGGCACCCGCCCATTGCGGATCGCTAGGCGGAAAGTGCGTTCCGATGTCACCATCCCCGATCGCGCCAAGAATGGCATCGGTTATCGCATGCAGCGCGACGTCCGCATCGGAATGCCCAGCCAACCCCTTGTCGTGTTCAAGCTTGATTCCGCAGAGCCACAATTCCTCTGCTTCGACGAGGCGATGCACATCAAATCCCTGGCCGATACGAAAGGCCGGTATGGTTTCGACGCTCAACAAATCCTCCGCGAAAGTGACCTTCTTCAATCTTTCGTCGCCATCGACCAATGCAACTGAACCATTGCTTGCTGTCAGTACCTGCGCGTCGTCGCCGGCGTCGGTTGCACCCTGCCATTGGCGGTGAGCGGCCAGGATATCGGTGAAGCGAAACGCCTGCGGTGTCTGTACCCTGCGGAGCTTTTCGCGCTCCGCTTTGCCCGTCATCAGGCCATCAGCGCTCGAGACTGCAAGGCTGTCGACGACCGGTAAAGTCGGAATCGCGCCTTGGTGATGATCCAACGCTGCCACAAGGCGTTCCAACACCGGGTACGGAACATCAGGTCGGGCGGCATCATGGATAAGAACCCGTTCGGGCGCGTATCTCGCAAGCGCTTCCAGACCGTTACGAACCGAATCCTGGCGTGATTGCCCACCGATCGTGAACTCAAAGCCGAACAATCCTGCCAAAGCGTCGTCGGCAACCTCACGGCCATCTTCGGCAATGACGATGACCAACGGCGCAGCACCGGCGTTCAAGAGTGTCTCGACTGAATGCCTCAAGAGCGGTTCGCCCTTGAAGTCGCGAAACTGCTTGGGAGTGTCACCGCCAACTCTCAACCCTTTCCCCGCTGCGACGATTATTGCAGCAAATGGGGGAAGGGGAGTGCTCTCGACCATGCGTGATGCCGCTTAGGGACTGGACGGAAATTGCGCAATCCACTATGCGCTGCCCAATATTTAGGCATCCCCTGACATGACGACACTTCCAACTCCTCCGGCATTGAAGCCGATCCAGATCGGTCCTGTGCAAATTGACGATCCCGTCTTGCTTGCTCCGATGACCGGAGTGACTGACATGCCGTTTCGTACGCTTGTTCGCAGGTACGGTTCGGGCCTCAATGTGACCGAGATGATCGCCAGCGAAGCGGCCATCCGTGAGACCAGGCAATCGATTCAGAAGGCCGAATGGGACAAGACCGAAGAGCCGGTTTCAATGCAATTGGTCGGCTGCGATCCTGGCAGTATGGCCGAGGCGGCCAAGCTTCAAGAAGGCAATGGGGCGGCCATCATTGACATCAACTTCGGCTGCCCGGTGCGCAAAGTGGTTGGACAGTTCGCCGGTTCGGCTCTGATGCGCGAAGTCCCACTGGCGACCAAGCTGATGGAAGCAACTGTCAATGCGGTTGACGTTCCGGTCACGGTGAAGATGCGGATGGGCTGGGATCACCAGAGCCTCAACGCGCCCGAAATGGCACGAATTGCCGAGGATCTCGGGGTCAAGATGATCACCGTCCACGGGCGTACACGCAACCAGATGTACAAAGGCAGCGCCGATTGGTCTTTCATCCGTAAGGTCAAGGAAGCGGTTTCCATTCCCGTAATCGTCAATGGCGATATCTGCACGATCGACGACGCTTCGAAAGCGCTTGAGCAATCCGGTGCAGATGGACTGATGATCGGCCGCGGCGCATATGGCAAACCGTGGCTGCTGGGACAGGTCATGCATTGGTGGAGAACCGGAGAGGCCATCGCCACACCGAGTTTTGACGAACAATACGCGACGCTCGTCGAGCATTACCATCGCATGCTCGATCATTACGGCCGCAATGTCGGAACCAAGATCGCGCGCAAGCACCTGGGCTGGTACACCAAGGGAATGCACGGCTCGGCCGAGTTCCGCAATCGCGCGAACTTTATCGATAACCCAGACGAGGTGCTTGGCGAGATCGAGCGTTTCTACCAACCATTCCTGCATCGCCGGGCGGCGTGAGCGTGGGTTCGAACAAACTGGCGCCGGGTGAGATCGGCCATCCCCAGATCGAATTGGATCATCCGGACGCATCCACGCAAATCAGCGCTCTGATATTTGCGCTGCTGCTGGTCGATGACCAATCCGTGGTGGTCGAAGTCAATCATGCCGCAGAGAATCTGTTTGGCACCAGCGCCAAGCGGTTGCTGGGAAAGCGGCTGATTGACATCACCGGACCTCTCGGCAAGCGGGTCGAAGAACGTTTCGAAGCGACCGATTCCGCGTTCGTTGCCAGAGACCAGCTGATCGCCATTGGCGGCGAGGAGCGGCGTCTCAATCTTACCGTTTCCCCATTGCCCAACCATCAGGGTTGGCGGGTCGTCACACTTTCCGAGATCGGACACGAAGAAAATGCCGATGAGGGTGAGGCGACGACCTCGTTAGGTGCCCCCTCAATCTTGGCGCACGAGATCAAGAACCCATTGTCAGCGATCCGGGGAGCTGGTCAGTTGGTCGCGCGAAAGCTTCCTCACAAAGACAAGAAGTTGGCGCGGATGATTACCGATGAAGTGGACCGGATCGCGCGATTGATCGACCGCATGCAGCAACTCGGCAGCACGAGGACGGAACCGTTGGGGCCCTGCAACCCACACGAGGCGGTTCGAGCAGCCATTGCAACGGTGCGGGCGGGAAGCCAAAGCAACGTCGAGATCAAGGAAGAGTTCGATCCGTCTCTGCCACCGGTGCTGGCTAACCGAGATGCGCTGGAGCAGGTCTTGATCAACCTGATCTCGAATGCGCGCGATGCGGCCTTGGCCAATCCTCAACCCCTGATCACCGTGCAAACGCGCTTTGTGAGCGGTCTGGCCTTCAGTGCCATACGCTTGGGAAGAATGGTCCGACTTCCGATCGAGATCACGGTCACCGATAACGGGCAGGGGATCGACCCGGCCATGCGCGACCATGTGTTCGAACCGTTCGTTTCATCGAAGCAATCGGGACAGGGATTGGGGCTGGCGCTCGTTCGGAAGCTCGTCCGCGACATGAACGGGAGTATCAGTCATGAACGGGACTCGCGATCCGGATTGACGCATTTTCGCCTGCATCTGCCACTCGCTGCGAAGGAGACTGGCAAATGAGCGGATCGGTGCTCCTGGTCGAAGATGACGGCGCGATCGCTACTGTCATCACCGCTGCTCTGGAAGACGAGGGGTTTTCCATTCAGCGCTGCAGCAGCGTTGCCGAGCGCGATGCACAGCTGAGGGCAGGGCAGTTCGACGTGATGTTGACCGACGTGATGCTCAAGGACGGTGACGGACTATCCACGCTTCAGAGCGCGAGGGAAATATCCAGCGATCTTCCGGTGATCGTACTTTCCGCGCAGAACACCCTCGATACTGCTGTGAGAGCCAGCGACAGCGACGCGTTCGAGTATTTCCCGAAACCCTTCGACTTGGATGAGTTGGTGCAGGCAGTGCGCCAAGCCGCCGGTGGGAAGGGAGAAACGGTCGATACCGCTTCGGATGCCGATGGCGATGGCATGCCGTTGGTTGGCCGCAGTCCGGCGATGCAAGGCGTATATCGGATGATCACGCGCGTGTTGCGCAACGATCTGACGGTCTTGATCACTGGCGAAAGCGGAACCGGCAAAGAACTGGTGGCCGAAGCAATCCACCAGCTTGGCAGCCGAAGAACCGGGCCGTTCGTGGCCGTCAACACCGCTGCGATTCCAGCAGATCTCATCGAGAGTGAGTTATTCGGGCACGAAAAGGGGGCATTCACGGGGGCAATCGCACAAGCAATCGGCAAGTTCGAGCAAGCCAATGGCGGCACACTCTTCCTCGATGAGATTGGCGACATGCCCGCCGAAGCACAGACACGACTGCTGCGCGCACTGCAATCCGGGCGGATACGGAGGGTCGGTGGGCGCCAGGAAATCGCAGTTGATGTGAGAATCGTCGCCGCAACAAATCGCGATCTTGAACCATTGATTGCTGCCGATTCCTTCCGCGAGGATCTGTATTACCGGCTCAATGTAGTGCCAATCGAACTGCCACCTCTCCGGGAGCGGCGCGAAGACATCGAAGTGCTCTCGCAGCATTTCCTTGGCCAAGCGGCAGAAGACGGGCTGCCAAGGCGCCAATTGACTCCCAAGGCTCTCGAAAGGCTCGAGAAACGCACCTGGCGCGGCAATGTGCGTGAGTTGCGCAATGTCATTTACCGGCTTGCCTTGATGGCGCGCGAAGACACAATCGACGCTGACAGCTTCGACGATATCATTGGCGCCGAGCAATCGCTGGATGCCAGCGAAAACGATCCGCGCAGCATCGGTGCAGCGCTAGAAAACTGGCTTGCCAGCGTGAATCCACCGCACGGATCGGTCTATCACCAAGCACTCGCAGCGTTTGAGAAGCCACTGATCGAACATGCGCTTGAGGAAACCGGCGGCAATCAGGTGCGCGCAGCGGGTCTGCTCGGCATCAACCGCAACACCCTGCGAAAGCGGATCAGCGATCTCGATATTGAGCCTGATCGCTTTGCAAGACCGGTTTGACGCAGCAGGTCACATTTTCGACTTGCATATTTGCAACAGCAGAGTTGTAATATCGCAACGATGAATGAGGCTGTGGCCAACACCGGGCGCCAATCCCCGCGCCATTCTCCGCGCTGGTGGCGTCAATTCGTCGTAACATCCCGACGCGCCAATATATTCGTCTGGCTCGAATTGCTGTGCGCCGTTGCGGTTGTCGCCGCAGTAGCCGTCACTTACGTCACATATTCACGCGATCCCGACAGCAGTGAGCTGCTTCCGACCATGCAGGTATCGCTGCTGCTGATGGCTACCTTGGTACCGGCGATGGCGCTGCTGGTGTTGATAGGGCGTCGGCTCGCACTACGCCGAGCAGCCGGCAGCACTGCACGGCTGCATGTGCGCCTGGTCTTTTTCTTTTCGTTGATCGCGGCGATTCCGACCCTGCTGGTGGCGGGCTTTGCGGCGTTCCTGTTCCAGTCAGGTGTGGATTTCTGGTTCTCCGATGACTCCCGTGGCTTGATGGAGAACGCCAACGAGTTGGCGCAGAATTACTACAATGAGAACCAGCGTGATGTTCAGGACGAAACCATCACCATGGCGACGGACATGCGCGACATTCTCTTGCGCGTGCCTATAGTCGACCCCGACTTTTCCGACTTCTACCTCTACCAGGCGCAGGCGCGCGAGATCACCGAGAGCGTTA
The DNA here is from genome assembly GCA_964550495.1 of uncultured Porphyrobacter sp. GTDB lineage: Bacteria > Pseudomonadota > Alphaproteobacteria > Sphingomonadales > Sphingomonadaceae > Erythrobacter. Next base: position 25,733 of record CAZJZO010000013.1, on the reverse strand, counting down.
TTTTTCAGCGCATGGAGGACGACACCTTGCGCACGGCGGTCGCGCTAAACCTGCTTGAAGGCAACGATCCTATGCCGTTCAGCGAGAATGCGTTGCAGCGCCTCGACGACGGTGAACTGATCGTGGTTGAGGGCAACGCCGAACGGATTGCCGCGATCGCTCCCATCGACCGCGAGGCGGGCGTGTACCTCTACAACGCCCGCACAACCGAAGCGAGCATGTTCAATTCGTGGTCGCGCGCGCAGGCGATTGCCACTGCCTACGATTCGCTGACAAACGATGCGCGAACTCTTCAGCTTCGCTTCAATATCGCGCTGGTTCTTGTGAGTCTGCTGCTGGTCGGTTTGGCGATATGGTTCGCATTGCGGTTCGCTGACCGTCAGGTCGAACCGCTAACCGATCTGGTTGGTGCGGCACGATCAGTGGGGCAGGGCAATTTTGCTCTGCGCGTTGAAGGCCGCACCGGGGCTGATGAGATCGGATTGCTGAACCGGGCATTCAATCGAATGACGGCGCAGCTCGAAAAGCAGACCGATGCGCTGGTCAGTGCGAACAAGCAGCTCGATGACAGGCGTGCGTTCACTGAAGCCATTCTTGAATCGGTGAGTGCAGGCGTGATTTCGGTCGATGACGACAGCCGGGTCACTTTGATGAATGGCTCCGCCCAAACGTTGCTGGCCGAAGACGAAACCACCGACTTGGTCGGTCATTCGCTCAGCGAACTGTCCCCGGAGATCTGCGAAATGGTGCGCCAAGGCAAAGCCGCAGCGATCGTCAGCCATGCCAAAGGTCCAGAGCTCAGAACCCTTGCGGTAAAGGTGGCCCCAGGAAGCCGCGGGCACGTCATCACCTTTGAGGACATTACGCGTCAATTGCTCGACCAGCGCCAGGCAGCGTGGTCTGATGTCGCGAGACGAATTGCGCATGAAATCAAGAACCCACTGACCCCGATTCAGCTTGCAACCGAGCGCTTGAAGCGACGTTATCGCAAGCAGATCGAAGCGCAGGACGGAGACCTCTTCGACGAGTTGACAAGCACAATCGTCAGGCAGGTCGGAGATTTACGGAAGATGGTCGACGAATTTTCTTCATTCGCCCGACTTCCAAAGCCGGTCTTCAGGCCCGAGGACGCGGTTGACTTGGTCCGTCAGGCCGTATTCCTTCAGGAAGTGGCGCATCCGGGCATTGAGTTCGAACTGACGGCTTCAAGCCTAGAAGATCGGATGATCGATTGTGACCGGCATCAGCTCGGCCAAGCGATGACAAACGTGCTCAAGAATGCCGTCGAAGCTGTCGAAGCGCGCGCCACTGAATCGCTGGGCGCCTATGCCGGGACTATCTCGGTGGAGATGACGTCTGATCACGACCTGCTCGCAATTGCGGTCGAAGACAACGGCATCGGCCTGCAGATGGACCGCGATCGGCTGACCGAACCCTACGTCACGACCCGCGACAAGGGGACCGGTCTCGGCCTCGCAATCGTGAACAAGATTGTCGACGAACATGGCGGTGACATGAGTTTCGCCAACAGCGACAGCGGCGGGACCAAGGTGATCCTGCGCTTTGCCCGCAGCCCACAAAGCACTGAAAGCGAAACAGTGTGATCCAGATTCCCCCTCAATTTTGCCCCCCAAGGAGAAGCGCATGGCGCTCGAAATCCTGATTGTCGATGACGAACGCGATATTCGCGAGCTCGTCGCCGGTGTCCTCGGTGACGAAGGGTATGAATGCCGCACTGCTGCCGACAGCACCGGTGCGCTGGCCGAGATCGATGAGCGTCGGCCCAGCCTCGTCCTGCTCGACGTCTGGCTCCATGGTAGTGAGATGGATGGGCTCGAGTTGCTCGATGCAATCAAGGCGCGCGAGCCCAATCTGCCGGTGATCATTTTCTCCGGGCATGGGAACATCGATACTGCAGTCGCGGCCGTCGGACGCGGAGCAATGGACTTTATCGAGAAACCATTCGAAGCGGAACGGCTCCTGCTGCTGGTCGAGCGCGCCACGGAAACCGAGCGGCTAAGGAGAGAGAACACACGTCTGAGAGAAGGCAATTGGGGCAGCACCGAGTTCACCGGCAATTCGTCTTCCATCAATGCCGTACGCGCAACGCTCAAGCGCGTCGCAAACACCGGAAGCAGAGTGCTCATATCCGGGCCACCAGGAGCCGGAAAGGAAGTCGCTGCCAGACTGTTGCACGCTTGGAGCACTCGGTCAGACGCAGCCTTCGTGACGGTGAATTCGGCGCGGATCACTCCGGAACGCTTTGAACAGGAACTGTTCGGCGAAGAGGCAGACGGAAAACAGGTTCGCCCAGGTCTCTTGGAGATGGCCGATGGAGGCACGCTTTACCTCGATGAGGTTGCTGACATGCCGCTGCATACGCAGGCCCGAATTCTCCGAGTTCTGACCGAACAGAGTTTCGTCAGGGTAGGGGGCACGCGGCAAATTGGCGTAGACGTGCGGGTGGTTTCATCGAGTTCGCGAGACCTCGCGGAGGAGATGGAAGAAAAGCGTTTCCGCGAAGATCTGTTCTACCGGCTCAATGTCGTTCCTGTCACAATCCCGTCGCTTGCAGATCGCCGTGACGATATCCCTGCGCTGGCGGAACATTTTTTCACCAGGTATTCGGCTGATCAGGGCATTGCTCCACCGGCAATTTCCGAAGAAGCGATGGCTGCGCTGCAATCCTACGATTGGCCTGGAAATGTCAGGCAGCTGCGCAATGTCGTTGAGCGCACAATCATCATGACGCCGCGTGAACGACTGGAAACGGTTGAACCCGATATGCTGCCAGGAGAGATCACCGGCGGCCGTCTCGCAGCGACAGGTCAGGGCTTGTCGGCCATGATGGGAGTACCGCTTAGGGAAGCTCGCGAAAGCTTCGAGCGCGAGTACCTGACGATACAAATTCGCAGATTCTCGGGAAATATCTCCAAGACAGCGACATTCATCGGGATGGAGCGATCAGCCTTGCACCGTAAGCTCAAATTGCTGGGAATGGCGGAACGCAAGGAGGCAGTGCGCAAAGACTAGCGAAGTTGACTGCATTCTTCGTGCAAACTGTCTCAATTATTGAAGAAAATTCAAGCATTGCTCGATTGGTATCGAGACGCCATTATAGTGTCATGGCCATGCGATGGGTGGGCTGTCGCCAGGGCCAGACCTGCGGATCGTAAGAGCGACCGCCAAAAACAGGAGCATACTACATGTCCAATGGGCGGACCCTCTCAACGCGCCCCTCTTCAAGTGCCGACAGCGACGAGCCTCTCGGCGGCAACGGCAACAAGCACGGCCAGCAACAAGGCAATTTGCAGGACGCGTTTCTAAATTTGCTGCGTAAGAACAAGACCCCGGTCACGATGTTCCTTGTCAAGGGCGTAAAATTGCAAGGTATCGTGACGTGGTTCGACAACTTCTCGATCTTGTTGCGTCGTGATGGACAATCGCAGCTGGTCTACAAGCATGCCATCTCGACGATTATGCCAGGGCAGTCGGTCGATGCCGGCCAATTCCAGAATAGATCGGGCAGCAAGAAGCAAAGACTGTTGCAGGATGTGTTTCTGAGCCGGGTAAGCGATGCGCATGTGCAGGTTACGATGTTCCTGGTCAACGGCGTCATGTTGCAGGGACGAATTGCAGCATTCGATCTGTTCTGCATGTTGCTGGAGCGAGACGGAGCGGTGCAGCTTGCATACAAACATGCAGTTTCCACGATCCAACCCGCTTCTCCCGTCGACCTCAGCGATCATGAAGAGGACGATGAGGGACTGGAAGACTGAGTTTTGACGAGAATCTGCTGGACGAAGTGACCCGCGGTGCGCGGGCACTGGTCTTGTGCCCTGATATCAAGAGTTTCCGGTACGACCTTGACGCTTCCGAGAGGCTAGCCGAAGCGATCGGTCTGGCGCTCGCAATTGGCGTTGTAATCGCTCACTCCACCGTTCTACCGATCCGACAGATGCAGCCCAACACGCTGTTTGGATCGGGGCAAGTGAAGAATATTGCGACATGGTGTGAACAGCACTCAGCCGAATTGGTGATCGTCGACGGAGCTCTTAGCCCGATCCAGCAACGCAATCTCGAAGACGCGCTCAAGCGCAAGGTCATCGATCGCACGGGATTGATCCTGGAGATCTTTGGCGAACGAGCCGCTACCGCGGAAGGTCGGTTGCAAGTCGAACTGGCACACCTCGACTACCAGCAAAGTCGCCTCGTGCGCAGTTGGACGCACCTAGAAAGGCAGCGTGGCGGGTTCGGCTTTCTCGGCGGTCCGGGGGAAACCCAAATTGAGGCTGATCGCCGGATGATCAGGCAGCGCATGGCGCGTCTGCGGCGCGAACTCGAACAGGTGCGCAAGACAAGGGCGTTGCACCGGGAGAGGCGGGGAAGGGCACCATGGCCCATTATTGCACTTGTAGGGTACACCAACGCCGGAAAATCGACACTTTTCAATCGCTTGACTGGCGCCGAGGTAATGGCAGAGGATCTGCTGTTTGCCACGCTGGATCCAACCATGCGGGCAATCAGCCTGCCGGGAGTGGAAAAGGCGATCCTTTCGGACACAGTTGGGTTCATTTCGGATCTCCCAACCCAACTGGTGGCCGCGTTTCGAGCCACGCTTGAAGAAGTGACCGGCGCGGACATTATCTGCCACGTGCGCGACATTTCCAATCCGGCACACAACGCGCAAAAGAAGCAAGTCCTGGAAATCCTCGGAGACCTGCAGGTTCTCGATCGCGATACCGGAGAAGGCAATATCCCGATCCTGGAGGTCTGGAACAAGGCAGACCTAATCGATGAAAAGACCGCGGAGGCATTGGCAATCACCGCGAAAGCACAAGGGGCGGTCGTTATTTCGGCGCAAAGCGGTGCTGGTCTGGATGAGCTCTATGCCCGGATTGCCGATCTTCTAACCGAAGAGGCAAGAGAATTGACCGTGACCTTGCCGGTGAGCGACGGACGGAGAATTGCCTGGCTGCACGCGCATGGCGATATTCTTAGTGAAGATGATGCCGGGGAAGGGGAGCAAGGCCCTTTGCGTAGGCTCACAGTGCGCCTTAATCCGAAAGAATTCGGCCAGTATCAATCGCTCTGATCGGTATCGTCGATTTGCGACGTTTCGTTGCCCTTCACCTGCTGCCAAAGCAATTCCTGGGCGTCGAGCGATAGCTTTGCAAAACTCCCGTCGCTCAGTTCCTCCATTTGTCTGAACCGGGATTCGAACTTGAGGTTCGCGGCACGCAGCGCATCTTCAGCATCTACTCCATGCGCGCGGACATAATTCACCGCAGCGAACAGGAGGTCACCGGCCTCCTCAACCTTCGCCTGTTCTGAGGTGGCATCCTTGAGTTCGACAATTTCTTCGAGAATCTTCGCCTCGGAGCCGCGCGGATCGGGCCAGTCAAAGCCTGTTCGTGCCGCCCTTTTCTGCAGTTTCTGCGCTCGCATCAGGGCTGGCAACGCCAACGCCACGCCTTCAAGAGCGCTTGTCGCGCCCTTGGCTGATCGTTCTGCCTCTTTCAGGCTTTCCCACCGTTCATCACCCATGGCTCCATCTTCGGTTCCAAAGATATGGGGATGACGCGCTTCCATCTTATCGCTGATCGTTCTGGCTACATCGTTCAAATCGAAGGCGCCGGATTCCTCGGCCATTTGCGCATGAAAGACGACCTGGAGGAACAGGTCGCCAAGTTCTTCCTTAAGGTCATCCATATCGGAACGTTCAATCGCGTCGGCGACTTCGTAGGCTTCTTCGATCGTGTAAGGAGCGATTGTCGCAAAGTTCTGTGCGAGATCCCACTCGCAGCCGCCGTTGGGATCACGCAGACGTGCCATGATTGAGATCAGGCGTTCGATCTGGCTGTTGGGGGAGTACTGCTTCATACCTGCCTTAGAGAATGATAATATATATTATGTTAAATACTAGGCTGCCTGTGCTCGGGCTACCACTCCGCCCGACTACGCAACCAGTTGTAGTCCGTCATAGCCGACCACAACATTCTCAGGCACTTCATCCACAACAGTTCTGTAGTCCATGCTCTTGTCGAGATGGCTCAAAACAAGCACTTTGGCCTCGCAGCGCTCAAACAGCTCGATAGCCATACCGAGATGCGCATGGGTCGGATGTGGTTCGCGGCGAAGACAGTCGCTTACCAGGATGTCCACATCACCGAACAGCTCTACCATCTCATCGGAAATCGCACTAAAATCCGTTGCATAAGCGATAGACTTCCCATCGGCTTCGAACCGATAGCCGGTGGTCTCGCCAGTTCCGTGAGCCATCTGGCACCAATCGACACCAAATCCCGCGACCACCCTGAGCCGATCCAGGGTATCGAGATTGACAATCGTTGGATAGCCATCCTGACCGGCAAAAACATATCCGAACCTTTGGCGCAGACGCCGAACCGTCTCTGACGATGCATAGCCGGGCAATGGACCACCTCGGCCGTAGCGCATGACCCGAAGATCATCGATGCCGTGGCAGTGATCGGCGTGATCGTGAGTCCAGAATACGGCGTCGACCGCACCGATGCGATTGGCCAACAACTGCGCACGACAATCGGACGACGTATCGACCAACACGCGCGACCCTTCATCGCTTTCCACCAGAATTGATACTCTGGTCCGGCGATTTCTGGGCTCGTTGGGGTCGCAATCTCCCCAATCTCCCATTCCATCCGGACCGCCGACCCTTGGAACCCCGGTCGAAGTTCCGGATCCAAGCAATATGACCTTCACAACATGGCCTTGCGGAACAAGGATGTAAAATTGGCGGTCGTCTGATTTGCCAGTCTTTCGACTTCAACACCGCGAAGCTCCGATACAAATCGCGCCGTATCCGCAACGTAAGCGGGTTCGCAAGGGCGGCCCCGGTGTGGAACCGGAGCGAGAAACGGACTGTCTGTTTCGATCAACAATCGGTCGTCGGGCACATCCTTCGCAACCGCTTGCAGCTCTTTGGCATTCTTGAAGGTAACGATTCCCGATAGCGAGATTGTCAGCCCAAGATCGAGCACCTTTCGCGCAAAGTCAGCAGACGCGGTGAAGCAATGGATAAGTGCTGGAAAGGCGCCCTTCTCCATTTCCTCCGCCAGGATCTCAAATGTGTCGTCTTCGGCATCGCGCGTATGAATGATGACCGGAAGCCCTGTCTCGCGTGCCACATCAATGTGCATACGGAACAGCTTTGCCTGCGTAGCGCGATCCGAATGCTCGTAATAGTAATCGAGCCCCGTCTCCCCGATCCCGATCACACGCGGATTCTCGGTCGCGGCAAGAAGGTCACTTCGGCCAAGATCTTCGTGCGGGTCGGCTTCGTGCGGATGGATGCCGACGCTTGCGAACACGTCGGATTCGCGGGTAGCGGTGCCGACCACCTGCTTCCACTCGCTCTGCTTGGTGGAGATATTGAGGAAGGCCCCTACCCCCGCTTCGCGAGCCCGCGCGAGGACGCTGGCCTGATCTTCAACCAAGCCTTTGTATTCGAGATGGCAGTGACTATCGACCAGCATCATTAGGCGTCCGCTTCTTCGGGCAGCTCGAGCCGGGGGAAGATGGGAGTGGGCTTGCCGACGGTGAAGCCGCTTGTCGCAAGCCGCCCGAACCATGACCCATCGTCAAGATGCTCAAATGCGCGCTCATCTTGCGGCACGCCCAATTGATTGAGCAAAGCTGCGGCCTTTTCCGGAACGACAGGCTGGATCGCGATAGCGAGATCACGGATAGCACGGAAGAGCGTCTGGAGAACGACCTTCATCCGCTCAGGATCGGTCTTCTTGAGGGTCCATGGGGCCTGCTCGTCGACATACTGGTTGCAGGCGTAAACAGCCTTTATCCAGGCCTCGATCCCAACAGAGAAAGCGAGGTTGTTGAATTCGCGCGGCAGTTCGGTCGCGCATGTATCGTAAACGAGATCGAGCAGCGGCAGATGCGCTTCTTCCGATTCGTACGCGT
>CAZJZO010000013.1:0-17767 GCA_964550495.1 uncultured Porphyrobacter sp. | reverse complement strand
CTCCAGAATTCCGTCCAAATTCTTGGATATCATCGACAGCGTCCGCTGCGCCAGATTTCCAAAGCTGTTCGCCAGCTCCGCATTCGCACGGGTCACAACCGCTTCGGGCGAGTAGCTGCCATCCTGACCGAAAGCGATTTCGCGGAGGAAGAAATAGCGCAGATTGTCGACCCCGAAGCGCTCTGCAAGCTCCATCGGATCGACGACATTGCCCGCGCTCTTGCTCATCTTCTCGCCGCCGCGGGCCAGCAGGAAACCGTGTCCGAAGACTTGCTTGGGCAGTGGCAGTCCGGCGCTCATGAGGAAGGCCGGCCAGTAGACCGCGTGGAAGCGCACGATGTCCTTGCCGATCATGTGAATGTCGGCAGGCCAGTAGCGCTGAAACATTTCGCCTTCGCTATCAGGAAAGCTGACCCCGGTCATGTAGGTCGTCAGCGCGTCGACCCAGACATACATGACATGCCCTTCGCTGTCGGGCACCGGCACGCCCCAATCGAAGCTCGTCCGCGAGACACTCAGATCCTTGAGGCCGCCTTCGACAAAACGCTGGACTTCGTTTCGGCGACTTGCCGGACGGATGAAATCGGGATTGTCGCGGTAAAGCGCGAGCAGCTTGTCCTCGTATTTGGATAGACGGAAGAACCAGGTTTCTTCGGCAGTCCATTCGACCGGAGTGCCTTGCGGGGACAGTTTTTCGCCGCCCTCGCCTTCGACGAGTTCGTTTTCGTCGTAAAATGCCTCGTCGCGGACCGAGTACCAGCCTTCGTAGCGATCGAGATACAAATCGCCATTGGCTTCCATCCGCTTCCACAGCTCAACGCTTGCCGCATGATGTCGCGGCTCGGTGGTGCGCACAAACTCATCGTACCGGATGTTGAGGGCTGAACACATTTCGCGAAAGTAACCTGACATTTCGTCAGCGAGATCAATGGTTTCACGTCCAGCCTTGCGCGCAGTCTGATCCATCTTCAGGCCGTGCTCATCGGTGCCGGTGATAAAGCGCACGTCGCGGCCCATCAGCCGCTGGAACCGCGCCATCACATCGGTCGCGATGCCCTCGTAGGCATGACCGATATGCGGGCGACCGTTAGGATAATTGATCGCGGTAGTAATGTAGAATGGATCACCCATGGGCCGGTTCGCTAGCGGCGCTGGCATCGACAAGCAAGGTGCCGATTTCAAGCACGAGCAAGCCGGTGTCGAAATTGTAGCTCGGAGCCTGGCCTGAGAGTTTCACAAGTTCCTGATGGGCGTCGATCAGACTTCCGCGCCGTGCCGCGGATTTGGCTTTCCTGCCATGTTCGGCGACAACAGTTTGCGCCAACTCCAGCACAGCCTGGATGCGTTTTCGATCGGCTCTCGGCCCGATAGTCCTCGAAAGCTCAGCACGCGCCGTGAGATTCGTGTCACCGTGGTCGAGAATATTCTGGATCAAGTTCGCGACCGCGCCAAGGTCTTGCTCAATGAACCTCAGGGCTGAACCATATGATCCCCCAGCAGCCTCAATCGCAGATTTGCGGGCCTTAAGATCATGATGCGCCTTTGCTCCTTCCAGCATCGTATCGAGTTGCACGTTGTCGAGAACCGGAAAACGCAGCACTCGACATCGGGAACGGATCGTCGGCAGCAATCGCGATGGACGATGTGTGACCAGCAGGAAGAATGTGCCCTTAGGCGGCTCTTCAAGGCTCTTCAGGAGCGCGTTTGAAGCACTGGTTTCCATATCATCGGCAGGATTGACGATAATGGCACGACGCTCCCCCAACGTGGGCCTGGTGTTGAGGCGCCGCTGCATGGACCGGATCTGGGCGACAGCGATATTGCGCTTGGTCTCATAAGGTTTCCCTTCGTCGCGCTTCTTCTCTTCTTTCTCGTCCTTGGGAAGGTGTGTGAGCAAGACAATGTCTGGGTGTTCGCCCCGGGGTTGAGTAACACCCGGTTCCTCGACCAGTTTTCGCGCGGCGGACAAGGCAAAGTCGAGTTTTCCGAGACCGCTCTTGCCTGCCAGAATCCACCCGTGATGCATGCGCGTACTCGCCAAAGCGTCATCCCATTGCCGCCATGGCTCATGGTGGTTGGGCCAGTCCATCACTCGACCTCGTCCAAAAGCGGCAACACACTTGCCAGCACGAGCGCATGAACCTCACTCGCTTCTCCGTCCCCATCGATTATCGCAAAGGAATCGGTGTCATTTTGTGCCAATTCGCGGAAACTGCTGGCAACCGCACGGTGGTAATCCCCGCTCCGGCCTCCGATGGCATCACTCGTGTTCCCATCGCGGGCTGCCAAACGGGAAGCTACATTGTCTTCGCCCACTGCAAGCAGGATCGTAAGATCCGGGCGCAGCCCGTCGCTACCGAACTGATGCAACGCGCTGATAGCTTCGTCCCCCAGACCCCCTGCACCACCCTGATAGGCGCGACTGGAATCGACAAACCGATCACAAATGACCCAGGTGCCAGCCATGATCGCCGGTTTGATGCGGCGTTCCACATGATCGGATCGAGCCGCAGCGAACAGCAACGCCTCGGCCTTGGGGCCCCACCCCGACCCGGGAGGATTCAGCAATAGCGCCCGGATTGCTTCGGCTCCCTCGGTGCCACCCGGTTCGCGGGTTACGTCGACCGATAGACCACGCTCGCGCAATGCATCAGCCAGCAGGCTTGCCTGCGTACTCTTTCCCGCGCCTTCACCGCCTTCAAAGGCAATGAACCGGCCGTATTGCCGCTCCCCGGTCACGACAGCCATCCCGCCAATCCGTTCCAAATTCGAGAGAAAAACCCTGCGCGCTTCACATCTGAACGGGCGAACAAGGGAACCCGCGCCGGTGACATTCCGGGCACCTCCACTTCGAGCGTCGCCACTTTCTGTCCTGTCACAATTGGAGCATGTAGTGGACCGTCATATCGAATGGTTACCCGCAATTCGCCGTCCCGGACCTTGGGCACATTCACCTGCACCGATCGATCAGTCACCAGATCCACGCTGCGAGCCGAACCGCCCTGGACGCGCGCGTTGCCAACGATTGTCCCCTTGTCGAAAACTCTCTCACGATCGAATGCGGAGAAGCCCCACTCCATCAACGCACGCGAATTGCGAGCGCGAATGCCATAGCCCGTGCTGGCCCCAACCACCATGATGAGCCTCTGATTGCCGCGCCGGGCAGTCCCAAGAAAGCCGTGGCCGGCCTCATTGGTGAAGCCGGTCTTGATGCCGTCGGCTCCTCTCACCTTGCCGATCATCGGATCGTGGTTGGGTTGGGATATACCGTTCCAGAAGAACTCCGGCCGGCCGACATAATGCGCGAACTTCTTGGGGTGACGGGTCAACATGGCTTCCGCCAGTTTCGCGAGGTCGTGTGCGGACGTGAAAGTCTTTCCCTCGTCTGGCCAGCCATTCGGCGTATAAAAGTGGCTGTCCGTCATTCGCAACTCGCGTGCCTTCGCGTTCATCAGGTCGCTCCAGGCGGCGACCGATCCGCCAACGCCCTCTGCCAACACGATCGAGGCGTCGTTGGCGGAAACGGTTGCAATGCCTGCCAGCAGGTCTTCCACCCGCACTTCGCTGTCCGCGTTCAGCCACATGGTCGATCCCTTGGCATTCCATTCGCGCCAGGTTTTGGGAGATACCGACAGCGTCTGCCCTGGAGCGATCTTTCCGTCCTGCATCAACTCAAAGACGAGATATGTCGTCATCGCCTTGGTGATTGAAGCCGGGATAAATCGGCGGTTGGCATTACGTTCAAACAGAACTTGTCCGCTGGATGCATCGACCAGAAGAGCGATCGGCACCTCTTCTTCCGTTACAGGCGGGTAGCCTCCGACCGCCCCTTGCTCATCGGCGGCAAAAGCAGGCAGCGGCAATAACAGTGCCGTTGCAATTCCACACAGAGCCTTCCGACGCGATACAGCCATCGCAGCGGCATAACCCGCGCCAATCACATTGGCGACCCGCGTTACTCGCTCAGTTCACGATTTCGTCGGCCAGCAGGCCCACGCTCATGGCGTAGTAATTCGAGCAATTATACTCGAGGATCACGCGATAATTGCTCGTAAGCAGCCATGCTGGACGACCCGGACCGTCCGGTTGGAACAGCGTAGTCATCATGTCTTCGCGCAATGGGCGCTGCGGCTGGACACCGAGAGCCCGCCATTCGCGAACCGTCTTCCATTGGCTGTGACGCTCGTGAACTCGCGGGCAAACCGGGGCGACCAGTTTGGTCTTGTAAGCGTCCACATCAAAACCGCTCGGCACGGAGGCACGAACACCCCATGGCTCACCCGTGCGCCATCCCGCGTCGCGGAAGTAATTTGCAATGGATGCAAAGGTGTCGGCGCGATTGGTGAAGATATTGGCCCTGCCATCGCCATCGCCATCCGTCGCGAGGCGCAGATACACCGATGGCAGAAACTGCGGATTGCCAAATGCTCCGGCATAGCTGCCAACCAGCTGCTGACGCGAATATCCGCGATCCGCGACTTTCAGCAGCGCGATGAATTCGCCTGCGAACAGTTCGCGCCGGCGTCCTTCCCACGCCAAAGTGGCGAGGCTCCGCGCCAAATCGAAGTTTCCGCGTATCCGACCGTAGCTTGTCTCGTGGCCAAAGATCGCAACGATAATCCCGGAAGGAACGCCATATTCGCGTTCGGCCGCCAGCAATTGCGAACGATAGTTGCGATAGACGCTGCGCCCGCCCTGGATCCGGCTCGGGTTCACATGTCTGGCGATATAGGGCGCCAGATCCGGGTATCCGCGCCGGGTTGGCCTGCCAGGCTGTCCGCGATCGAGACGGATGACGCGCTGGTTCGGCGTCAAGCCGGCGGTCATCCGATTTATCGTTGCTTCGGATACGCCTTCAGCCCGGGCGCGGGCCTTCAGCAATTCCAGATAGGCATCGAAATCGATACCGTCTCTGGCAGCATACTGCTGTGCCTTCAGCGATTGAGCGGGCACAGCCGCAATCAGCAAAGCTGAAAACGCCGCGGCGAGAGCAAGAACACGTTTCGAGAACATGTCGGCGACATTCTCACACGCAATATGAATTGCCAATTATGAAACCTTGGTTAGTCGACAGTTCGTTCTATCGGTGCGCTATGGAGCAGCAATCGCAAATTGCGCCAAATATTCATAGTCTTCCCGACATTCTTCAGCGACTTCAAGGTATTCTCCGTCCAGGTCCGGGAGCGGTCCGGGCGAATCCCCGAACCCGGTCGAAGCGTTGACCTTGTCGTACCAGTGCGCGCCCCAGACACCGTCGTCAGGATGCGGGCCTTTGGCCCAACGCAGCATTTCGTCGCTCCAATCGATGCTTAAAGCAGCACAAAGGGCACTCAATGTTGCAAAGGGATTGCCTAGAATGGCGTCAGAATCGACAACCGGCGGTGCAGCTCCGATCGCCTGTGACGCAACATCGAAATACTCCCGCAGCTGAGCAAATCCAAGCATATCTGCGCGGCGAAGTTCGTTTTTGGCTCGGTAGCTTGCCACAACCCGCTCGGGAGCTCGGATGAGAAACGCATGCCGGTGTTCCGGCATGTCGGCGATCGACACTTCGCCGACCATGTGATGCGGCATGTGCTTTTGGTACCAGACAGCTTTTCCATCCGGGATCGGGCCGGACTGTGTTCGCAAAATGCTCTGCCAGTCACAGTCCATTGTTTCGATTGTTTCGGCAGCCATTGGGTGGGGTTCGCCGCTTGCCTTGAGAAAAGCCCCGTAAAAGGGTTCATCGCTGACCGCACAGTCGGCGCGCGATCCGAAACTGCGCATCATCGCGGTCGAGATGTTGCGCGGCCCGGACCACATCGCAATTCGAATGCCGTCGCTCACCGAGCGACATCCTTATCCATGAGATCGCGATAGAGTCCTTGGAGACGTTCAACCATCGTCCCCCTTCCCTCGGTCAAGACACGGCCATCGACTTCGGTAACGGGCACCACTCCGGCAAAAGTCCCGGTGACAAAGGCCTCGTCCGCACCATAGACATCGGTCAGCGAAAAGTTCTTTTCGAACACGGGGATGCCCTGCTCGCGGCAAACGCGGATCACATTGGAACGCGTTATCCCACCCAGGCAATAATCGCCCGATGACGTCCAAACCTCCCCCTTCCTCACGATGAAGAAATGGGTTGAATTGCACGTGGCAACAAAGCCGTGCGGATCGAGCATCAGTGCTTCGTCCGCGCCTGCCTGGGCCGCCTGAATGCAGGCTGTGATGCAGTTCAGCTTCGAATGCGAGTTGAGCTTCTGATCCTGCACTGCCGGATCGCCGCGGCGGACATGGACGGTGAACAAGCGGATGCCGGTTTCGATGGTCGACGGCAGGGGCGCTTTGTATTCGGGTATGATCACGATCGTAGCGGGCGACACCACAACCCGCGGATCCTGGTAGGGGGTGGAGCGGATGCCGCGTGTCACCATCAGACGGATATGGACACCCTCCTGATCGCGCATGGCGTTGCCATCGATCGTAGCGTCGATCCGTTCGGTCAGTTCCGTCCGGCTCAGGCCAATGTCCATTGCAATCGCCTTGGCCCCTTCGAACAGACGATCCAGGTGCGCGTCAAGGAATGACACTTTCCCCCGGTGTACACGCAACCCTTCCCACACGCCGTCACCCAACATGAACCCGCTGTCGAACACCGAGACGCTCGCTTCCGCACGCGGCACGAGCGCGCCATTGACATTGATTAGGATCGTCTCGTTGCGCGGGTCCGGCGCAAAATCATGTGTCCCCTGAGCCATTATGCCGTTCTAGTTGGTTGAAGATGGGTGACAAGTCGATCCAATATCAGTAGCGGGTTTCGGAAGCGGACAGGTGGCAGAGCGGTTGAATGCACCGGTCTTGAAAACCGGCAAGGGTGCAAGCCCTTCGTGGGTTCGAATCCCACCCTGTCCGCCACCCCTATTTGAGAATATTGGACGTTTTCTCGACATCTAGCGAGATCGCCAAAACCGCTGCGTGAAGAACCGCAATGTGCAGTGGGCCAGCGGCGTCAACCAGGACTTCAAGCAACTAGTGCGGAGCTGCCGATGAGCATTGCTAGGCTTGGAGACCGGCTGCAAGCAAGGCGGATCGAGAGCGGTCGCCAACCGGATGAGCAGCCAGAAATCTCGAGGCCAGATATCGTTCGATCGCGAATTCGGGAAATGCTCTCAGGAGACGGTCGACGTATTGTGCGGCGACGCCTGACTGTCCCAAATTCTGATGCGAAACGATAGCCGCGACCAGGCCATTCAAATTTTGGGGATCGTCATCAAGCAAGATTTCGGAATGGTGGAGTGCCACGTCGAAATCCTCGGATGACGTAAAAACGAATGCGGCTGTGGTGGAGATAGTGGTTCGCGCGATCGGGCTAAGTCTGAGTGCATGCTTGGTCAACTTCTTGGCGGCATCAAAACGATCCACATAAACGAACACCATGGCCGCCATGATGATATTGGCGATGATGTCCGGCCCGAGCTGAGCCGCTCTCGTCGCCAAACGTTCCGCTTCATCAAGGTCTCCGGAAGCCAGTGAGATGAACGACATCAGCGCAGTTGCAAGCGGTTCTGACGGGTTTATGCTGAGCGCCATCTCGGCGTGCTTTGCAGTTGCCGCCAGAGTTTTGGTTGGATCATCGGACCAACCATTTATCGCGAAGTGAAAGTGCGCGTTGGCGAGCACAACATGAGCCGATGCATAGAGTGGATCGAGCCCAATCGCTGTTTCAAGCAATCGCACCGCTTCGATCATCCTGGCTCGTTCCATCGTCGCCACCAAAGCCGTTGCCCGAACGACAGCTTGCCACGCGTCGAAGTTTTCGGTCCCTCCGACCCAAATCTTTGCCTGGTCATTCGTCGTAACCAGCTCGCCCAGAAGTTCCGACACGATCTGCCGCGTCATCTGGTCTTGCAGCGCGAAGATATCTTCCTTTTGCCGGTCGTAGCGTTCGGCCCATATGTGTTCGCCCGTACGTGCGTCGATCAGCTGAGCAGTTATTCGCAAGCGTTCGCCGCTGCTTCGCACGCTGCCTTCGAGGACAAAAGCAACGCCCAGTTCACGCCCCACTTCGCGGACGTCGACCGCCTGTCCTTTGTATTTGAAGGTGGAATTGCGCGCGATCACGAACAATTGCGGGTCTTTTGAGAGCGCCGTTAGAATGTCTTCGCACATCCCATCAGCGAGGAACTCTTGCTCGGGATCTGGCGACATGTTGTCGAACGGCAAGACCGCAATTGAAGGGCGATCGGGAAGCGCAAGGTCGGTTTGCTCCGGGATCGCACTGGCTTGGCTGCTTTGAGGTTCTACCGTGGGATTGCCCACAAAGCGGAACCCCTGGCCATGGTGGGTCTTGATCAGCCGCTGCTGTTGACCATCATCTTCCAGAGTCTTGCGCAGTGAGCGAATTCGGGTGTTGAGCGAACCGTCTGAGACGATCCGTCCATTCCAAACCTTCTCGATAATCTCATCTTTCGGGATCATTCGATCGGGATTGGAAACGAGTAATTCCAACAGCGCAAATACCTGCGGCTCTACGGCAAGGATGCCACCCGCCTTGGTCAGTTCATGGCGATCCGTGTCGAGTTTGAAATCTTCAAACTGATAGATCATCCCGTCGCAATCGCCCCCATTCCGCGCGCATTTGCGCCGAAATTCATGAAATCTTGATGCAAAGTTCATGCGCCCGTCAAGCATCGAGTGCGCAACACAGCCAATTGTCTCCTCATCAATCTGATGGAGGCAATCATGACTAATTTTGAGAATACGAAGACAACATATCCGACACGCGCAGCGAAAATGACCGCGAAATCGCGCTGGACCAAGCATAAGGTGGCTTGCAGCGCATCGGCGCTGGTGCTCGCCTGGAGCCTCGTGCCAGCAGCACAGGCACAACAAGATGCGTGCCGCGATGGGACCGTCAGTGGCACTCCCGTCACCGACACGCTCGAATGCGGCGATCGCGCAACAGCAACCGGAAACCGCTCGACCGCAGTCGGCGACGATGCCGACGCGAATGGCAGCGATTCCGTAGCTGTCGGTTTCGATTCTGTAGCCACGTCTTCTGCGGTTGCGGTGGGCAGTGACGCCATCGCCTCCGCAATCAGGAGCATTGCAATCGGGCAAGATGCCCAGGCCACAGGCGACGAAGCCATCGCCATCGGCGAGAATTCCGGAGCAACCAATCTCGATAGCGTCGCGCTTGGTCAAGGAACCTTGGCTTCAGGTTTGAGAGCGCTTTCAGTCGGCGCAAACTCCGTAGCAGCCGGCTCGGAAAGCTCCGCGTTTGGTTTCGGAGCCGATGCCTCGGGTAGCTATAGCGTCGCTGTGGGCGCGCGCAGTGAAGCATCTGCCGCCGGAGCGATTGCCATTGGTAGCGATGGCGATGATCTGGATTCAACGATTGGAGCCGAAGCGTTCGGTATCAATTCGATTGCGATCGGTGCCGACGCCTTTGTCGATGCGCGCGATAGTATCGGATTGGGAACTGCCGTCATCGTGACAGCTCCCAATAGTGTTGCCATTGGTGAGGCAGCGAATGTGAGCTCATCCAACGCCGTGGCGATCGGTGTGAACAGCTCAGTCAGCGGCTTAAATGCCGTTGCCATAGGCGAAGGTTCGCAAGCCACCGCGCTCAACGCAACGGCCATCGGGGCTGACTCGATTGCCGATACGGTCAACACCGTTTCGGTAGGCTCATCGGGCAATGAACGTCGCATCGTAAACGTTGCCGATGCAGTCAACGCGCATGACGCGGTGAACAAGGATCAGCTTGATTCTGCGATCGCCGGGCTGATTGGCGGCGTAAATCTGGTCACAGACGGTACAGGCAGCAATTCCACTGCCGTGGGAGACGCGACAATTGCATCTGCGGACGGGTCAACCAGCCTTGGTGACGGTGCAGAAGCCACCGATATCGCTGCCACTGCAATCGGACGTTCGTCGTTGGCATCCGATGAAGGCGCAACCGGCATCGGTGAAGGCGCCGCAGCGTCTGGCTTTGACTCCACTGCGGTCGGGCATGCTGCCATTGCTTCGGGGATAAGTTCGGTTGCGCTGGGCGCCGGCGCCCAAGCAATCGGTCCGAGCAACGTCGCAATTGGTCGACTGGCCAGTTCGTCGTTTTCGAACAGCACTTCAATCGGGGCCGGTTCGCAAGCAAGCAGCGTTTCGTCATCGGCAATCGGCGCCAATGCAGTCGCGAGCGGAACGGAGAGCGTTGCGCTTGGCTTCGACTCCGATGCGTTGGGTGCCAATTCCACTGCGCTGGGTGACAGCAGCCTTGCCGCCGGAGCCAATTCGGTAGCCGTCGGCAGCTTGTCCAGTGCAACGAGTGACTCGGTCGCTATTGGCTCCCTGGCTTTGGCCGATGACACAGGCACGATTGCCCTGGGGCGCTCGGCTCAATCGACTACCGTTGGTGCGATCGCGATTGGAGAGGACGCCCAGGCACAAGGTGAGGCGAGCTTTGCGCTCGGGGAAAAGACGACCGCTAGCGCAATCAGTTCGATCGCCATTGGCGGCGACGGACCTGTTGACGCCGACGATGAAGGCTCTGAGGCAACCGGTGATTACTCCACAGCGATCGGACCGGATGCAAAGGCCTCGGGCCCCTTGGCCTACGCATTGGGCGCCGTTGCATCGGCAAGCGGTGTGAATTCGACCGCACTGGGCTCCTTTGCGAATGCCGGCGGGGGATCATCGCTCGCGCTGGGATCTTCGGCGAGCGCTTCGGCCGATTTTTCGGGCGCAATCGGCACCGGCTCCACCGCGCTCCATGCGGCTTCCTTTGCGCTCGGCGTGGGCGCGACCACAACGCGGATCAATCAGATCGTTATTGGGCAGGACGGCACCGGCTTTGGCGCGACCGGACCTGTCACAGTGACCATCCCTGGCCTTCCCACGGCGGATTCCAATGCGGCGCAATCCGGTTCGCTTTACTACGTCACGGTCGATGCCGCCGGAAACCTTGGCTTTGCGAGCGGACCGATTGGCGGTTCAGCAGCCGGGGCGAACTCGGCGGGCACGACCACTAGCGAAGCGCGGACATCGCAGTCGGTTGCGGCGACAAAAGCATCGGTCCAGGAGCTGCCGGGTACAACCGTGCCGGCTCCCACCACGCTGCCGACGATTACGGCAACCAGCGTCGATGGAGGTCCGATCCTTGCAGCTGGAGAGGGCGTGAGAACTGCCGATGCCTCTCGATTTGTCGAAAGCGGCAAGGCGATCCAATCGAATACGCTGTCGGCTCAGGCACCGAGTGAGACGGGATCTGCCAGGGAATCGGCGCATCAGCCAGTTCGGGTCGCCCAGTTGGGCGAGGCACAGGATGTACCCGAGCCGCCAGCCAATCCAGACGCGGATGCCGGCACTCGCGCTGTCGCGACCGCCGCATTCTCACCGCAGGTCGCTGTGAGCCCGCAGGCCGCACCGGCTTTGAGCCAAGTCACAACGGCGCAATTTGATCAACTCAGCAACCGGGTAAGCGCATTGGAAGGGAGATTGACGGGCCTGGAGTTCCAGCTTGCCGATGTCGACCGGCGTGCTCAAGGCGGGATCGCTGCATCGATGGCACTGGGCGGGCAGATGGTTGTGCCCGACAGCAACATCTCGTTCTCCCTCAACGCCGCAACCTATCAGGGAGAACAGGGCTTTGCCGGTTCGATTTCTGCACGCGTCTTCGAGCGGGTTTATGTCTCCGCTGGGGTTGCAGGCTCCACGGCTCCGGACAGCACCGGAGGGCGGGTCGGCATCGCTTTTGGATTTTGACGAGGTAACCCCGGCAAATTCGACGATCTCTAAGCTTAGCTTCGCCCATTGCGCCTCCTTGGACGAAGCACTGGAGCCACTGGTCACCGACCGGTGGCTCCAATCCCCACACACCCCGATCGCAAGGGTCCAATCCGGAAGGTCAGCAAGATGTCCAACAAATCGCAAGTTCACACGATCGCCAGGCCTCGAACTCGATCAGGCGTCGCACATGCAATCCACACACCGCGCCTGACCCAGAACTCGAATCTGACACAGGTCATGCAGATCGGCTCGAGCCATGCAGTGGCTTCTGCAAACGACAATGACGCGGACAATTCGAACGATTGCAAGCGGAGTCCCACGCCGAGCCTCTACGCGGCCTTGGGATATCTGGCCCGGTGCCCCTATCAGTGGTGGGAGGAGTAGGGTTCAGACCTGTGTGAACCGACTTAGTTTGCCGATCGATCCACCCCAGAAGCGCTGACATGTCGCGATGATCTCGCGCGAGATCGACGAGACGCTCCTCTATCGGAAAAGTCGCCATGTTCGATCTTCGAACCGACTTTCAAAATGTGGAAATTCAGGCTGCTGCCTGTTCGGCCGTCGCTTGATACTGTTCCACGTCCGGCATTGGATGACCGAAGTGGAAGCCCTGGAAGCATGAGCAACCGAGTTCACGCATGGCGTCGACCTGCGATTCCTGCTCGATGCCTTCGGCCGTCACATCAATTCCCAGCGATTCGGCGAGCGATACGATGGCCGTCACGACTGCCTGGCTGCGGCGCGAACCGGCGGCTGCAGCCTGCACGAATTCACGATCGATCTTGATCATCGAGAAGTGCATTTTCTCAATGTAGTTCAGCGACGAATAGCCGCGTCCGAAATCATCCAGTGCAAACGAAATACCCAAGTTCTTGAGGCTGTTTAGCAACGATTCAAGATCTGAATCCATCTCAAGGATGAGCGACTCGGTAAGTTCAAGGATCAGGCGATCGGGCGCAAGGCCACTCGCGGAAAGCGCCTGCGTCACGGTGTTGAGGAATGATGCGTTCGACAGCTGGAGCGTCGAAACATTCACGGTCAGTTTGACATGTTCGGGCCAACGCGCCGCTTCCGAACAGGCCGAACGCAACATCCAGGCGCCGAGACTGTCGATCAACAACGCGTCTTCAGCGATCGGAATGAACACGCTTGGTGGCACGACCCCGCGTTCGGGATGGCTCCAGCGCATCAGTGCCTCATAGCCCATGATCGAACCGTCAGTGCCGGTGATGATAGGCTGGTAGTTGATCGACAATTGTCCGTTTTCGAGCGCCGCGCCAAGATCGCTTTCCAGACTGGAGCGATCTTCAAGCTTATGACGCATCGCCGGTTCATAGGTAACGCACACACCACGGCCGCGATTTTTGGCTTCATACAATGCGAGATCCGCATTGGTCATGTGAACGCTGGTCGATGCCTCGCCTGCGATCACTGCGAGGCCAATCGATGCACCGATCGAAATCTCGTAGCCGTCAATTTGGTAGAATTCGCTGACGGTCTCGATGATTTCGTCGGCAATCGTCACCGCGTCCTCGAGATCGGAGCCGGGCGGCAGGAGCAACCCGAATTCATCACCGCCCAGACGCCCTATTACGGCTTCAGTGCCAGCGGCGTTGCGGAATCGTTCGGCGACTCGCGCCAGCAGCTGGTCACCGATGGCGTGGCCGTAGATGTCGTTGACCTGTTTGAACCGGTCGAGGTCGATGAACATCAGGATCGCGTGCTTGTCTGTCCTGGCGCACGTCTTCTCGGTCTTCTCGAGCAGGCTCCTGAAGTGATCGCGCGAGTACAGACCAGTCAGGCCATCGTGCTGCGTAACGTAGGTCAGCTTCTCGTTCGCTGTCTTAATCGCTGCACGACTGCGGCTTACGGTGCGCAGGATCAGCAGCGCGATGAGGAACGCGGCGATGACAAGCGCGATGCCTGTCGTCAACAGGATCACCTGGTTCTGGGCGCTGCTCAGCCGCGCTTCGTTGGCAGCTTTTTCCGCCGAGAGTTTCGAGATCCGCAGCTCACGATTGGCAGCGTCGAAGCGGGCGCCCAACAGCGCATTGTTCGCGGTTGCCGAAAGATCGCGAGCCTGACCGTCAATCCGATGGAATGCGTCAAGATGCTGGGCCGCGAGCTTGTAGTTGCCGCGTGCCGAGTAGACCTTGTAGGCCGTGTCGTGAAAGTCGCGGAAGAATGGCGACGTCTTCGAAAGGTCTTCCTGCGCAAAGGTCTGGCTTACGTAGGATTCAGCCATGTCGAGTCGTCCGCGAGCCAACTCAACCTGGGCTCGCACACCATACAAGAATGGCCGCCATTCCGGGGCTCCCTCATAGGCAATCTGCAATCCACGAACGAGCGTATCGTCCGCTGCAGCATATTCCCCATTGAGGTATTGTGTGGAAGCAATGTTGGTCAGAATCCGCGCTTCAAGAAGCGGGCTCGACATACTGCCAGCCACTTCGAGCGCTTTGCGGAATTCCGCTTCCGCTTCTTCGAGCCGATCCAGCTCCTTGAGCGCGTTGGCGGTGTTGTTGTGCGCCGAGAGAGCCAGAGCGCTGTCCTCGGGGAAAGCGTCATTGGCCTGGCGATAGTAGCGCAATACCCGCTCATAGTCGCGGGCGTCTGAATAAAGCGAGCCGATGTTCTGGAGAACGATCGCCCGGCTCCTGTCCTCTCCGAGCGCCTTGTAGCGATTATGTGCAGACAGGAAGAAATCAAGCGCCTCGCCGTACTTGCCGGCTCCCGCCTTGAACGAAGCTTGCGACCGCAAAAGGTCGGCGTGCAGCTTGTCATCGGGAAAACGTTGGGAAGCCGTCTTGAGCGCCGCGTCGATAATACTGCCTGCTTCGTCGGCACGGTTGAGGCGCATCAGGGCTTCGGCTTCAAGCCACTGAGCGGTGAGGCGATCCTTGGCGGCTGCCTCGCTGTCGTCGGTGACCAATGACTTCGCTTCACGTGCCAAACGTAGAGCCGCCGCCGAATCCGCCATCATCAGCGATTTTGCCTGGCCGATCGTGTCGTCAAACTCGGCCGACGCATCATGATTGTCAGCCAGTGCAGGTGACGCCAAGCCAAGCGACAGTGCTATGACGAGCGTACTCGTTAGCTTGTTCGCCCCTTTCAACACGCTTGAGTCCCCCTGAACTGGTTTCGATGGCGGGACATTGGCCGCCCGCCTCAAAACTTCCGTTGGTTAGAACCGGAGGCTGAAATTGCCGCCGACCACATAACTTTCCGAATCTCCGACTTCTCCGGCACTTACGTACCTACCAAAGACACCGAACTCGGAAGATCTGGTTAATGGCATCGCATAAACTGCCTCACCAGTGACACGGCGGCGGGTCTCGATGCCGAAGGTCTGGGTCAACTGACCGGTCTCTCCGGTCTCACGGTCAATCACGACATCCGACGTCACCGACAGATCGCCCTGCTCGACCTGAAGCGGTTGAGCGACGGTTACCCGCAGCGAATCCTTGCCTGAGAACAGGCCGCGTTTGGTCGCCGAGAACTGACCCGCAGTACTCCAGATATTGCCTTCGTTGGCGAAAACCTGGCCGTTGGCGGTTTCGGTACGAGCACCGGTTGCCGACAGATCGAAGCTCAGGCCGCTGCCGACATCGACGCTGGCCGAAACGGTCATGGCTTCGGTCTTCGACCCGTTGCCGAGCAAAGCGCGTGCCGAGGTCTGAGTACCCAGCAGGGCATTGGCTTCGCGCAGACGGGTGTAGTTCACACCGAGCGATACCTTGCTGCCAACCTTCTGTTCGATATCGAGCGTGACGGCGTTGGCTGGACGATCGCCGAGTTCGCGGCGGGCCAGCAATTGTTCTGGCGTCACGCCGCCAACTTCGTCCCACTCTTCGCGATTCTCCGAGTAGCCAACCTTGACGGTCGTGCCCGGTGCGATCTTGTAGCTTGCCGACGCGAACAACTCGCCCGAGGCAAAGCCCAGAACCGGATTGACCCCGCCGGTGAACGGATCGTGATCGCTGATCACGCCAAAGCGGTATCCGCCCAGAGCCATAGCGCCCTGCCCGTGGCCCAGCGTGAACGACATCGTGCCTTTCGGGTTGGTGACGGTCGCGGCGCTGTGCACCGGACGCCATGTGCCTTCCGGCGTCACGGTCGGCATGATTGCGTCGTAACGCAGAGCCCACTCACCGTTCAGTTCGGAGCCGTTCGAACGGACTTCGCTGAAGCCGGCCTGGCCATCGCCATCGGTGTCCGTACCGCCGCTGTTGATCCAGTTGAAGAATCTCTGGCTGACGAAGTCTTGCAAGCGCTCGGTGCGACCGAGGGCGTTGGTGGAGTTGCCGTATTGGAACGCCGAAACCGGAACTGCGAAGTCGCGATAGGTATCGCCAATGACTTCGAACATGGTGAAGAAGACATCGTCGGTCTCCCACCAGCTCGGAATGCCACCGAGCAGCTCGGTTGCAGAAACAGAGTTCTGCATCCAACCGTTGACTGAGCCAGCTGCATTCGACCGACGATACGAATTGAACGTCAGCGAATTGAAGTCGAGCGGCGACTGCGATGCCGTCACGTCCAGCAGTCCGTGACCATAGACCGGGTCGACACCAGGGGCGCCAAGATCGCGCGCCGAACGGAAAACAATCTCGGTTGTCTCTTTCGAGTGACGCACCAGCCACGGCCAGCGATCGTGCAGCAGCGAAATCGCACCCGAAACGAGCGGAGCCGCGAACGATGTGCCCGAACGGCGCACCACACCGCCCTGCCCGTCGGAAACCAGGATCAGCTCGCCCGGGGCGACGATGAAGCGATTGTAGAGCTCGTTGCCGGCGTTGCAGACACCATTTTCGAGGAGGCAGGCGTCGCCCGGACGGTTCGAGAAGTCCGAAATCTCGCCGAGCGGATTGATCGAGCCGACAAAGATGATCGACGGGTCGCGATTGGCGCCAAAGTCCCAGTTGATGTCCGCGGTCTGCGTTACACCGTCGTTACCGGCGGCGACGACATAGACCGTTTCATCGAACCACGGAGAAATCCGGTAGTCGGCAAGGGTGTCAGCAAGACCTTGCGATGCGGTCCAACCGCTCTCGCCGAGCGAAAGGTTGACGATGCTGACATAGCCGGTCTCGTTGCGGTTGCCGAGATAACGGTACATCAGTTCGACGATCCCTTCGCGAACGTCATCCCAGGTCGCCGAGCCGTCGTCGCCGAACGGGTTGTAGGCCGCGATGTTCACTTCGGGCGCAATTCCCATCACGCCTTCGCCATCATGCGCGCCAGCGATTAGGCTGGCGACGCCAGCCCCGTGACCGCCCACCGAAGAACTGTTGCCCCCGGTCCAGAGCACATTGTTGCCCAGATCAGCGTCAGTCGAGAAGCTGCCATCAATGATCCCGATGATCGTATCGGCGCCCTCGCCCTGGATTTCCGTGACCGACGGAGTCCAGTTGATCGCTGCCATCCAGTGATCGACTGCGTCGATGCCGGAATAGAGGTTCAGGCTGTCATACCAGTCGAGATAGAACGCGGCGCGCTCGGCGTCGGTCTTCGCCAGGGTTTCCTTGGCCGCAGCGCTGTCCGAGAGGTCGAGGCCGTGACGTGCGAGGATCTCGGCGACAAAGCCGTCGCGGAAGCTCAAACCGGTTTTGGCCGTGTAAGCAGCCCCGAAATGCGCCTCGGACTGGGAAATCAGGCTCTCGAGCGAATTGCGGATCAGGTTTGGTGTTCCATCATAGGTGATGCTTACGTCGCCGTTGCTGCCGATCGCGTACTTCAGGTTCGCCCAATTGCTTTCGGTAACGCTGATCTGAGCGCCGGCATCCTTCCAGAAATTGCCGAGCGCCTCGAGATGCTCCGTACCAAACGGATTTATGTTGCCCCAGAACGGGTTGATGTTGCCGTAGAACGGATTGATGTTGCCCCAGAACGCGTCGATGTCGCCATAGAACGGGCTGATGTTGCCATAGAACGGGTTGATGTGCCCCCAGAATGCATCGATGTCGCCGTAGAACGGATTGATGTTGCCCCAGAA
>CAZJZO010000012.1:0-50274 GCA_964550495.1 uncultured Porphyrobacter sp. | reverse complement strand
TGGCGGTGGAGGCGGAGGAGGCGGCGGCGGCGGAGGCGGCGGCGGAGGCGGCGGAGGCGGAGCTTCGCCACCGAAGTTATACGTCACCGTACCCAGCAGCGAATGCGAGCTCACATCCGTGTTGAGGTCAAACCCACGCGTATCGACCAGATCAACGCCGGTTGCGTTGAAATAGCGATACCGGAGACCAACGTCCCAGCTGTCGCTAAGCGGCGCGCGGATACCCGCGAGAAGCTGCCAAGCGAGACCAGTGTCTGAATCGTCGTAAGCACCCGGACCGCTCAGCGCTGCGGTACCGTCAAGGTCCACGCGAGCGACACCGATGCCGCCGCCGAAGAAGCCTTGGATGCCATCATCGGGACCGAAATCAAACAGACCATTGAGCATGAAGCTCAATGCGTTGAATTCGCCGGAAGCTGGCAGTGTGCTGTTGAAGAACGAGGTTCCCGCTCCACCGGCCGGGTTGCCGGCCTGAAGGCCAACGGTTCCGGCCTGCAGCTCTTCAAGGCTGGCAGCGCGGTAGCTTGCTTCGGCTTCCAGACGGAATGCGCCAAAGTCGTGACCGACCGCAGCACCGAAATCATAGCCTGTGTCTTCGAAGTCAGCCCGTGCGTCGCTCGGGCTACCATTTACGTCGAAGGTGATATCTTCGACGAGCATGGCCCCGCCGCTACCCTCGATATACCATTGGCCTTCACGGGCCATGGCGGGTGCGGTGAGCGCTGTCGAAGCCATCGCCATTCCAATGACGAACTTGCGCATTCTTATATTCCCCTTTTTGCGAAGTGAGGCACGATTGGTCTCTAACTTCTCCCCATGTGAGTGGCAAGCAATCAATCGCTTCGAACTGTTGCAAGAATGTCTCTATATTGCGGCGGTCGCCAGAAAAAGGAATCGTGCGGCCCGCCAATACCATCGCTTGAGCGGTGAGTATTCCCGAATCAGGCTGCCGGTGCGAGAATTCCAAGACTGCGAAGTGATTGAGATAAATCGGCAATTGCAGCTCTTGCTTCGACATCGACCACATTGCCACCTTGCACCTCGGCGGGAGCGGTCTCGCTAACCCAACCTGATCTAAAAATCAGCAACTGCCCGGCAGATTGATCGAACAATTGCATGCCGTCGAAAGGCGCAACGAAATGCCAGGCTCTGCCTACCCGCAGCGCAAGCTTGTTGTCTTGTCCGAGCCAATCGCCGACAGCCGGTTCCAGGACGCGGTGCACATCTCCATCGATCGCTTCGCTTGGCGGCTCACTCAGCGAACTCGCTACGCTCCCCCGCAACAGTGCATCGATGAGCGTAAGCGATTGATTGACAAAAAATTCCTTCTGCGCTTGACCGACAAACAGATAGGGGAATGAGAATTGCTCGGTTGCGTTCGCGAAGGATATCGGTTCGGGCACTACAGCCTCCATTGCTCATGATAAGTCGGTTATGAATAAGGGCGGAGAATGGTCGAAAGTACCGATCTGCTTGACCCAAATGGCTCCGACTCCGTGTTGCGAGACAAAGTCGGCTCGCTGTTCCGGCGTCAGGAGAAGTTCCGGAACGTCGGACTCCCAAACGCTGAAGGGGTCGGATACCGGACCGAATCCGATCAGATATCGTTCGCGTTCCTCGACAAGCGGAACCTCGACCCGATCCTCCCACAGCCACTGGCCGCGACTGCGACGCGTCCAGCAGAGGTGCAGATTTCCAGCCGTGTCATTGGCAAGACGAGGATGGACCGGGCTCAGCGGACGGCGACTGGCGCCGAAGTTTCGCAACGTGGAATAGACTGGCACCTGATCGCCTCTCCCGATCGCGGCGATGCGACTCGTTTGGGAGGCGGCGACTTGCGACGGATCAAGCCGGGTCAGGCGATCATCGAGCAAGACAACGACTTCGCCTGAACTGTGGCCAAGGGCCGCTGCCGCTTCGGTTCCGCCGCGCCCGCGCAGCAGGCCGCGCAGTCGCAAGATCCTCTCCGAAATGGCTTCGGCCTCGACGAATTGCAGCACTTCGCTGCCGACCAGGATCCGGTTCCGACCGGCTGCAAGGCCAGCCACATCGGTCGGTTCGAAAAGCAGATCGTCTCCGACGCATTGAACCAGAAGCGACGCACTGGGTTCCAGCAGCAGGGAGTTCGAACTCGCGACGGCTTCCAGCAATTCGGCAAGGACCACTCGTCTTGAATGTGCCGAACCGACAGAGACAAGCGAAGTGCCCTGCTCCGAGAACAGCGCAGCGCCCCGCCAGGCTTCAGTTTCCGAAGAGGCCGCTGCAAAGATCTGAGGCTGCGATGCGTCGGCGGCACCTTCCGGCGGCAATTCCAGGAACTCCAGCGCTGTAGGAGCAATTGGCAGATCGGCTGGCTCGATCAGTTCCCCAGCCACACTCGCAATCGGACCGCCTGGCTCGGGCGCCGCACGCTCGAGACCCAACTCGATGCCGCGATCGAACCACTCCCAGGTCTTGACGATCCATAGACCGGGAGTCTCGGGCAGTTTGACCAGCGAGCCGGGCCGGATCTCAGGATCAAGCACTGCAACGCGCCAGGTCACCTTTTCATGGTGCCAACGGGCACGCTGAGCATTGTCGTTGGCCAGCTGCCTTGCACCGCTGGCTTCCATTGTCGCAGGGAGGTCAAGCATGTTTTCGCGGCCGCTTTGTCGATGACCAACCGCGCGCTGGACGCTAGGCTGGTAGTCCCGCGCTTCGTCGTAGTAGCGGACTGCTGTCGGAGTCCGATCGAGGCTTTCAGCCCGCTGCTTTATCCGTTCGGTTTCGGCAGCGTCGACAATACTTGCGAGTTGCTCGGGGAGAGTGGCTACACCTTCGCTTCGATCGGGTGCCGTGAGCAATTTGAACCCGTCACCGTTGGTCACACAGAACAGCGGTACAAGTTGATCGATCGCCGAAAGCGAAGCTGCAATCGCTCCGCCATCGTCCGCAAATCCGCGAGCATGCCGAACATTGTTCGATTGCTCCGACCTGAGCGCCTGCGGAGCAATCTGGTCGAGAGTGACATTTGCATCGTCCTCGGCAAAGACCTCGAAAGTCAGTGCCGGTATCCGATTGCCGTAATCCGCCAGCTGCAAATCTTCGAACACCACGTAAGCGAAGTCGCGGAATGCGGGAACATCTTCTCCTTGATCGGCTTCGATCACCGGGTCTGCTGGGCTATTGCCGTTGCCGAGGTAGACGCGCAGCTCACCTTCGACCTTGAGATCGCCTTGCGCCCCGCGAAGGAGGTTTCCATCGGCCCAGATCCGACCCAGGCGCGCGATCGGAGTGCTCGACAATGCGACCGCGAAAGAAGCCGAGTACGTGTAAACGGTTGTAGAAGGTTGGCCCTTGCCACCCTGTCTTGAAGACCTTTCGACGAGATCGCTTGACCAGATCACGGTCCCAGCCACACGCATGCGTCCGAAGTTCCTCTGGACCGGCTGGCCATAGCTGGAGGTTGTGACAGCCAGTTCTTTCAGTCGTGGTCCTTCGCGAGAACTCCCGAACAACGAGTTGTCGATCTGCTTGCCAATCAGTGATCCGACAGCGATCCCGATCGGGCCGCCAAGGCTGCCTACCGCGGACAAAACGAGAGTTGCCATTCAAGTGTCCTTCGCAATCGGAGCCAGCCGCCAGTGCATCAACGGAGAGACGTCGTTTGAGATCGAATGACGGACTACGCGTCCGACTCCGGCATGCGCGTGGATGACCCGGTCATTGTAATCGACGATCTGGAGGTGATTTTGGCTCGGCCCCGGAGCAACAAGCAGCAGATCACCCGGTAGGCTCGGGCCAGTCGCCGAGACGAAACCCGACCGGGTCGCTGCGTCGAGCCAGTGGTCAATCGATGTGTTTCGCAACCGATATCCACTCGGCACGATCGGCTCGAAATCAATCGCTGACAGCGATGCAGCCACGAGCCCGACGCAATCCAGTCCGGTCTCGGGATCTCGACCGTGCAATCGGAACCGTGTGCCAATGAAAGTGCTCGCCGCGCTTGCGAGCCGTGCTCCGTTGCTCACCCGGCCGATTGTCCATACCGGGTCAAGAGGTCGTTTCCGGGGAGGAACGGCTCGCCGCGGAAGTTCACGGCATTGCGAAAACGTTGCGCACAGGTTGGCAAAGTGTGATCGCACCCCTCGCGCAGCTCGGCACGGGTGCCGATCGCCGTGCCCGCGACAAGTTGCCGGTCAAGCGTCAGGCCGGTGTGATCGGCGTTGACGACGCCGAAAATGACGCCCGTTTGAGGTCCGTCGAGAAATCTCACTTGCCCATCGATGAAGTCGTCAGGCGGAAGACCCTCAAATGAAACCGTGTTGGCATCGAAATCGATGTTCGCCAGTGGTCTTGTAGTTGTGAAGGCTGCTGCCGGAACACCGCATCCCGGCCCGCAGAATAGCGCGCGACAGGCATGCGATTGTTGAGGGCCTCGCAGGCTTTCCGGTTCCGCCGCCGAGAATAGCTGCGCTTGCGCCCCATTGGGCCACCGCAGCCTGCGCAATGACGGCTCGAATTTCGGGCGCCGTTCGGGCGGAGAGCAGGCCAGAATGCCGCTTTCGCCTTCAACCATTACGGCCCGCGCTTCGCTCAGCGATGCCGAAACCAGCGCTATCCGCGCTTCGCACTGCGCTTCAGCGATCTTCCTCACCCATTCCGCTCCAGCGCGTGTCTTGCCAAAGCCGCGCCCGGCCATGATCAGCCAGATCCGCCAATCTCCGGGCGGAGCGAGCTGCGCGGCACGTGCGTGCAGATCCCAATGGAAGTCGAATTCGTTGCGCTCCTCCTGGTCCAGCGCGTTGGCGATCCGCTTGCGCGCCGAGGCTGGGGCTTCTTTCAACCACTCGGCGAAAGTCGTCACTTGCGCGCGGCCTCGCGGCGTTTCTCGTCCTGGACATGCTTGCGGATCGCCTCGACTTTGCGGTCGATCGAGGCGCGGACCTCGGCGGCGCTGACGTTGCGTTGTTCGGCCTGTGCACGCGCAGCGTTGTCGCGGTGGGCGTTGAGCAGCCGGATGGCATTGGCAAAATCGTATTTTTCCTTGTCGCCGGTCTGGAAGTCGCCATCGCGGAGGCGTCGCAGCACTTCCATCTCGAGGTGCAGATAGCCATCGAACAGTGCGAGCAGCCACTTGCGGGCGAAGTCGGTGTCTTGTCGCCTGACCAGATATGCGCGGCTGGGATTGACCCCCGCGACCTTCGCCGACTCGGTCACGTTCGAACTTTCAGCCAGGTGGTCGAGAAAGTGTTTTTGCCAGTGGCGGGTGAGCGTCTCCTTTTCTCCTTCCCGCACATGTGCCGGAACTTTGACCTGACGCTTGCCGTTTCTGGCCATAGGCGGTTCTCCAAACGACAACGAAAAAGGCGGCGTTCCCGAATGGAAGGCCGCCGCGTTCTCGCCCTGGGGCGAATCACAATTTTGCGATGATGCCCTCTGATAACCAGAGTGCGTGACGATGTCAATAAAAAAGTACCATATTGGTTAGAAATTGCAGGTTGCACGTCCTGAATCGGTGCCCTAACGCGCCGCAAACAATCACACAGGCGATGACGATGGCTTGGCTGCGTAGTCTCTACAACTGGACGATGGAGAAAGCCGCACACCCCCATGCGGTATGGTGGCTGGCATTCTTCTGTTTCATCGAATCGAGCTTCTTCCCGATCCCGCCTCATCCTTTGTTGGGCCTCATGTGCCTGGCGGAGCCGAACAAGGCGATCCGCTTCGCGCTGGTCGCAACCATATCCTCGGTCCTCGGCGGGCTGTTCGGTTATGCGATCGGCTTCCTGCTGTACGAATCGATTGGCGTGTGGATGCTTGGCGTCCTTGGTCTGTCCGAAAGTTTCCCGGTCGCTGCCTGCTATATTCGTGAGCAAGGTGCGCTGGCGGTGTTTTTCGCGGCGGGAACGCCGGTTCCCTTCAAGCTGATGACGATCACCGCCGGTTTCATCGAGATGAATCTTGCCACTTTCACGCTTGCGGCACTGGCGGGGCGGGCGCTTATCTTCATGGCGGTCGGCATTCTGTTCCAGATCTTCGGCGCGCCGATCAAGGCGATCATCGACAAGTATCTGGGCTGGGTGACGACGTTCTTTGTCGTCCTGGTCGTCGGCGGCTTCGTCGCCTTCACGCAGCTCGCCAATGGCGACGACAACAACGCAGAAGGCCACGTTTGCGACACCGCCACCGAGGTTCAGGGCGAGGCGTTGTGAGCGAGAATGCGGCTCCGGGTATGTCGCAAAAGCTTGGAGCCGAAGCGGTCGGCAGCTTCTTCCTGTTCGCATCCGTGATTGGGTCAGGGATCATGGCCGAGAGCCTGGCGGGCGGGAATGTCGCGATCGCGCTGCTTGCCAACACACTGGCGACGGGTGCGATCCTGTTCGTCCTGATCGCGATGCTGGCGCCGATTTCCGGCGCGCATTTCAATCCGGCGGTGACCTTTGCGTTTTGGCTCCGCAAGGAGATTGCCGCGACGACAGCCGCTTTGTTCGTCGGCGCGCAACTCGTCGGAGGGACACTTGGAGCGTTCGCGACACACCTGATGTTCGAGCTGCCGATCCTGCAATTCTCGACCAAGGCGCGAGCCGGGACCGGGCAATGGACTGGTGAGCTGATCGCAACTTTCGGGCTGGTGCTGACGATCCTGCTTCTTGTGCGGCACAGGCCGAGTGCGATCCCCGCCGGCGTCGGATTGTACATAACGAGTGCCTACTGGTTCACCTCTTCGACCAGCTTCGCCAACCCGGCAATCACCGTGGTGCGGAGCCTGAGCGATACCTTCGCGGGAATCGCTCCCGTCGATGTCCCGCTATTTGTGGTCATGCAACTTGTCGGGGCGGCGATTGCAGTTGGATGTGCCGCCTGGCTTGCGCCCCGCGAGAGCTAGCCGAGCGCGGCGATTTCGAGACCGTCCCTGTCGATGACATCGATCCGGCCATAGTGTCTTCGGATCGCGCCCACCTCCTCGTAATCGCGCAACGCCGAATTGACGGTCATCCGGCTGAGACCAAGCAATTCGCCAAGCTCCTGCTGTGACACTTCGATCGAAGCGGGCAGGTCCAAACTGCCCGCAAGCGTGGCGAGCATTCCGGCAACGCGCGCCTTGGCAGAGCCGCTGCGGATCCCGGCCGTGACGTCGAGAATTTCCTGCAATTGGGTCGATAGCGCGCCTAGCAAAAGACGCATCGCAGCGGGATGGTCTTGCAGAGCCTGCTCGAAGGCCTGCTGGCGAATGTGCCGCAGCGAGCAGACCGAGCGAGCTACGGCATCCACCACGCGCGGTCTACCGGCAAACATGGCGAGTTCACCCCAGGAGTCACCGGGGCCGAGAACCGCCATCGCGCGAAATTCTCCGTCGGCGAGGTACTGACCGACCGCCACCGAGCCCTCGACGATGAGCCAGAACCCGTCCGCGCGTTCGCCGCGTTGCTGGATGGTTCGACCTTGGGAATAGGTGCGCTGCGGCGCACCCGCCTCGAGTTCCTGCCGGAGTTCGACGGGCAGGGTTGAAAACAGCATCGGGGCTGAAAGAGATCGAGTATCAAAATGTAAAATATCTGACATTCTTGGGCCGGAATATCGCCTATTTCCCTTCGGGTCAAAGGAGAGGCCGATGCCCAGCTACTCGATCGCAATCCTCATCATCTATGCCGGCTTCGGCTTGCTCGAACTGTGGCGCTCCCACCTTTTCTCCAAGTCTGAGCAGACGCGCGACGACGGGGTCGTCGAAGCGGTCAGCATGGCCGTACTGCTGGTGGTGACGCAGCCGATGATCCTGTTCGGATCGGCAGCGTTGATGGGCTTTGTCGCTCCGCAATGGGCAGGGGCACTGACCGACATCAATATTGTCGCTGCGATAGCGCTGTTTCTCGTGCTCGACGACATGACGCAATATTGGTGGCACCGCGCGAGCCACAGTTTCTCGTGGCTCTACAACCTGCACCGCGCGCACCACAATGCGCGCTACATGTCGATGCGGCTCGTTTACCGCAACAACCTGTTCTATTACGCGATGATGCCGGGGATCTGGCTGTCAGGCGTGCTGATCTATCTCGGTCTCGGCTGGGTCTATGCCGGGTATCTGATCGTCAAGATGACGGTGATCATCGGCGCGCACAGCGACGTCGCCTGGGACAAGCCGCTCTATGGCATCAAGTGGCTCTCGCCGGTGATGTGGGTGGTGGAGCGCACGATTTCGACTCCGGCAACGCACCACGCGCATCACGGTCGCCACGCCGATGATCCAGCGGTGAATTACAAGGGCAATTACGGGAACCTGCTGTTCTTCTGGGACGTGCTGTTCGGCACCGCGAAGATCACGCGAACCTACCCCGAAAGCTACGGGGTGGAGAACCTGCCCGAGGCGTCGCTCGGCCAGCAGCTGATGTGGCCGGTGTTTCCCGAGAACAAGGGTGAAGCGGTAGAGGAGTCGGCAGCCGAACCGGCAGCCTGAAAGGGATGGCGATCGGGGAGGGAGAGGGCCTCGGTCGCCAGACCTTCCGTCAGATGATCCCCACCGCCTTACCGGCGCGTTCGAACATCGTCAGGATCGTCTGCACTTCCTCCGATGAATGCTCGGCGCACAAGGAGCAGCGCAGCAGCGTCATCCCTGCCGGCGTCGCCGGTGGGCGAGCGAGATTGACGTAGAGACCCTCTTTCAAAAGCGCTTCCCACATCATCGCGCCCTGTTCGAGATCGGGCATGATGACTGCGATGATTGCGCTTTGCGGCTCGCTCGTCCCCAGCTCGAACCCGAGATCGGTGAGGCCATGGTGCAGGGTCTTGGAATTTTCCCATAAATGCGCGCGCTTGTTCGATCCATGCATCAGCTTGCGGATCGAAGTCGCGGCAGTGGCGACCACGCTTGGCGGGAGACTCGCTGTGAACACATAGGGACGGCAGACCAGCCGCATGATGTCGAATTTGGGGTGGTTCGAAACCGCGAAGCCACCGACGGTCCCGACACTCTTCGAGAACGTGCCAATGATGACGTCGACATCATCGATCACACCCTGCTCTTCGCAAACGCCGCGACCGTTTTCGCCGATAAAGCCCATCGAATGCGCTTCGTCGACCAGCACCATCGCGCCGTACTTCTTGGCGACGGCGATCATTTCCTTGAGCGGTGCGACATCGCCGAGCATCGAATAGACACCTTCAAGCACAACCAGCTTACCGGCCTCTTCAGGAATGCGCCGCAGCCGCTTCTCCATGGCTTCGATATCGTTGTGGCGGAATGGCACGATCTCGGCGTTGCCCATCGCGCAGCCATCATAGATCGAAGCGTGACTGTCGATGTCGAGGACGACGTAATCGCCCTTGCCAGCGATGGTCGAGATGATCCCGAGGTTGGCCTGGTAGCCAGTGGAAAAGACCATCGCATGGTCCATCCCGTAGAATTCCTTGAGCGCGTCTTCGCATTCCTTGTGGCCCTGATACGTGCCGTTGAGAACGCGGCTGCCGGTGGTCCCCGAACCATAGTCCGTGAGGGCCTGCTTGCCAGCATCGATCACATCGGGATCGAAGGTCATGCCCATGTAATTGTAGGTTCCGAGCAGGATCGTATCGCGCCCGTTGCAAATCGCCCGGGTCGGCGACAGCACCTTTTCCATCACCAGATTGTAAGGATCCTCGACCCCGGTCGCGAGCAACGTCTCTCGGGTCTGTATGAGGCCGTCGAACTTGGAAAACAGGTCGCCCTGCGGAGCCTCGGTGGCGGCACCGGCTTCGGTCATCGTGTCAGTCATGAACGGCTCTGTATCAGCTATCCTGCAACTTGTGCACCGCAGCTACAAGTTGCCCATAGGTTTCGATTTCGGCCTGCTGGTTCATGCTGATGATTATGTCGAATTCGTCTTCGATCTCGGCCACGAAATCCATCACGGTCAGGCTGTCGAACTCCAGATCGTTCTGAAAAGTGGTTGCGTCGGCGATCTCCACGCCCTTCTTGTTGAAGGGTTCGATCAGAGCGCGGATGCGCTGGTCGACTTCGGCACTGTCCATGGGCGAATAGCTTTCTCTTACTGGGATGGCTGGCGCCGCTAATGGCCGTCATTTGTGGCCTAAAGGCGGCTGAACTTGTGGCCAAAATGGCAAACACTGGGCGAAATGCAAGCAGGGCTCAGGCATCGACCTCGATCAACTGCTTCACAGCAGTCATGAACGGGGTGATCGATACCGGCTTCGCAAGATAGCCCGCTGCACCCGCTGTTCGAATGCGTTCTTCGTCGCCCTTTGCGGCGAATGCCGTTACCGCGAGAACCGGGATTTCGCGCAAGAGCATATCCTGTTTGGCCGCTTCGATGAGGTCGACGCCCGACATGCCTCCAAGCTGAATATCCATGATGATGAGATCCGGGGAGGTTTCGCGCGCTGTGTCCAGCACTGACGCGCCATCGGCGACCGGCTCGACAGCAAAGCCGTTTGCCTTGAGCACATCGCAGAACAATTTTCGATTGAGATCGTTGTCCTCGACAACCATTATGCGCTTTGCCACTGCATGCCCCGCTTATGCCTGCGCAAAGTGACTATCCCTTGGAAGAGGATGCGACAATCCCGAATTCGAATGCCACGCTATCGGAGGGATCTGCTCTAAGCCCTCAAACGCTTGCCCTCGCCGCGCTTGGCTGGGTGCTGGAAGATACTGATCGCGCCGGCCGCTATCTTGAACTTACCGGCCTGGATCCCGATACCTTGCGTGAAGGCTTGGGCGATCCTGCGGTGCTGGCATCGACACTCGACTTCCTTGCCAATCACGAACCCGATCTTATCCGAGCAGCCGAGGCTTTGGCCGTCACACCGGAAGAACTGATCGCCGCCCATCAGGAGCTGTCCCAATGAGCCGCCCTCTCGTCATCAGCGATTGCGATGAAGTGATCCTGCACATGGTCGCTCATTTCAAGGAATGGCTGGAAGAAAGCCAGGGCGTGAACTTTCAGCTCGAAGGAGCCAACTTCGCCAAGGCGCTGACGTGGCAGGAAAGCGGAGAATTCCTTCAGGCTGACGAGGTTTGGCGAATGCTGGGCGGGTTCTTCGATACCGAGATGGATCGACAATTGCCGATTGCCGGAGCAGTGGACTCGATAAATGCGCTGGCCGAGCATGCCGATGTCGTGATCCTGACCAATCTCGTCGACAAACGGAGGGATCGCCGCGCCGAGCAACTCGCGGTGCATGGCATTCATGCCGAGGTTTTTACCAATCAGGGCCCCAAGGGTCCGGCGCTCGCCAAGATAATCGAACAACATGCGCCTAGCCGGGCGTTCTTCATCGACGATCTTGCGCAGCATCACGCTTCGGTCGCCGAAACGGTGCCGCACGTCACGCGCCTGCATATGTGCGGCGAACCGATGATCGCGAGTGCGATCGAATGCGCGCACAAGGCCGGGCATGCGGACGCCAGGATCGACAGCTGGTCTGAAGCATTGCCATGGTTGATGGATCGTCTCGTGGAGGAGAAAGTATGAGCATTGAAGCGCGCTTGCAGGAACTGGGAATTGTGCTGCCCGAAGCGGCGGCACCGGTAGCGAGCTACCAGCCGCTCGTGCTGCATGGCGGATTTGCTCACATCTCGGGCCAATTGCCGTTCATCGAGGGTGAACTCGCGACCGGACGATTGGGCGAGAATGTTTCGCTCGAAGGCGGAATGGCAGCGGCGCGAGCCTGCGGATTGATGATCCTGGCGCAGTTGAAGACCGCTGGTCTCCTCGAGCGTGTCGAGCGCGTGGTGAAGCTTGGCGCATTCGTTAGTTCGACCGCCGATTTCACCGATCAACCCAAAGTCGCCAATGGCGCGTCCGATCTGATGTTCGACGTCTTCGGCGAAGCTGGACGCCATGCTCGCGCTGCCGTCGGCGTTCCGGTCCTGCCGCTCGGCGCTGCAGTCGAGGTCGACGCTGTGATTGCGATCGCGGACGAGTGAGCGAACGCGCTGTCCCGGACTGGCTGACGCGCCACACTTTTGCCCATCGCGGGCTTCACAGTTTCGGCATCCCTGAAAACTCGCGCGCCGCTATGGAGGCTGCGATCGCAGGCGGGTTCGGGATCGAGTGCGACATCCAGATGAGCCGCGATCACGTGCCGATGGTGTTTCACGATTGGGAACTCGAACGGCTGACGTCGGATCGTGGCAAAGTGGCAGCAAGGCGTGCCGAAGAGCTCTGCCAACTTGCACTTGGAGAAACCGGTCAGAAGCTCTGGACGCTTGCCCAGCTGCTCGAATTGGTAGACGGCAAAGTGCCGATCCTGATCGAGGTCAAGTCGCTTCCGCACTTCGCGATCCAGGAGGCCTGCACCGCCATTGCCAAGGTGATCGGTGACTACTTCGGTCCGCTTGCGGTCATGAGCTTCGATCCGCGTATGGGGGAGTGGTTTGCCAAGCAAGCGCCGCAATACACGCGCGGGCTGGTTTGCACCGACACGCTCGACCACGGATGGAAGCATGCGTGGCGTCAGCCCCACGCCTTGGAGCGCGCTCAGCCCGATTTCCTCGCTTGCGATATCCGTGATCTGCCCAATGCCATTTGTGGCCTTTGGCGCGAGGCCGACAAGCCGCTGCTCACCTGGACGGTGCGCACTCCCGAGCTTCGCGCAAAGGCGCTAGCGCACGCAGACGGATTGATTGCTGAGGGCGACGGGATCGCATGAACCCCGAAGAAGCCCCCAAATCGGAATTGACAGTAAAACTCGCACCCGGCGTCGGTCAGTTCGATCGCGACCAATGGAACGCGCTTGGCGGCGATCGCAACCCGTTCGTCAGCCACGAATTTCTCACTGCATTGGAGGACTCGGGCAGCGTCGGTGCGGGGACCGGCTGGGATCCGGTGCCGATCGTCATCACCGATCCGCAGGACCGGCTACTCGCGGCGATGCCGAGCTACGCCAAGGGACACAGCCAGGGCGAATACGTGTTCGATCACAGTTGGGCTGATGCGTTGCACCGGGCAGGCCGCAACTATTACCCCAAGCTTCAGATCGCCGCGCCGTTTACACCTGCCAACGGGCCGCGACTTCTGCTCTCCGATCCATCGCTCGCTCTCCATCTTCTCAAGGGAGCGGAGCTGGTGTGCGAGCAGAGCGGCCTGTCATCGGCACATGCGACCTTTGTCGACCGCGAGCAGATTGCACTATTCGAACAGGCAGACTGGCTCATTCGCAGCGACATCCAGTTTCACTGGCTCAACCGCGACTATGCGAGCTTCGACGATTTCCTTGCCGAGCTCGCTTCGCGCAAGCGCAAGAACCTGCGCAAGGAACGCGCGGCCGCCCAGCAGGACGTTCGGATCGTCCACCTCTCGGGCGACGATATCAGGCCCGACCATTGGGACGCATTCTGGGTCTTCTACCAGGATACTGGTGCCCGAAAGTGGGGGACGCCGTACCTGACACGCGAAGCGTTCACGCTGTTCGGAGAGCGAATGGGTGACAGGTTGGTGCTGATCCTCGCCTATCAGGACGATCAGCCGATTGCCGGAGCGCTCAACTTCATCGGGTCGGAGGCGCTGTACGGACGCTACTGGGGCTGCACGCGAGACGTGCGGTTCCTGCATTTCGAGCTATGCTATTATCAGGCGATCGACCTCGCGATTGAGCTTGGATTGCCGCGGGTCGAAGCCGGAGCGCAGGGCGGTCACAAGCTTGCGCGAGGCTATGAGCCGGTCCAGACCTATTCCGCGCACTGGCTGGCCGATCCCGGATTTCGTGCGGCGGTTGCCGATTTCCTTGATCGGGAACGCGAAGGCGTGGCGACCGACCAGCTGTTTCTCGATGACCGGACGCCGTTCAAGAAGGAAGGTTGATCAGGCAGCGCGGCGGCGTTCGTCAGCCAGCCATTGGCGCGCGCGCCGTTGGGCTTCGGCGATTTCTCGAGCGGTCATTTCTTCGGAAATGTCGGCGCGACACCACGAGGCTTCGTCGTTGCCGCGCGAGGCCGCAAGGTTGAACCACTTGTGTGCTTCGACGAGATCGCAATTCAACCCGTTGCTGCCAGTCGAATAGGCTACGCCAAGATCGAAATAGGCCGAAACGTCTCCTTGAGCGGCGGCAGCAAGGCACTTGGCCACGACCAAGTCCGGCTCGTTATTGTCTGCCGGTTCGCATGCACCCCCTGCAATCGGTTTGAGTTCCATTTCTCACTCCCCGTTTTCAGCGAAACGGCCCCCCTGCCGATCGCTTGAGCACAGAACTCAAGGATCATGGTCAACAAATGGTTAATACCGATGTTAATTCTCGCGAAGTGGGGGAAATTGGACGAGAAATTCGAGGGATTTGCGGCAATTCATCCCCGGTTTCGACGGGCCGTTGCAAACCGACTTGTGCCGTTACGACCGCGCGCCTATAGGCCCCGCAGCGCTTCGACTTGCGGGGGCAGGCACCGATAGGCTTATCGGGCGCTTGAACGGGGTAGTCTCGTAGTAGTTGAAACGGCGAAGAGGATCACATGGCGACGGCGGCGTCCAACGAAACCGACATTCTCGAAAACGCGAAACGTATGCTCCCAGAGGATTATGTCCCTGGAGAAGACGAAGAGTATATGAACGAAAATCAGCAGCAGTATTTTCGGATCCTGCTGATTGAATGGAAACGCTCGATCCACAGCGCGGCTGATCAGACGCTGCAATCGTTGCAGGATGGCCCCATCCGCGAAGCCGATTTGAATGACCGCGCTTCGAGCGAGACCGATTGGGGCATCGAATTGCGCACCCGTGATCGCCAGCGGAAA
The DNA here is from genome assembly GCA_964550495.1 of uncultured Porphyrobacter sp. Lineage (GTDB taxonomy): Bacteria > Pseudomonadota > Alphaproteobacteria > Sphingomonadales > Sphingomonadaceae > Erythrobacter. The sequence continues at coordinate 35,573 of CAZJZO010000012.1, read as the reverse complement.
CTGATCGCCAAGATTGATGCGGCTTTGCGGCGGATCGATGGAGGCGAATACGGCTATTGCGAGAAGACCGGCGATCCGATCGGGTTGCGCCGTCTTATCGCGCGACCAGTTGCAACCATGACTGTCGAAGCGCAAGAGGCGCATGAACGCCGGGAAAAGGTTTCGCGCGACGATTGATCGTCACCTCCGAGTCGAATTGTCGTACCACAATGGGACGACACCGGATCGGATTGTCGTGAAGTTACAAGCGTTAACGTTGCATTAGCCTTCCGAACCTAATTTCTGACATGTGCGTTGGCCGAGCTGTTGGAAGCTCCAAATACGCCAATGTGGGCTTGTTTTAGGAGATGGTCCGAAGATGACGGGTGTCGAAACACGAAGCGTATCGCGCGATAGCTTGTTTCTGCTCGCCACTATTCGAGTTGAGCAAGGTCAAGACACGCATCGCATTCGCGTACGCAACTTGTCCGATGGTGGCATGATGGGAGAAGGCAATCTGCGCGTGAAGCGTGGTAATCGTCTCCAGATCGAACTGCGCAACGTCGACCGCGTGGAAGGCACCGTCGCCTGGGTCCAGGACAATCGCTTTGGCATCGCTTTTGACGAAGAGATCGATTCGCAACTCGCTCGAGGCGGTCCGCCCAGTGCCCAGAACGAAGATGCGGCGGTAATCGAGCGCTCGTGGCAGCACCGTGCACCGGCTGCTCCGGATCCGCAGGACTTGCGCAAGGTCTAAGTCAATCCTCCGTGGCCGGTGTAGCAGTCTTTCGCTGACCCGTCGGTTTCAAACTGCTAATCGCATCATGCAATGCGAATCTGTTTCCTTTTCACCGCGCTTGCAGCGCTCGGAGCGTGTGGACCGTCCGGCAATGATGGTCCGATCGAAGTAGCCATTATCGGAGAACCCGAAAGCCTGCTTGAGCGCGGCGTCCGGCTGTCCCCAGTCGCCCAGCATATTCGGGCGGCGACGGTCGAAGGTCTGGTAGCGCTCGATCCTTCCGGCCAGATTATTCCCGCTATCGCGGAGCGCTGGATCGTCGCCGATGACGGGCTGAGCTACATCTTCCGCCTGCGCAATTCCGACTGGCCGGATGGCGAACCGATTGCGGCGAATGATATTCGCCAATTGCTTCGTGAATCGATTGCTCGCTTGGAAGGCACGTCGCTTGGACTCGACCTTGCCAAGATCACCGATGTGCGTGCGATGACGGGACGGGTTATCGAAGTCCGCCTGTCGTCTCCGATGCCCGAATTCCTTCGTCTGATGGCCCAGCCCGAATTGGGCTTTGTCAAGAACGGCAGCGGATCCGGTCCAATGGTGATCTCGCAGGACGACGAGCAGATGTTGGCTCGTCTCAGCGCCTTGCCCCCTGAATCCAGAGGGCTTCCGGCGCGCGAGAACTGGAAGGAAATGGCCAGGACGCTAACCGTTCGGGCGATGCCGATCGCAGCGTCGGTTGAAGCGTTTTCGAACGGTGATGTCGATTTGCTGCTCAATGGTCGGTTGTCGGGCTTCCCGATGGCTGAACAGGGTCCATTGTCGCGTGGAACCGTGCAGGTCGATCCAACTCTAGGAGTGTTTGGGCTGGTTTTCCGCAACGATGACGGCTTGCTGTCGGATCCCGGACGGCGCGAAGCGCTGTCGATGGCGATCGATCGGGGCTCCTTGATCGAACCGTTCGGGCTGGGTGGCTGGCAACCGACCAGCTGGATCGTCCCGCCAGACCAGTTTCCCTCAGGCCAAATCGCTGCTGATCGTTGGGGTGGAGCCAGCATAGAGGAGCGCCGCAATGTAGCCGCACGAAGGATCGCGCAATGGCAGCCGCCAGAAGGAGAGTCGCGCGAAGTGCGGGTCGCTTTGCCGGAAGGGCCGGGGAGCGATCTGCTCTTCGAAGAATTGCGACAGAACTGGGCAGCCATCGGAGTGACCGCTGTAAGAGTTGCGGCGGACGAAGGAGCCGATCTTGAACTGCGCGATCGTTTGGCGCGCTATTCCTCTCCGCGGTGGTATCTCAATCAGTTCAACTGTGAGTTGGAGATCGGCCTGTGCTCACCGGAAGCGGACGAATTGGTCACCCAGTCGCTGACGATCGGCGATCCGCTGGCCAAGCAGCAGGCCTTCCTGGAAGCTCATGCGGCATTGATATCCGAAGAGGTCTTCATACCCTTTGGAGCGCCGGTTCGCTGGTCCCTGGTGCGGGGGGCAATCGGGGCCTATGTTCCCAACCAATGGGGACTGCATCCCTTGTTTCCGCTCTCTCAACCCACCATCTAGGGGGAGATGGAGATCAAATTGGACCGACCAGAACCGTCGCAGATCAGTCAGATCGAGTTGCCGACCGGCACCGACCCGGTGTCGATCCGCAAGCGTGTCGAAGCGCTGGAGATGCTGCTTGAGCGCAGTTTTCGAATACCCGGCGTCAATGTTCCGGTCGGTCTCGATGCGCTGATCGGGCTGGTTCCCGTCATAGGCGATATCGTGACCACTGCGCTGGGTGCCTATATCGTCTGGGAAGCGCGCAACCTCAACATGTCCAAGTGGCAACTGACGCGCATGGGCGGCAATGTGGCATTTGATACAGTGCTCGGGCTGGTGCCGGTGGTGGGCGATGCGGCCGACTTCGTGTTCCGTTCCAACACGCGCAATCTCAGGATCATCAAGAAGCACCTCGACAAGCATCACCCCGAGACGCGAGTGATCGAGGGATAGTTTCCTCGCGCGCCAAGTGGCGCTAGGGCGGCTGGCATGACCAGCGACGTCACCTATTCCAGCTATCTTGACCTCGATAGGGTGCTCAACGCGCAGCATCCATCCTCCGGTGCGCATGACGAGATGCTGTTTATCGTGGTGCATCAGGCGAGTGAGCTCTGGCTCAAGCTGTGCCTGCACGAATTGACCGAAGCGCGCGAACATATCGAGCGCGACGACCTGCGTCCTGCTTTCAAGATGCTGGCACGGGTTGCGCGGGCGCAGCAGCAATTGATCCAGAGCTGGGACGTGCTGAGCACGATGACGCCGCATGATTATTCGCGCATCAGGCCGTTTCTTGGCGCTTCGAGCGGATTTCAGTCGGCGCAATATCGCATGATGGAATTCATGTTGGGCGGTCGCGATGCCAAGCATATTCGCTTGCACAAGGACAATGCCGATTGGTCCGAGCGGCTCGAGGCGGAAGCGGCGCGGGCAAGTCTTTACGACGGCGCTATTCGCCTCTTGGCAAGCCGCGGCTTTGCAATCGACGCCAAGGTGACTGAAAGGAGCCTAACCGCACCCTACGAGCACGATAGGTCGGTTGAAGAGGCCTGGGCGGCGATCTATCGCGATCCCCAGGCGCATTGGGATTTGTACGAGCTGGCCGAAAAGCTGGTTGATCTCGAATACCATTTCCAGCGCTGGCGGTTTGGCCACCTCAAGACAGTCGAGCGGATTATCGGGTTCAAGCGCGGGACTGGCGGGACGCCCGGTGTGCCGTATCTTGCTGGAGTCCTGAAGCAGGCATTCTTTCCCGAACTGCTCAGCGTGAGGACAGCGATTTGAGCCCCGCGAAGCACAGGCGCGTCTGGGATATCTCGCAGAAGTTGCGGCCCAGTCTACCGGTCTGGCCCGGAGACACCGCATTCGAGCAGGCGCGCACGTGGCAGATGGAGGCGGGTTCTCCGGTCAATGTTTCGGCGTTGACGCTGTCGACCCATTCGGGCGCGCATGCCGACGCACCTTTGCATTATTCGCCGGATGGACCGGACATCGCCTCGGTCGAGCTTGAGCCCTATTTGGGCGAGTGCCTGGTGGTCGACGCGCGGAAAGCGGGCGCGACGATCGAAGTGGGCGATCTGCCCAAACTCGGCTCGGTGGATCGCGTCCTGTTTCGCACATTCGAACGTTTCCCGAATGATGAGTGGATAGACGACACGACGGCGATTGCCCCCGAAGCAATCGATTGGCTGGCGGCGCGGGGCGTCAAACTGGTCGGGCTCGACGGGCCTTCGATCGATCCGCAGAGTTCGAAGACCATGGACGCGCACAAGGCCGTGTTGCGGCATGATATGCGGGTGCTCGAGGGGCTGGTGCTCGATGACGTCCCCGAAGGGCACTACGAGTTGATCGCCTTGCCGCTGCCGATTGTGCGCGGCGATGCCTCTCCTGTGCGAGCTATCCTGCGCGAGTTGCCCGATGCTTGAGCGCGCCAAGGAGCTGGACGCGGCGGACCCGCTCGCACATTTCCGTGCGCGTTTCACATTGCCGGACGGTGTGATCTATCTCGATGGCAATTCGCTAGGCGCACTTCCGACAGCCACTCAGGCGGCGATGCAGCGTGCGGTCGAACAGGAATGGGGCGAAGGCTTGATCCGCAGCTGGAACGCCAATGAGTTTGGGGCCGGCTGGTTCGAATTTGGCTCGCGAATCGGTGCCAAGATCGCCTCGCTGATTGGCGCGAAGCCGCACGAGGTCATCGCCACCGACACCGTCAGCACCAACCTCTTCAAGTTGATCTCCGCGGCCTTGGCCATGCGACCAGGCCGCAAGGTCATCCTGTCGGAGCCGGGAAATTTCCCGACCGACATCTACATGATCGAAGGGCTGGAGCAGCAGGGTCTCGCCCGGCAGCGCCTAGCCGCGCGCGAGCAATTGCTCGCCGCTCTCGATCAGGATGTCGCGTTGTTGATGTTGACTCATGCGCATTACAAGACCGGCGACCTGTTCGACATGGAGGCCATGACCAAGGCCGCGCACGACGCGGGCGCATTGGTCCTGTGGGATCTTTCGCACAGCACTGGCGCGCTACCGATTGACCTCAATGCTTGCGGCGCCGATTTTGCGACCGGCTGCGGCTACAAGTATCTTTGCGGGGGGCCGGGCGCCCCCGCCTTCGCCTTTGTTGCCGAGCGGCATCTGGCCGAACTCAAGCAGCCGCTCACCGGTTGGTTTGGTCACGCTCGCCCCTTTGCCTTTGTCGACGAATACGAAGCAGCGCCAGGTATCGAGAAACTGCAATGCGGCACGTCGCCGATCCTCGGACTAACCGCGCTCGAAGTCGGGGTAGAGCTGATTGCGGAGATCGGCGTGGAGCGGTTGCATGCGAAGTCCCAGGCGCTTTCGGAGTTCTTCCTCGAATGCCTTGCTGAATGCGGCATCGAACTTGATTGCGTGAGTCCTCCCGAGAGTGCCGATCGCGGGAGCCAGCTCTCGTTTCGCCATCCCGAAGCCTACGCCATTTGCCAGGCCTTGATCGCGCGCGGCGTGATCGGAGATTTTCGCGATCCCGACATCTTGCGCCTCGGCTTTGCGCCTGCCTATCTCCGCTTTGAGGACATGGCGGACGCGGCCGGTCATTTGCGCGAAGTGTTGGCCAAGGAAGAGTGGCGACGCGACGAGTTCGGGCAGCGGTCGGCAGTGACTTGAGCGAAAAGGAATCAGGTACCAGTGAGGGGCGCCTCGCTCGCTTCCATCGCATCCGAAAGCTTGCCGACAACCTGACGATTGGCAGGAGGTTTGGGGCAGCGGCCATCGCTGCCTTTGCGACGTTTCCCGTCGTTTGGTTTGGTTTCGAAATGATGGGCGACGCGAATGTAAGCCTGTTCTGGCCAGCCTTTGGTGCGGCCGCCGCCGCCGCATTCGCGGCATTCACTCTAAGGCCAGTTGCCGCGGTGGCTTATGGTTTCCTCGCAACCCTCCGGCTTATGCTCGAAGCGGTGGCGATCGTCTTCGGCGCAATCGCCGGTGCATTGGGGTAAGCCATCAGCCGGCTGGCGGACCGTTCCTCCAATATCGCTCCATATGCAAATAGGTCATCGAAGCGGTCCAGGTGACCATCACCAGCCCGTTGAGCGCTTCGATCCCGCTCAATAGGCGGACCTGACCGGTCGGATAGATGTCGCCGATTCCCAGCGTGGTGTAGCTGGTGATCGAAAAATAGAAGGCGTCGTTGAACTTGCCCGAATCCGGCCCGGCGATTTCGCCCAATCCGAACTCGTATTCCAGCAGGATGAAACCAAGCGCGTAGAGTGCGATATGGATCAGGTGCGAGAACAACGCCGCGCTCAGCATCATCCACAGCCGCATGCGAGGACGGACATTCAGATCGGTCGCGCCCACAGTTGTCAGCCGTAGCGTCTCGTAATGGATGAAGATCGTCGCTGCGACGAAGAGCACGGCCAGAGCGATTGTGATCATGGCGACAGGTTCGAACCGATTGCGCTCGCGGTCAAGCGTCAGCGCTTTGCAGCGTGCCGATCAAGCTTCCAGCTCGATGTCCCAGTACAGCCAGTCGCGCCACGTTTCGTGCAGGTAGTTTGGCGGAAACTGCTTGCCCTGCTGTTGCAGCTGCCAGCTCGTAGGCCGGATCGGCTTCATCGCCACCGGCATGTTCGCCTGCTTGGGAGTCCGCCCGCCTTTCTTCATATTGCACGGAGCGCAGGCGGTGATGATGTTCTCCCAGGTGGTTTTCCCACCCAGGCGGCGCGGGATCACGTGATCGAAGGTCAGATGGTCGCGATTGCCGCAATACTGGCATTCGAACTTGTCGCGCAGGAACACGTTGAACCGGGTGAAGGCCGGAAACTCGCTTTGCTTCACATATTGCCTGAGCGCGATGACGCTCGGGATCTTCATGTCCAGGCTGGGCGAGTGCACTTCGCGGTCATAGCTGGCCACGATGTCGACCCGATCAAGGAACACCGCCTTGATCGCTGTCTGCCACGGCCACAGGCTCAACGGGTAATAGGAAAGCGGCGTGTAGTCCGCATTCAGCACGAGCGCCGGGCAACCCGCAAGATTACGCGTCGGGTCTTCTTCGGCGCTTCGAAACGTGGCCGCCTTTTCGATCAGTTCGGCTTTGAACACTTTTCGCGCTCCTCCCTGATTGACTGCAACATGACTTGGCATGAATCGGAGTCAAACCCGTGACAGTGTGGCTATCCACAGGGACAGGCTGTTGATGAACTGTGGATAGCGTAACACAATTGCGTGTGGCATGGGCTCGGACGTGCAGACCGTTACCCGTTTCGCTCCCAGCCCCAATGGCCATTTGCATCTCGGCCATGCCTATTCGGCGATCGTTGCGCACGATCTGGCCAAGGCGGCCGACGGGGTATTCCTGCTTCGGATCGAAGACATCGATGGGCCACGTTCGCGTCCGGAACTGGCGGATGAGTTTCGGCGCGATCTCGAATGGCTCGGCCTTGAGTGGGATGAAGTTCCCGCACAATCGACAAGGCTGGCCAGCTACGAGGCCGCAGCAGAACAGCTGCTGCAGCAAGGCCTGCTTTATCGCTGTACCTGCACGCGCAGGGAGCTTGAGCGAATTCCCTTCCGCCGTGGAGAAGACGGAATCGCCTATCCCGGAACGTGCAAGGGAATGGCGCCTATTCCCGGTCGTCCGGAAGCCTTGCGCTTGGATATCGATTCTGCGTTAGCCCGTGTCGGACCATTGGTCTGGACCGACGAAATCGCCGGCAGTGTCGTCGCCGATCCGCGCGAATTCGGCGATGTGGTGATCGTGCGCAAGGACTTGCCGGCCAGCTACCATCTTGCCGCAACGCTCGACGATGCTGCCGACGGAGTGACACTGGTCACGCGAGGCGAAGACCTGTTTTCCTCGGCCCATGTCCATCGCGTGCTGCAGGAGCTGCTGCGCCTGCCCGTGCCGCACTGGCATCACCACCGATTGCTCCTCGACGAAAGCGGCGAGAAGCTTGCGAAAAGGCGCGGCTCACCCTCGTTGGCCGATCGCCGTGAGGCCGGGGAAAACGGACCGATGCTTGCCGAGCAATTGCGGTTGCAACAATTCCCGGTTGGAACTTAGCGGCCGAGGGTCCATTTAGGAGCCATGACTTATGTTCTTATCGGCGCACTCATCATCCTGTGCATCATGGTTGTCGTGTCACTCGTTCGCGGCGTGGTGGCCTTTCTGAAGACCACAAAGATCGACCTGGAGACGGGCGAGGGCGAGACCGCCACCGACATGCAGCTGGCACAGAACCGAGCAATGTTCGCACGGATCAAATATCAGGCGGCGGCGATTGCGGTGGTCGCGATCATCCTTGTCGTCTCGCGCTAGACGTTCGCGTGTCGAACGCGCATAGGCCGCGGCGATGGTAAGACTGACCAAGATCTACACCCGAACGGGCGATGACGGCACGACCGGGCTGGTCGATGGCTCGCGCACAACCAAGCATTCCGTCCGCATCGCTGCGATCGGAGCGGTTGACGAGACCAACAGCGCGATCGGGCTCGCCATCTGTGCGATCGCGGATGAAGCGCATCGTTTGCTGCTGACGCGGGTGCAGAACGACCTGTTCGATCTGGGTGCCGATCTTGCAACGCCAAGCGAAGATGGCGATTTCGCTCCTTCGGAAATGGTGCTGCGGATCGTGCCGAGCCAGCCTGAATGGCTCGAAACGCAGATCGATGCCCTTAACGAACGGCTCGAGCCCCTGACCAGCTTTGTCCTGCCAGGCGGAAGCGAAGCGTCTGCGCGTGTGCATGTTGCGCGTGCGACAGCTCGTGCCTCTGAGCGGGCGATGACGCAGCTTGCCGACGAAACGGCAGTCAATCCAGCGGCGCTCGCCTATATCAATCGACTGTCGGACCTGCTGTTCGTGCTCGGGCGAGTGCTGAACGAAGACGGTAAGGCCGACGTAAAGTGGGTGCCGGGCGCCAATCGTTAGGCGCCCAACACGCTAGCCAACGCCGCATTGCCCCGCTAACAGGCCGTTCGCTGCACTTGCGAAGGGATTGTTGCTATGCGGAATATTGCTGTGATCGGCGCCGGTCAGATGGGAACCGGGATTGCACAAACGGTTGCCCAGCATGGCATGCAGGTCATGCTGTCCGATGTGGATCTCACGACCGCCGAGGGAGGCAAGGCAAAGGTCGAGCAAGCGCTGGTCAAGCTGGCCGGGCGCGGTAAGATCGAAGCCGACGCAGCGGAGGCCGTTCTCGGCCGGATCACGCCGGTTGCCGACTACGCGCCGATGGAAGCCGCAGACCTGATCATCGAGGCGGCGACCGAGCGCGAAGAAATCAAGAATGCCATTTTCGAGAACGCCGGCAAGGTTCTTGCGAATACGGCTATCATGGCGTCGAACACCAGCTCGATCCCGATCACTCGGATGGCCAATCACTCGCCCGATGCCGCGCGCTTCATCGGCCTGCACTTCTTCAATCCGGTCCCGGTCATGGGGTTGATCGAAGTGATCCCTGGCCTCGCGACCGCGCAAGACACCACTGATCGCGTAACCGCTTTCGCCGAAGGACTTGGGAAGCAGGTCGTGCTGAGCCAGGACGAACCGGGTTTCGTCGTCAATCGCATTCTGCTGCCGATGATCAACGAGGCGGTGTTCGTGCTCGGCCAGTCGACCGCCGGGATCGAGGATATCGACAAGGGCTGTCGCCTCGGGCTCAACCATCCCATGGGCCCGCTGCAACTGGCCGATTTCGTCGGCCTCGACACCTGTCTCGACATCATCAAGGTGCTGTACAAGACCACGCGCGACAGCAAGTATCGTCCGGCACCCTTGCTCGTGAAATATGTCGAAGCGGGCTGGCTTGGCCGGAAGACCGGACGCGGGTTCTACGATTATTCGGGCGACGCGCCGGTCCCGACGCGCTGACCTGAATCGCGGTTACTTGACTTCGAGCGCGCCGTTGCGGCGATTGGTGCCTTTCGGAGTGCTCGGCGCCTGGCTCGGTGGGGCTGATGTTCCTTCAGGATAACCACCGGGACGGGCCTGCGCCGAGGATCCGGAATTCGAGGCGCGACTGCCACCGGCAGGAGTGGCCGGCTTGTCGACCAGTTCGGCGGTCTCTTCCGGAGACGGATTAAACCCTTCGGCCGTGTCGATCAGTTCCTCATCCGAGGCCCAGTCAGCGATCGCAGGCTGCGGCGGAAGCGGGGACGGAGCGGCTTGAGGCTGAACCTTGGCCGCCACTTGCGGGTTGGGTGCGGGCTCGCTTTGCTCTTCGAGTTCGACCCCGCTGAGCGAATTGTCGGTGCCCATCAGCACGCCCGCGCCAACCAGCGTGACGGCGGCAAACCCAAGGGCAAACTTGCTGTTTTCGAACAATATTCTCGACATGATGGGTGCGATAGCACGAGGTCGGTTAAGGATTGGTAGAAATCAGATCGCGCTTGAGTTCATAAAGCAAATCAAGCGCTTCGCGCGGGGACAGGGCGTCGAGGTCGGTGTCGCGCAACCGTTTCGCCAGGAGATCCTCGCTGGTTTCTTCGGGTTCGGGCGCCGCTGCGGCGAAAAGCGGAAGATCGCCGAGGCCTGCCGCAATTCCGCCCGTTTCGGTACGCGCTTGCTCTAGCTTGGAAAGCACTTGCTTGGCGCGATCGACGACGTCACCGGGCACGCCTGCCAGCTTCGCCACCGCCAGCCCATAGCTGCGGTCGGCCGGCCCTTCTGCAAGTTCGTGCAGCAAGACGAGATCGCCTTTCCATTCGCGTGCCCGGACGTGGTGCAGCGAAAGTGCTTCGCAGGTCTCAGCGAGCCGGGTCAGTTCGTGATAGTGGGTCGCGAACAGGCACAGGCATTCGATCTTGGAATGCACCGCTTCAACCACCGCCCACGCCAATGCCAGCCCGTCATAGGTCGATGTGCCGCGCCCGACCTCATCGAGGATCACGAAGCTGCGTTTGGTCGCTTGAGCGAGGATCGCGGCGGTTTCGATCATCTCGACCATGAAGGTCGAGCGACCGCGTGCAAGGTTGTCCGACGCACCGACCCGGCTGAACAGGCGATCGACCAAGCCGATCCGCGCCTTGGTGGCGGGTACGTAGCACCCTGCCTGCGCCATCAGCACGATCAATGCATTTTGCCGCAGGAAAGTCGATTTGCCGCCCATATTCGGACCACCGATCACCCACAGTCGGTCGTCGGCACGAAGTGAGCAATCATTCGCAACGAAGCGTTCGCCGCCCTTGACCAAAGCCGCCTCGACCACCGGGTGGCGACCGCCGGAAATGGCGAGGCCGGGAGTGGTATCGATTTCGGGCCGGCACCAGTCGCTTTCCACCGCCCGCTCGGCATTCCCCGACGACACGTCGATTCGGGCCAGCGCTGCTGCCGAGGCGGCAATTCGCTCACGCTCCGAACTGACCGCGGCGACCAGCTCTTCGAAATGCGCCTCTTCGGCAGCCAGCGCGCGTCCACCTGCTTCGGAAATGCGCGAGGCTTCCTCGTGCAGCGCGAGCGAGTTGAAGCGCACTGCGCCCTTCATCGTCTGCCGGTGCGTGAACCCGCTATCGGCAGCCATGAACTTGTCGGCATGGCGACTGGGCACTTCGATGAAGTACCCGAGCACCCCATTGTGCTTGATCTTGAGCGAAGCGGTACCGGTCTCTTCGCGGTACCGTGCTTCCATTGCGGCAATCGCGCGGCGGGCATTCCCCGAAACCTCGCGCAGCTGATCGAGTCCGGCGTCGTAACCTTCAGCGATGAACCCGCCATTGTTCCGCTCGGTTGGAGGCGCGGCAACCAACGCACGTTCGAGCAGGTCGGTCAGAGCGCCATGGCCTGCCAGGCGCGGCAGCAACGCGTCGAGCAGCGATGGTCGGTCCTGCTCCGTCACCAACCATTCCTGAATGCGGCGGGCTTCGCGCAAGCCGTCGCGGACCTGCCCGAGATCGCGGGGACTGCCGCGACCGGCTACGATGCGGCCCAGCGCACGACCGATATCGGGCAGAGCACGCAGAACGTCGCGCAGTTGCGAGCGCTCGATTGGGCGATCGCGCCAGAATCGCACCAGCGCCAGGCGGTCCTCGATCAAGTCCGGATCCAGCAATGGCGCCGACAGGTCTTCGGCAAGCAAGCGCGATCCCGCTCCCGTTGAGCAACGATCCAGAGTGGCGATCAGGCTGCCCGATCGCGCGCCTTGCTGAGTTTCGAGTATTTCGAGACTGGAGCGTGTCGCTTCATCCATCGCCATGCTCGCCATTGCGGTGCGAAGGACAGGCGGCAGGATAAAGGGCAGGGCACCGCGCCCGACATAGTCGAGATAGCTTATCAACCCGCCGGCCGCAGCCAGCATCGCGCGGGAGAATTCGCCAAATCCGTCAAGCGTTGCGACTTCATGCAGCCGTTTGAGCTGTGCCTCCCCGTGGTCGCTGTTGAAGGCGCTTTGGGCGTGATGAGTCACCTCGTCCGGGCCGTGGTTCCACTCGTCCGGAGCGACAACCTCGATCGCGCCCAAGCGTGCCAGCTCGGCGCCGAGCATATGTGGTGAGCATTGCTCCAGCACCATCGACCCGGTCGAGATATCGCAGCTGGCAATCCCGATGGTTCCACGAACTTCCGCCAACGCCACAAGCAAGTTGGCCTGTCGCGGCTCCAGCAGCGCCTCTTCGGTGAGAGTTCCCGCGGTCACGAACCGCACGATCTCACGCTTCACCAGCGCCTTGGACGACGGCTTGCCATCCTTCTTGGCCCGCACTTTGGCCTCTTCCGGGGTCTCGACCTGTTCGGCGATCGCTACCCGTTGGCCAGCCTTGATCAGACGCGCGAGATATCCGTCAGCCGAATGGACCGGAACGCCGCACATCGGGACCGGATCGCCGCTGTGCTCGCCGCGGCTGGTAAGCGCGATGTCGAGGATGTCCGATGCGATCTTGGCGTCGTCGAAGAACAGCTCGAAGAAATCCCCCATGCGATAGAACAGCAGCGATCCTTCGGCCTCGCGCTTGAGCGCAAGGTACTGTTCCATCATCGGGGTGACTTTCGCGGCCATGGCACTGGCCTAGCCAGCGGTTTGATGATTCGGAACGGTTTCGGTGGCGCTTTCCCCTATCGCTTGTCTCGCGACCCGGCTAAGCGCTGCGAAACCAGCGATTATTCGAGAGGGATCATGGCCGACGATCGCACACCGTCATTCACCACGCGCGAGGCGCTGTTTTACCACGAGACTATCCGTCCGGGTAAGCTGGAGGTGGTTGCCACCAAGCCGATGACGTCGCAGCGCGACCTCAGCTTGGCCTATTCTCCAGGCGTGGCTGCTCCGGTGGAAGCCATTGCCGAAGATCCCGCTCTGGCGGCGCGCTACACTGCCCGGTCCAACATGGTCGCGGTGATTTCCAACGGCACCGCGATCCTTGGTCTCGGCAATCTCGGCGCGCTGGCTTCGAAGCCGGTGATGGAAGGCAAGGCGGTGCTGTTCAAACGTTTCGCCGATGTGGATTCGGTCGATATCGAACTCGCCACCGAAGACCCCGAAGCCTTCATCGAAGCGGTCGCACTGATGGAGCCGAGTTTTGGCGGGATCAACCTCGAGGATATCAAGGCCCCCGAATGCTTCATCATCGAGCAGGCGCTGCGCGAACGGATGAAGATCCCGGTGATGCATGACGACCAGCACGGCACCGCGATCATCGCGGCGGCTGGCCTGATCAATGCGTGCCATCTGACCGGGCGCGATCTGAAAGATTGCAAGATGGTCGTGAACGGGGCGGGCGCTTCGGCGCTGGCCTGTACCGCGCTTATCAAGGCGATGGGGATCCCGCATGAAAATGTGATCGTGTGCGATCGCTCGGGCCCGATCACGCCGGGTCGCGACAAGGTCGATCAATGGAAAAGCGCGCATGCGGTTGCGACCGAGGCGACCAATCTCGAAGAGGCTTTGGTCGGCGCTGACATCTTTCTGGGCCTTTCCGCGGCGGGTGCACTCAAGCCCGAATGGGTAGAGAAGATGGCAGACAAGCCGATCATTTTCGCCATGGCCAACCCGACCCCGGAAATCATGCCGGACGAAGCCAAGGCGGTGCGTCCTGACGCGATCATCGCCACCGGGCGCAGCGACTTTCCCAACCAGGTCAACAACGTACTCGGTTTCCCCTTCATCTTCCGCGGGGCGCTCGACGTGCAGGCCACGACGATCAACGAGGAAATGAAGATCGCCGCGGCACAAGCCATCGCCGAACTTGCGCGCAAGAGCGTGCCTGAGGAAGTGGCGAGCGCCTATGGTCGCAATCACAAGTTCGGAACCGACTACATCATCCCGGCTCCCTTCGATCCACGCCTGATCGAAGTCGTTTCTTCGGCTGTGGCGAAAGCGGCGATGGATTCGGGCGTGGCGCAGGCGCGGATCGAGGATTTCGACCAATATGCGCATGCGCTCAAGTCGCGGCTCAATCCGACCACATCGGTGCTGACCGGGGTCTATGAAGACGCCAAGAACAATCCGCGCCGGATGGTGTTCGCCGAGGCGGAAGAAGAAGTGGTGCTGCGCGCCGCGATTCAGTTCCGCGATTTCGGTTATGGCACTCCGATCCTGGTCGGTCGGACCAAGGCAGTGGTCGACAAGCTCCACCAGCTTTCGGTGTCGGATCCCGGCAGCTTCGAGATCCAGAACTCGGCCGATAGCGAGCACGTGCCCGCGATGGTAGACTATCTCTACAAGCGCTTGCAGCGACGCGGATACACCGAGCGCGATGTCCGCCGCATGGTCAATCAGGAGCGCAACGTTTTTGCCGCGCTGTTGGTTGCGCTCGGTCACGGCGATGGTGTGATCTCCGGCCTGACGCGAACCTTTGCGCAGACCGCCAAGGAAGTGAATCGCGTGCTCGATCCCAAACCGGGCGCGCTGCCGTTCGGCATTCACATGATGATCGGCAAGAACCACACCACGTTCCTGGCCGACACAACCATCAACGAACGACCGAGTGCCGAAGAGCTCGCTCATATTGCCAAGGAAACCGCTGCGGTCGCTCGCCGTATGGGCCATGAACCGCGCGTCGCCTTCCTGTCCTATTCGACCTTCGGCAATCCTTCGGGCCAGTGGTTGGCCAATATTCGCGAGGCGGTGTCGATCCTCGACCGCGAAGACCCAGGCTTCGAATATGAGGGTGAAATGGCGCCTGACGCGGCGCTCAACGACAAGGTGATGGAACTCTATCCGTTCAGCCGCCTGTCTGCGCCAGCCAACGTACTGATCATGCCTGGCCTGCAATCGGCCAATCTCTCGGCCAAGATCCTGCGCGAACTGGGCGGGAATGCGACTATCGGCCCAATGCTGATCGGGATGGAGAAACCGGTGCAGATTGTCCCGATGACGGCGATTGCGCCCGACGTCTTGACTCTGGCGGTGCTGGCGAGCGCCGGGGTTGTGGGTTAGCCCAACAGTTCCTCGATCGGCACGTAGTCGAGATCATACCCGAAGTAGCGCGGGCTGAAGACCGCCAGGCCTGCCTGGGTCCGCCACAGCGGGTCGCACCTGAAGCCGAGGACCGCGACCGCTTGGTCGTTTGCGTAGCCGGGGTTTACGATCCCATCGGCAGTTTCAAGGTCGATGATGCTGATGAGGTCCGGGCAGGTTGCGATCACCGCGCCATCGCGGCGGGCGACCAGATGCTCGTTTTTCACGTCGGTCTCGAAGCTCTGGCCGGCGAAGTCTCCGGTGCCGGAAAGTGTGACCTTGCCTTGGAGGAACCCGGCCTCGTCGCGCCATTCCGTGTTCGCGACTGTGCCGGTGAACAGCAGGTAGCCGTTACCGGCTTCTCGCGCCGCTTCGATAGGATCGCTCCCCGCGGCCTTCGCTTCGCGGACGGCCTTGCCGATATTGCGCGAAAGGGTGAGGCTGCCGGTAACAAGCGTGCCTTGCTGCTTGGCTTGTGCTCCGGTGATCGGACTGTCGGCCACACCGCATTCGCGGCTCACCACCGCGATGCTGCGCAGGATGTCTTCTGCACGGGTCGGATCCCCGAGGGTCTCGACAATCATCTCATCGCCGAACGGGGTCGCCGCCCCGATAGGGGTCAGCGGGATGCCCGCGACCTTCACCGAATGCTGGTTGATTTCGGGTACTGCGCGCCCGACCGTATCCGCGTCGAGTGCGGGCACACCGAGGCGCGCAGCGATCGACAGGCCTTCGGCAAGACTGAGAGGGCCAATTTCGCCCAGGATCACCCCGGCAAACTTCTGGCCCAAATGCCGTTCGAGCGTCTCGAATGCGGCCTGCACAGGCACTTCGACCTTGTTCTCGATGGAGTCGAGCCGCGCCTGCATCTCTTCGCTGGTCTCGGCGAGGCTGGCGAGGCCATAGGGACATGCAACGCGGTCGGTATCGGCGAGCGCGGATACGGGCAGGGCGGTCACGGTCAGGCCCGCCGCAAGATCCTTGGCAATCAGTTCGCGCGCCTCTTCAAGGCTGCCACCACCGCCGGTCCCGAGGTAGGAGCTACCGACCAGCGCGTCCTCCAACGCCTCGGCATCGAGCTGTGTCGCGTCGGGATTGGTTGTGCGTTCGCTACCGCTACCCTCACCCGGAGCGATCTCCCGGCAGGCCGCAAGCGCACCCGCAGCCACCACCAGTCCGCCCATAAACTGTCGCCGTGATGCCATGTCCTATCCCCCTATTTGCGCCGAAATCGGAAGTACCACACCTCGTGTCCGAACTTCTCGCGCGCCTTTTGCTCATAACGGGTTTCGCACCACCCGCTCGGCCGGTTCTGCCAGCTGGCGGGGTTTTCGACGACCCATTCGAACGCATCGGTGAAGCGCTGCATCACCATCAGCGCATGTCGCAGATAGACCGGGTGATCGGTGCCAAAGCGGAACTCGCCACCAGGTCTGATCTTGTCGGCGAACATCTGCACCGGGCCGTCATTCATCATGCGACGCTTGGCATGCTTGTTTTTCGGCCATGGATCGGGGTGAAGCAGGTAGAGCATGGTCAGCGCGCCGTCGGGCACACGCGATAGCACTTCCAGGGCGTCGCCATGATGGATCCTTACATTGGCGAGGCGCTGTTCCTCGATGTGGGTCAGTGCCGATGCTACCCCATTCAGGAACGGTTCTGCGCCGATGAATCCGTGATTGGGGAGCAAATCCGCGCGATAGGCTAGGTGCTCTCCGCCGCCGAACCCGATCTCGAAATGGAGCGGGCAATCTTCACCGAACAGCGCCTGCGCAGTGACCGGACCTTCGTCGGGCACCCCTATTTGCGGCAGCAGATTGTCGACGAGATCCTGCTGGCGCGCGCGCAGCGGCTTGCCGACGCTTCGCCCATAGAGCCGACTGAGAGTGGTCGGATCGCCTTCCTTGAATGCAGTCATGGCATGCGCGCTAATCCGCCGTGACCTCATTTGTCCAGCGCGATGCGGGCTTGAGAAGCAAAGCAGATTGCGGCACCGCGCAATGTGATGGAACAATTGCAGACATTCTTCGCCGAACAGGTACCCTGGGTGCAGTCGCTGATCGGGCTGGTTCTGCTCGCGGCCACCGCGCTCCTGGTCAATTACGTTCTCAAATACGTGATCCTGCGCGCGGCCAAGCCATTCCTCGATCAGAAGAGCGACGCCACCGACAAATCGGCGGCCTGGTTGGCGACGGTCGTGCCGCTGCTGATCGTCTCGCGCGGGATCGTCGCGGTACCGAACCTGCCTGACGAAGTGACGACCCTCATTACCAACGTGGCGCAAGCGCTGATCGTGCTGTCGATCGCGATGGCTATCGTCAAAGGGCTGTCCTATGCCAATGAGCTCTACGAACGCCGTCCCGGATCGCGCAACCGCCCGATCAAGGGCTTCGTCCAGGTCATAAAGATTGTGGTGCTGTGCGGAGCGGCGATCATCATGATCTCGGCGCTGATCGATCAGTCACCGCTGCTGTTGTTGACCGGGCTTGGTACGATCACCGCGGTGCTGATGTTGGTGTTCAAGGACACCATCCTGTCACTGGTGGCGAGCGTTCAACTGACCACCAACGACATGCTGCGGGTTGGTGACTGGATCGAAATGCCGGGGATGAACGCCGATGGCGATGTGATCGATATCTCGCTGCACACGGTGAAGGTTCAGAATTTCGACAAGACCATCACCACGATCCCGACCCATCGGCTGGTGTCGGATTCCTATCGCAACTGGCGCGGGATGAGCGAGAGCGGTGGGCGACGGATCAAGCGGTCGCTGCATATCGACCAGAACACGATCCGGTTCCTGACCGATGAGGAAGTGCTGGAGCTCAAGAAGCTGCGCATCCTCAAGCCCTATCTCGCAGCCAAACGCGAAGAGATCGCTGAATGGAATGCGGCTGAGCTAGCCAGCGACGATGCGCCGGAAAATGCCCGCAGGCTGACCAATATCGGCACCTTGCGTGCCTATATCATCGCCTATCTCCAATGGCATCCGAGGATCGGCGACGGTTTCACCTTGTTGGTGCGCCAGCTCGCGCCGACTTCGCTCGGACTGCCGATCGAAATCTATTGCTTTGCCGACACCACGACCTGGGGCGAATACGAGAGCATCCAAGCGGACATCTTCGACCATCTGCTGGCAATCTTGCCGGAGTTCGGTTTGCGCATCTATCAGGAGCCGAGCGGCATGGACGTGCGCGAAGTGCCGACCGGTATGGGAGCGGTATAGGGTCCAAAGAAAAACGCCCGAGGCGTGGCCCCGGGCGTTGATTCACGGAAGACTGAATTCGTGAAGAATTACGCTGCTTCGGCTTCGTCCTGCGGATCGCGCAGCACATAGCCGCGGCCCCAGACGGTTTCGATGTAGTTCTCACCGCCGCAAGCATGGCTCAATTTCTTGCGCAGCTTGCAGATGAAAACGTCGATGATCTTGAGTTCCGGCTCGTCCATCCCGCCATAGAGATGGTTGAGGAACATTTCCTTGGTCAGCGTGGTGCCCTTGCGCAGCGAAAGCAGCTCGAGCATCGCATATTCCTTGCCGGTGAGGTGGACCCGAGCGCTGTCGACTTCGACCGTCTTAGCGTCGAGGTTCACAGCGAGCTTCCCGGTGCGGATGATCGACTGGCTGTGGCCTTTCGAACGGCGCACCACGGCGTGGATGCGCGCAACCAGCTCTTCGCGGTGGAACGGCTTGGTCACGTAATCGTCGGCGCCGAAACCGAACGAGCGGATCTTGCTGTCCATTTCGGCGATGCCCGAAAGGATCAGGACCGGGGTCTGCACCTTGGCGACACGCAGCTTCTTGAGCACGTCGTAGCCATGCATGTCCGGCAGGTTGAGGTCGAGCAGGATGATGTCGTAATCATACAGCTTGCCAAGATCGAGGCCCTCTTCGCCAAGATCGGTGGCGTAAACATTGAAGCCTTCAGTTGTGAGCATGAGTTCGATGGCTTTCGCCGTTGTCGGCTCATCCTCAATCAAAAGCACTCGCATCGCTGGTCCCCTAATTGCCCCAGTCGGAAACAAATTTATGCGGTAACGCCTCGCTAAGAGGTGTTGCCGTGCATTAACCACACAACATCTGAACGGAAAAGGTTAACGCGCCGTAAATTGGTGTCTCGAAAACTTTGCGAGTCTTTTGTGCAACAGGTGGAATCCCCCGTTTTTGAGGGGCTTCTGTCCGATCTGCGGTTTAACCCTTACAGGCTTTCCAGCTTCTTCTGCCGACGTCGCTGGGCGCTGGAGCCGATACCGATGGCCTCGCGATACTTGGCCACCGTACGCCGAGCGAGATCGAAACCTTCGTCCTTGAGCATGTCGACGAGCTTCTGGTCCGACAGCACTTTCTTGGGGTCTTCGGCGTCTGTCAGCGCCTTGATCCTTGCCTTGATCGCTTCGGCAGATGCGCCCTCGCCATCGCTGGAAGCGACTCCGCTTGAGAAGAAGTACTTCAGCTCGAAGCATCCGCGGTCGCAGTGCAGGTATTTGTTGCTGGTGACCCGGCTGACCGTGCTTTCGTGCATCTCGATCTGCTCGGCGACCTCGCGCAGGGTAAGCGGACGAAGCTCGGAAACGCCCTTGCGGAAGAACCCATCCTGTTGCTTCACGATTTCCGCTGCCGTCTTAAGGATTGT
This sequence comes from uncultured Porphyrobacter sp., assembly GCA_964550495.1. Classification (GTDB taxonomy): domain Bacteria; phylum Pseudomonadota; class Alphaproteobacteria; order Sphingomonadales; family Sphingomonadaceae; genus Erythrobacter. The sequence goes on along the minus strand of CAZJZO010000012.1, from coordinate 15,812 downwards.
CTTCTGCCGCTGATCCAGGGCGCGGATCAGCCAATGCGCGTCGGCAAGCTTCTCCTTGAGCCAGCTTTGGGTCTGTTTGTCGGTCGAGCCTTCGCTCAACTCGACGAAGTAGCCGCGATTGACCACGAGGCGTGGCAGGGTTGCTTCGTTGAGAGCAATGTCCCAGCCCCCACTATCGTTTGCAGTCAGCAAGATGTCGGGCGTGATCGCGTTGTCGCTGCTCGGCGCGTAGGCGAGGCCCGGCTTCGGGTCATAGCTGCGCAATTCGTGGAGCATGTCGGCAAAGTCCTCGTCTTCGACTTTGCATAGCCGCTTCAGCCGCGCGACTTCGCCCTTGGCGAGGAGATCGAGGTTGTTGATCAGCGTAGCCATGCTCGGGTCGTAGCGGTTGGCTTCGCGCGCCTGCAATTCGAGGCATTCCGACAAGGACCGTGCTCCGACTCCGCTGGGTTCCAGCATGTGCACGACGGTCAGCGCGTCTTCCATCTGCTCGAGATCGACCCCGAGGTCGTACGCAACCTCGCGCAAGTCGAAAGGCAGATAACCTGCGTCGTCGAGCAATCCGACGATATGACGGGCAACGAACGCTTCCTTCTCGGACGTGGCAATCGCGCCGATTTGTGCTTCCAGATGCTCGGTCAGCGTCGTCTGCGCCGCCTGTGTGGCTTCAAAATCCGGCAGGTCTTCGAGGCTCGCCAGGCCGCCCGTTGTTGAACCCCAGTCGCTAGAGCCACGCGCTTCGAAGTCGACCTGGCCGTCGCCGGTGTCGCGGTCGCGATCCAGCGCCGATGCATCTAGGTCGATCGGCGCTTCGCTCTCGCCTTGCGCCTGCGAAATGAGCTGATCGGCGGTGAATTCCTCGCGTGGGATATCGTCCGGCTCTGAGGGCGCGCCCGTATCCTCGCTCCGCACGATGCCCGCTTCAAGCAGCGGATTGGTCTCAAGCGCCTCGCCGATAAAGGTCTCGATCTCGAGATTGGAGGCCGCCAGCAGCTTGATCGCCTGCTGCAGCTGCGGCGTCATCACCAATGACTGAGATTGGCGAAGGTCCAGTCTGGGTCCGAGCGCCATCTTGTGCGTTCCTAGAGCGTAAAGCTCTCTCCAAGATACAGCCGCTTCACATTCTCATCGGCGACCAGCGCTTCGGGCGTGCCAGCGAACAACACCTGTCCGCCATAGATAATGCAGGCGCGGTCGACGATATCGAGCGTCTCACGGACATTGTGATCGGTGATCAGCACCCCGATGCCGCGGCTCTTCAGGTCTTTGACGAGATCGCGAATGTCGCTGATGGAGAGTGGATCGATCCCGGCAAAGGGTTCGTCGAGCAGCATGATCGAGGGTTTCGCCGCAAGCGCGCGGGCGATTTCGCAGCGTCGCCGCTCGCCGCCGGACAGCGCCATGGCCGGGCTTTCGCGCAAGCGGGTAAGACCGAATTCGCCGAGCAGCCTTTCGAGCTCCGCCGTCCGTGTTTCGGCATCGGGTTCGACCATTTCGAGCACGCAATTGATATTCTGCTCGACCGTCATGCCGCGAAAGATGCTGGTTTCCTGTGGCAGATATCCGAGCCCCAGGATCGCGCGGCGATACATCGGCAGCTTGGTCACATCCTCGCCGTCCATCAGGATACGACCGGAGTCCGGCCGAACGAGGCCCATGATCGAATAGAAGCAGGTGGTCTTGCCCGCACCGTTGGGGCCCAGCAGGCCCAGCACTTCACCCTTGGCAACGCTCAAGGAAATATCGGTCAGAACCGCGCGCTTGTCATAGGACTTGGCGATCGAAACAACCTCAAGCCCGCCTTCGGGCATAGGCCCGGTGGCGGCTGGGCTTTCAGCAGTTTCATCAGCGAGATCGTAATCAGCCATCCAAGCAGCCTTAGCATCCCGAGCTTAACAGGAAAGAGCGGGATCGCCCGAATTGGCAGGATTTTTGCTTTGGATCGTTTTTTGGCGCGGGCGAGACGCCGTCAGTTCGCACTAACTGCCGCATTCCATGCAACAAAATGACATTTTGGTTACTGCGCTTGCAACATCTCGGACTCTTTGGAATACTCCACGGCGTTGAGGAGAGAATCCGTTGGGGAGCGGAGCCATGAACGATATTACACAGCAGCACGAGCGGACTGAGGCTCGCACGCGCGATTGGCGCAAGGCCATGAGCGACCACGTTGCCTACGCCCTGCTGGTCTACACTGCCCTGCAGATCTTCGTGACAGTCAAGGCGCTCGAAGGCGGTTCTTCTTCGATCTTGCCTTACGTTGCGCTGGTCGTCCTGGTTGCCGGTATCATTCCCGCCTGCCGCTGGTTCGAAAAGCGCTGGTCCAAGCTCGACGATGAGCAAGCGGCCGACCTGGCTTTGGCCGGATCGTTTCGGCGCGATACCATTTTGCTCTGGATCGGAGCTATCGGCTTGCCGTTCCTGTTGACCGCGATCTTCAAGATGATGGCCGCAGGAAGCTAATTCCCCGCGCGTTCAATCGCTTCCACGACAATCCGACGCGCTTCGGCGCGGTCGCCCCATTTGCCGACACGCACCCATTTCTCTTTCTCGAGATCCTTGTAGTGGGTGAAGAAGTGCTCGATTTGCTGCAGCACGATTGACGGCAGATCCTGCCGTTCGCCGACATCGGCATAGTATGGGAATGTCGTGTCGACCGGAACGCACACCAGCTTCTCGTCACCGCCATGCTCGTCTTCGAGGTTGAGCACCCCGATCGGGCGGGCATTCACCACGCAACCGGCAATGAACGGCGACCGGGCGATCACCAGCGCATCGAGCGGGTCGCCATCGGGGCTCAGCGTGTGCGGAACGAAGCCGTAATTGGCTGGATAGCGCATCGGCGTGTGCAGGATGCGATCGACAAACAGCGCGCCCGATTCCTTGTCGAATTCGTATTTTACCGGTTCGCCGCCGGTCGGAACTTCGATGATGACATTCAAATCGTCGGGCGGATTGTTGCCAGTGGGAATCTTGTCGATGCGCATTGGGGTTCCTGACTTATGCTGTTTTCGCCCCTCTCCCAAAGGCTCGCGCGCGCCTCTAGCTGAGTGCAGAGGATTGCGAAAGACCTCCCTTGGTCGTAATCGCGCGTCCCTATGAGCAAGAACACTCCGAAAGCCATTCGCGGCACTCAGGACATATTCGGCGCGGATGCCGAAGCGTTTGCCTTCGTCGTCGAAACCTTCGAGCGCGTGCGCAAGCTGTACCGGTTTCGGCGGGTTGAAATGCCGGTGTTCGAAAAGACCGAAGTGTTCAGCCGCGCAATCGGCGAGACGACCGATGTGGTGTCGAAGGAAATGTATTCGTTCGAAGATCGCGGCGGGGATTCGCTCACGCTGCGTCCCGAATTCACCGCCGGGATCGCGCGCGCATACCTCACGAATGGCTGGCAGCAGCACGCGCCATTGAAGGTCGCAACCCACGGGCCTTTGTTCCGCTACGAGCGACCGCAAAAGGGCCGCTACCGCCAGTTCCACCAGATCGACGCCGAGATCATCGGCGCGGCCGAGCCGCAAGCCGATGTCGAGCTGCTGGCGATGGCAGACCAGCTGCTGAAGGAGTTGGGGATCGAGGGGGTAACCCTCCACCTCAACACGCTGGGCGATGCCGACAGCCGCGAACAATGGCGCGCAGCACTGGTGGAGTATTTCCGCGCGGTGGAAGGGCAATTGTCCGAGGACTCGCAGGAGCGGCTGGAGAAGAACCCGCTGCGGATTCTCGATTCCAAGGATCGGCGGGATCAGCAGTTCCTCGCCGGTGCGCCGAAAATCGACGACTTCCTCACCGACGAGGCGACCGCCTTTTTCGAGGCGGTTACAGGCGGTCTTGATGCAGCAGGCGTGAAATGGCGGCGTGCCGAGAGCCTCGTGCGCGGCCTCGATTACTACCGCCACACCGCGTTCGAGTTCATCCCCGACGAAGGGTCTGCAGCGGCGGATGCTTTGGGTGCGCAGAGCACGGTGCTTGGCGGTGGGCGATACGATGGGCTGATGGAGAGCCTCGGTGGGGCTCCGACGCCTGCGGTCGGTTGGGCTGCGGGGATCGAACGGTTGGCGATGTTGGTGGGCGACAGCGAGGATGAACCGGTCGACGCGGTTCTAGTTGTCGAGAATGATGATCGCATGGACCGCGCTTTGTCTATGGCGCGAAAGCTTAGAGAAGCTGGTTTTGCGACCGAGATTTTCGCATCCGGTTCACCGAGGAAACGCTTCGACAAAGCGAAGAAAATCGCTTCGCATGCTTTGGTGACATTTCCTGTGACTGAGGATGATGCAGCGATGAGGGTGCTCGGGGACGGCGGGCAAATCGCAACGCAGGTCGAAAATCTCTTACTGAGGGAACCATAGCCTCTCGTCATCCCCGCGAAGGCGGGGATCCAGATGCCCTTTGTGGCTGTGACCGAAGTTAGCTGGATTCCCGCCTTCGCGGGAATGACGTAGAGAGTAAGAATGCAAATTCCCGCCGAACGCCTTGATCAGATCGCCAATCGCTTTGCCGAGCTCGAAGCGCGGATGGCGTCGGGTACGCTTGAAGGCGACGCATTTGTCCAGGCGAGCCGCGACTACGCCGAGCTTGAGCCTGTCGCGAAGATTGCTGCAGATGTGAAAGCGATGCGCGAGGAAATTGACGGGCTCAAAGAGATGCTCGCCGACCCCGAAATGAAGGCTATGGCCGACGAGGAGCTTGCAAGCATTCGCGAAGCGCTGCCCGAAAAGGAACGCCAGCTCGCCATCGCACTGCTTCCGCGCGATGCGGCCGACAGCAAGCCCGCCATGCTCGAAATCCGTGCCGGGACGGGCGGTGACGAAGCCGCTTTGTTCGCAGGCGATCTTTACCGCATGTATGAACGCTTCGCGCAGGAGAATGGCTGGAGGGTCGAACCGGTCAGCATGAACGCGTCTGAAGTCGGTGGGTTCAAGGAGATCGTCGCCAATGTCACCGGGCAGGGTGTGTTTGCGCGGCTCAAGTTCGAAAGCGGTGTCCACCGCGTGCAGCGCGTGCCGGTGACGGAGAGCGGCGGACGCATCCACACTTCGGCAGCGACGGTCGCAGTGTTGCCCGAGCCCGACGAAGTCGATGTCCAGATCGATCAGAACGACCTCAAGATCGATACGTATCGTGCGAGCGGAGCGGGCGGTCAGCACGTCAACACGACCGATAGCGCGGTGCGCATAACCCACCTGCCAACCGGATTGGTGGTGATGCAGCAGGATGAGCGCAGCCAGATCAAGAACCGCGCCAAGGCGATGCAGGTGCTGCGCGCGAGGCTCTACGAGAAGATGCGCGACGAGGCGCAAGGTGCCGAAGCGGAGGCGCGCAAGGCAATGGTCGGCAGCGGCGACCGATCCGAGCGCATCCGTACCTACAATTTCCCGCAAGGGCGCGTAACCGATCACCGCATCGGGCTGACGCTGCACAAGCTTGAGGAAGTGTTGGCCGGGCCGGGGCTGGGCGAATTGGTCGATGCGTTGATCGCCGAAGACGAAGCCAAGCGGCTGGCGGCGCTGAGTGAGTGACCATGGACTCACACCCGTTCGTATCGAGCGAATCGCGCAGCGCGTAGTCGAGATACCGTGGCAAAACGTGTCTCGACTACGCTCGACACGAACGGAGGTAATGTGACCGTTGCCGAGGCGATCCGTGCCGCGACCGAGCGACTGTCTGCGACCAGCGACACCGCCCGGCTCGATGCCGAGTTGCTCATGGCACATGCATTGGATGCGAGCCGCTCGGATATGCTGCTGCGCCATATGACAGACATCGAACCGGGCGGTTTTGGCGCGCTGGTGGAGCGACGTGCTGCTCATGAACCACTGGCCTATATCACCGGGGTGCAGGAGTTCTTCGGCCGTGAATTCGGCGTCACGCCGGACGTTCTGATCCCGCGCGCCGATAGCGAGGTTCTTGTCGAGGCAGCTCTGGAATTGGCGACACCCGACGCACGCGTGCTCGACTTGGGAACGGGGAGCGGAGCGCTCTTGCTCTCTTTCCTGGCTGAGCGAGAGGAGTCGACTGGAACAGGGATTGATGCCTCTCCTGGCGCGACATTTGTGGCGCTCGAGAATGCGAACCGATTGCGTGTCAACACGCCGCTGGGCGAAGATGAGATCGCCCGGTTCGCCTATCAACTCGAGGCTGCTGGCATTGATATCGGCAAGGGCAGTCTCGCTTCCGTGCCGCGTGGGCGAGCCGAATTTCGATGCCTCGACTGGAACACAGGGTCTTGGCGCACCCACCTCGGCACGTTCGACCTGATCTTTTGCAATCCGCCCTATGTTGAGACCGACGCGAAGCTCGATCCCGATGTGCGCGACTTCGAGCCGGCCTCGGCTCTATTGGCCGGCAAAGAGGGGCTTGACGACTATCGCGTGATTTTGCCGCAATTGCGCAAGCTAATGGCTGACAATGCTGTGGCAATCTTCGAAATCGGCGCCACGCAGGCCGATTCGGTCGGTAGAATCGCCCGGAACGCCGGATTTGCGGTCGAATTCCGCAATGATCTGGCAAATCGGCCACGTTGCGCGATCCTTCGTTGACATAAATTTCACTAGGGCTTGGCAAAAGCGCAATGGCTCGCTACCTCCGAATCAGGCCATCGATCTGCGCAGGGGCGCATTTCTTTCGGCCCAGCTCCAAATTCGATGTCAGACGGCCGTAAGGGCGTGCCCCCGGCCAGGCAGAGCGGAGTGCGCGCCAGCGTTTTGGCGCAAAGACGAGCAGTCTGTTGGCCGTGAGTGCAGTTTGTGAACCGCACTAGGTCGCTAAAGGGAAGAATTTCCTTGAATAACAACCGTAACAATCGTCGCCGCGGTCGCGGTAATCGCAATCAGGGCGGTGGCGGCAACCAGCTCAACCGGATCGATAGCCGGGCCCGTGGCAATGCGCCGCAGCTTCTCGACAAGTACAAGAAGCTGGCTCAGGACGCCCAGCACAACGGCGATCGGGTGCAGATGGAATACTACCTGCAATTCGCCGACCACTATTTTCGTGTGATTGCCGACAACAAGGCCCGCCAGGAAGAAGCCCGCGCCAAGCGTGCCGAAGAGCGCGGCCAGGCTGGCGAGGACGGCGACGAGACCGAAGAGGGCGACAACCGTCGGCGCGGCAACAATCGTCGCTCGCGTGGCCGACGCGAGGACGCGGAAGCAGTTCAGGCCGAGGGCGAAGCTGCGGTCGAAGGTGAAGCCGTCGAGACTTCTGCGGAAGACGATGGCGAAGGCGACAACAAGCGCCGAACCCGCAAGCCGCGCGGCGAAGGACGCGAGCCCCGAGCTCGCAAGCCGCGCGAAGCACGCAATGGCAAGTCTGACGGTGGTGACGAAAGCGGCGAGATTGATTCCGCTGTCCTTCCACCCGCAATCGGCGGTGAAGACTCCTCGGACGGTGATAGCGGCGACAGCCTCGAAACGGTCAACTGAGTCGCAAGACTGAAGTGCTCTATGTAGTTGGGGCCGATGGACTCGCTGCGCAGAAGCCTTGAATTCATCACCACTCAGGCTCGGACTCGTCCGAACCTTACCGCCCTCTTGCTTGGGCTGGTCTCAGCATGTGCATTCCCGCCGCTTCATGCGTGGTGGATTGCGCTGCCCGCATTGGCGCTGTTTGTCGCACAGCTGCACCGGGCGCCAAGTTGGCGCGCCGCGATCTGGCAAGGTTGGCTGTTCGGCCTGGCGCATCTGACGCTCGCCAACAACTGGATCGCGACCGCGTTCACGCATCAGGCGAAAATGCCCGAGTTCCTGGGATGGCCCGCCGTCCCGCTGTTGTGCATCTATCTCGCCGTCTATCCGGCGCTGACCGCCTTGTTCGCGCATCTGGTGGCTCGCAGATCAAGCCCGCTTGCGTTCGGAACCGTGTTCGCAGGAGCGTGGATCGTCACCGAATGGCTGCGCAGCTGGATATTCACCGGCTATCCCTGGCCGCCACTGGGATTGATGCTGCTGGGCGGATGGAATTCGCAGGGTCTTGCGTTCTTGCTGCCATGGCTGGGAACTTACGCGCTGTCGGGATTGGCAGTCTTGCTCGCGGCAGCGCTTTGGGCACTCTTCGTCGAGCGCCGATGGCTGGCTGCCACCGGCCTGTCCGTCCTGATTGTGGTCGGCATGGTCGGGTTCTCGGTCCGGTCGGTCGAAAGCGATATCCGCTACGCGCTCATTCAGCCGCTGATCACGCAGGACGAAATCAATGACGGTTCGAAGTTCGAAGAGCAATTCGCCCGCATTGCCGATCTGAGTGCGCCTGGAAATACTGAGTCGCGCGTCGTTCTGTGGCCCGAAAGCGCCATTCCCGACTATCTCGAGGATGGATATCCGCAACGATACTACGATCAGACGACGGCTATAGATCCGGTCACCGGCATTGCCGATCCGGCTTTTTCGCGGCGCCGGATCGGCTGGGTGATTGGCGATCGATCGTCCGTCCTGACCGGTGTCGTCAACCTTGATATCGGTGCGAACGAAGACGGTATCGCCCGCGCCGTCAGCGCGCGCAATTCGGTTCTCGGCTTGAACGGTTCGGGCGAAATCACTGCGCACTACGCCAAGGCGCATCTCGTTCCATTCGGCGAGTACCTGCCAATGCGCCCATTGCTCGAGCCGCTTGGACTGTCGCGGCTGGTCGCAGGAACCATCGACTATCAATCGGGGTCAGGGCCGCGAACCCTCGATCTTGGCGAACACGGCAGGGCCGGAATTCAGATTTGCTACGAAATCGTGTTTTCAGGCCAGATCGTCGATCGCGACGATCGTCCCGACTACATCTTCAACCCTTCCAACGATGGCTGGTTTGGCTGGTGGGGCCCGCCCCAGCATCTTGCGCAGGCCCGCTTGCGCGCGCTGGAGGAAGGGTTGCCGGTGCTGCGTTCTACCACCACCGGAATAAGCGCGGTGATCGATGCCAAGGGAATCGTCCGTGGCAGCGTTGCGAGCGGCGAAGCCGGCAGGATCGACGGTTTCGTGCCTGAAGCCAAGGCTCCAACCCTGTTTTCGCGAATAGGGAACGCCTTGCCGCTGGCCTGGGCTGCCTTGCTGGTGATTGCCGGGCTCGGGCTGCCAAGAGCGCTTGCGCTGGTTCGCGGGCGCGGCTAGGGGTTCGCACGAGACATAAAGGTTTCCTTATATCCTTTGGAAACTTCCCCACCGACATAATCCAGACCGAGGGATCCCGATGCGCAGCGATTACCTGTTCACTTCCGAAAGCGTTTCCGAAGGTCACCCCGACAAAGTCTCCGACCAGATTTCCGACGCGATTGTCGATCTTTTCCTCTCGAAAGATCCCGAAGCGCGCGTCGCTTGCGAGACATTGACGACCACTCAGCGAGTGGTGCTCGCCGGAGAAATTCGCTGCAAGGGCGTGTATGAGAACGGGGCATGGGCGCCGGGCGCGGTCGAAGAGATCGAAGCGGCGGTGCGCAACACCGTGCGCGAGATCGGATATGAGCAGGACGGCTTCCACCACGCCAACCTGATCTTCGAAAACCATCTGCACGGTCAGTCGGTCGAAATTGCGATGGGCGTCGATGCTGGCGAAGCAGGTTCGAACAAGGACGAAGGCGCCGGCGACCAGGGCATCATGTTCGGATTTGCCTGCGACGACACGCCAGACCTGATGCCGGCCACGCTCGATTATTCGCACAAGATTCTCGAACGGCTTGCGGCCGATCGCAAATCGGGGGCGGCGCCGTTCCTGGAGCCTGATGCCAAAAGCCAGGTGACATTGCGTTACGTCGACGGGAAACCGGTCGCATGCACCGCAATCGTGGTCTCGACCCAGCATGCACCGGGTTATCACGAGGGAGAAAACGAGGCCGAACTCAAAGCCTATGTGAAGCGCGCGGTCGGCGAAGTCATGCCGGACGGCCTGATTGGCGATGAAACCGTGTGGCACATCAACCCCACCGGAGCCTTCGAGATCGGTGGGCCCGATGGCGATGCGGGCCTGACCGGGCGCAAGATCATTGTCGATACCTATGGCGGTGCATCTCCCCATGGTGGCGGCGCCTTCAGCGGGAAGGATCCCACCAAGGTCGATCGGTCGGCTGCTTACATCACTCGCTATCTCGCCAAGAACATCGTCGCCGCCGGGCTTGCCAAGCGGTGCACGATCCAATTGGCCTATGCGATCGGCGTCTCCGAGCCGCTGTCGCTCTATGTGGATACCCACGGCACAGGCACCGTCGGAGACGACAAGCTCGAAGATGCAATCAGCAGCATCGGCAAGCTCGGCGGCCTGACGCCGCGCGCAATTCGCACGCATCTGGGTCTCAACAAGCCTATCTATCGCCGCAGCGCAGCCTATGGTCACTTTGGCCGCACCGCTGAAGGCGATTTCTTCCCGTGGGAGCGCACGGATTTGGTCGAAGACTTGAAGGCAGCGGTCGGCTGACCTGCTAGGGCGTCGGCAATGACGACGCTTGTTCCTTCCAGTCCGACCAGGATCACCGAACTCGATGCACTGCGCGGGCTGGCGGTGATCGGCATCGTCTGGATGAACGTCCATGTGTTCGCCTTACCGGCGCAAGGGTATTACAATCCGACCGTCGCCGGCGTGGCAGGGGGACCGTTCGACAGGTTGATCTGGGCGACCAGTTTCGTCTTCATCGAGGACAAGTTCCGCACTCTGTTTGCGATGTTGTTCGGCGCAGGATGCGTAATCCTGCTGGAAAAGGGCGGCGAGCGGCGGTGGCGCGCGCACTACGCGCGGATGGCGGTGTTGTTCGCAATCGGTCTCGTCCATGCGACTCTCTTCGCAAGCAACGACATCCTGCGAGCCTATGCGTTGGCCGGATGCGCTCTGCCTCTGCTCGCCAATCTCTCGCCGCGAGCGCTGATCGCAGTCGCAATCGGATTGGTCACCGTTCATATCGGAGGCGGGATCGTAGGGTTCGGCAGCGCGCTCTACAATTGGGCGCAAGGCAATCTCGGGCACGACATGGTGTTCTGGGCCGAGCGCAATTTCGGCGACGAGGCGCCGGCGGTTCAATGGTCTCTGGAGCAAGGCAAAGAAGGGTTCGTAGAGCGCGTGTCGCGGAGGATCGATGGTCTGGGAGCACAGCTCGGGACCATCATTCGCTCTGTCCCGATCAATCTCGCCGCCATGGCCCTTGGCATGGCGCTGTGGAAGGACCGGATGCTGGCGGCGGAATGGCGGACCTTTCGGTTGCAGAGGCTGGCGGCACTGTGTGCGGTGCTGTCGGTCCCGCCATTGCTCTGGCTGGCGAACTGGGTCGCCGAAAGTGGCTTCCCGGGTTCGTTGGTCGGTCCGGCCTCGCTGGTGCTTTCCGCTCCGTTCGACACCGCACTGGGTGTCGCCTACGCCGCGCTTGCGATGGCACTGTTCGACAAGGAGGGTGCGTTCACCGTGCGACTGGCGTCGGTAGGGCGGTTGGCCCTCTCCAATTACCTGCTCACGAGCGTGATTCTTGCGACGATCTTCGCGAGCTGGGGATTTGGCCTGTTCGGTCAGGTGAATCGCTTCGAGGCATTCTTGCTGAGCTTTGTCCCGATTGTGGCGATGCTGCTTTGGTCTCCGGTCTGGGTTTCAAAAGTCGGGCAAGGGCCGGTCGAGCGGCTGTGGCGCAGTGCTGCGAAACGATTGAGTTAACCATCCTCTCCGTGAAGGGGGGAGGGGCGGTCAAGCGCCAGTTCGGCCTCGGAAAACACGAATGGCGAGCGCACACCCGGCATTCCGCCAAGGTCGACACGCATGCCTCGGGCTGTCACTTGAGGGTCAGCGAAAACTTCGTCCAGGTCGTTTATCGGGCCGGCCGGGACGCCACGATCATGGCACGCTTCGAGGATATCCCTTTTGGTCCATTCCGAGGTTGATCGTGCGATCTCGAGATCGAGCGAGGACGCGTGTTCGACTCTTCCCCCGTTGCTGCTGAAGCGATCGTCCTCTGCGAGGTCCGGGCGTTGCAGCAAGTCGGTCAGTTTCCGGAACAAGCGATCGTTTGCCGGGGCAAGGATAACGTGGCCATCCTTGGTCGGATAGACGCCATAAGGCGCAACCTGGGCGTGAGCGTTGCCCATCCGGGGAGGATTTTCACCCGTAATCATCTGATAGGCCGCCTGGTTGGCCAGCAGTGCAACCGAGCAATCGAGCAGGCTCATATCGACATGCTGCCCTTTGCCAGTCCGCTCGCGCTGGAGCAGCGCGGCCTGAATACCATTGGCGGCCCAAACTCCGGTCGACAGGTCGGATATGGAAACGCCCATCTTGACCGGCATGCCTTCGGGTTCGCCGGTCACTGCCATGAACCCGCTCATCCCCTGAATGACAAAATCGTATCCGGCTTCATGCGCCCTTGGGCCGGTCTGGCCAAAGCCGGTGATCGAGCAATAGACGAGGCGCGGATTGTCTGCCGACAAGGCGGGATAGTCCAGACCGTACCTGGCGAGCCCGCCGGTCTTGAAATTCTCGATGAGCACGTCGGCATCGCGGCACAGGTCGTGCACTCGCTTGCGTTCGTCCTCATTGTTGAAGTCGGCCACGATCGAGCGTTTGCCGCGGTTGCACGCGTGGTAATATGCCGCTTCACGATGGATAGTGCCGTCAGCGCGAGTGCGCTCGACCCAAGGTGGACCCCAAAGCCGGGTGCCGTCACCTTCCGGGCTTTCCACCTTGATGACATCGGCCCCGAGGTCGGCCAGAATCTGACCGGCGAATGGTCCGGCAAGGATGCGGGCAAGCTCGACGACCTTGAGGCCGGCAAGCGGTGAATTCGGGTTTCGAGGTTGGTCGAGCCACATGCACCGACTTGCTCGAAGATACCGCGCCTTACGTCAAGCGACGCGGCAACAAAGCCAATCAATTTCCGCAGCGTTGCTCAGACAGCTTCGAGCGCCAATTCGTATGCGGCGGTCGTCTTCGCCGCGATATCTTCGGGCGTCACCCCCGGCGCCAGTTCGATCAGGCGGAACGGGCTGTTGTGATCGACCCGGTGAAAGACGCCGAGATTGGTGATGATCATGTCGACGACATTGGTTCCGGTGAGCGGCAAGGTGCATTCGGGGATGAATTTCGGATCGCCTGCCTTGCTGGCGTGATCCATCACCACGATGATCTTCTTCACTCCGGCGACAAGGTCCATCGCGCCGCCCATCCCCTTGATCATCTTGCCCGGGATCATCCAGTTGGCGATGTCGCCATTCTCGGCAACTTCCATCGCACCCAGCACGGTCAAGTCGATATGCCCGCCGCGGATCATCGAGAAACTGGTGGCGCTGTCGAAATAGGCGCTGTGCGGCAGCTCGCTGATGGTCTGTTTGCCGGCGTTGATCAGGTCGGGATCGACTTCATCGTCATAAGGGAACGGCCCGATACCGAGCATGCCGTTCTCGCTCTGTAGAGTGACTTGCATGCCTTCGGGGATGTGATTGGCAACCAAAGTCGGGATGCCGATGCCGAGATTGACGTAGTACCCGTCTTCCAGCTCGCGAGCGGCGCGCGCTGCCATCTGGTCGCGAGTCCATCCGATTTGTTCTTGTGTCATGGCTTTGCCTCTAGTCCGTCGATAGTGTGTGCGGCGTTTGATGGTGCCAGCGAGGGAGGTATCAAGAACCAGCCCTGGCCGATCAGCAATTCGAGCGCCAGTGCCGATTCCGGCTTCACGAGATAGTCGAACAACTCATCGAAATCGCTACGATTGTCTCCGGCAATGGCGATCACGCAACTCACCAAGGCCAGGTCTTTTCGCCGGGTCTGTTTGCGATCGCCAGGATAGCGCATGAGGATCAACTGGTCTGCGCTCGCTGGATCGAGGCCGGAATTCTTGAGCGCCGCGCGCACGCGATCGGCATCCGCAGCCGAGTGGCTGGAAATCCAGGCAATCGCGATGTCTTCTTGGCGCAGCTGCTCGAGGCCGCGGATGAAGCTCGGGGACGCTGTGCCGATGGTTTCAAGGTCGAAGCGCGATCCATGCGGGTCAAGATCGATCAGCACCGTGGGAATGTCGGCGGCGCAAGGCGCGCGCCTCTCTCGCAAAGTTGTCGGGTCGGCAAGCATCGCCGACCGCAAGGGCTCGGATGCCGATCCATCGCCGCCTTGCTCGATCGCATAGCGTATCAATTCGCCATAGGCGTCATTGTCAGCCAATTCGCTTGGCATCGATGCCGGCCGTGCGTCTTGCACGGCGGCAGGCGGCGGTGCGGCGGCTATGTTGGACAATTGTGTTCGCGCCGCTTCGGCTGCTTGCCTCGCTGCCAATGCCCGCTCTTCGTCGCCGGGCTCCGCGCCATCGGTTGCCGTTCGCGCAACCGCAGCGCTCGCCACAATCGGGATCGCAGCAGCCACGCAACCGCTTACGCTCAATCCGGCAGCCAGTAGCGCGGCAACACGCAAGGCAAAGCCTGGCTTCACGCGTCCTCGCGTTCGCGAGTGGTACGGAATTCGATCTTCTTGTCGTATGGTGCACCGAGCACCATCCGGTTCACGAATACCCCGGGGAGATGGATCGCATCCGGGTCGAGCGACCCGGCAGGTACGATTTCCTCCACTTCGACAACGCAGATCTTGCCACAGGTTGCCGCTGGCTGATTGAAGTTGCGGGCGGTCTTGCGGAACATGAGATTGCCGGTTTCATCGGCCTTCCAGGCTTTCACAACCGAAAGGTCAGCGAAGATTCCCCGTTCGAGGATGTATTGTTCTCCGCCGAACTCCTTGTGTTCCTTTCCCTCGGCCACTTGAGTGCCAACGCCGGTCTTGGTGTAGAAGCCCGGAATTCCGGCCCCGCCAGCCCGCATACGTTCGGCCAATGTGCCTTGCGGGCAGAACTCCACTTCGAGTTCCCCAGCGAGGAATTGGCGTTCGAACTCCTTGTTCTCGCCGACATAGGAAGAGATCATCTTGCGGACCTGGCGGGTGCGCAGCAGCTTGCCGATCCCTTCATTGTCGATCCCCGCATTGTTGCTGGCGAATGTGAGCTCATTGACTCCGCTGTCGCGGATTGCGTCAAGAAGCCGCTCCGGGATGCCGCACAGGCCGAATCCTCCAGCAGCAATCAACATGCCGTCTTCAAGAATGCCATCGAGAGCTGCGGTGGCGTTGGGGTAGATCTTGTTCATCGGAGCATCCTGTTTGAGTGAGATTGGCATCCGTCGCTCGAGGCGTTCTCGGCGGGTGATTACTGGCTATGATTGCAGCTGTCACGTCTCGTTTGGAGATCTCGAGCGAGTTCGCCATGTTGCACCGCAACACGGAGAGATTGGGCAATTTCAAGGCAACACATCGCTGTTGCTCAACAAATAGGCAGCATGATTTGCGAAAAATGACACAAATGCGACATCACGGCATAGTATATTGCGTTATCTGCAACCAAGAATGCGCCTTTCGCACTTGCACAATGATGCGACTGCGATCAAATGCATAAGTGCCTTTCAGGCATCCTCTCCCAAACTTTTGAGCCCGGCCTTGCGCCGGGCTTTTTTCTGTCTCGGGCAGTTCTCTTCTCGTCGCACCATGGCAGGCTATGCCATTTGCATTCATTGGCGCGTCTCCCTAGCTAGTTCAGCACCTTATTCTGCGTTCCAACTAGCCGAAGGGATCATTCATGGCCGACGCCGATACCGCCACCCCGAGCCGCACAGCACGCTTGCAGGTCGCGCCGGCTCGTCAGGAGGAATCGGGTCAGGGCATCGCGCGGATGCCGCGTTCGGCATTTCAGCAACTCGGCATCACCGAAGGCGATGTCGTCGCCATCACCGGCAAGCGCTCAACCGCCGCAATTGCCATGGCCGCCTATCAGGAAGACGATACGCTCGACGTGGTGAGGCTCGACGGGCTGCAGCGCGGAAACGCCGAGGCAGGATCGG
>CAZJZO010000011.1:0-51341 GCA_964550495.1 uncultured Porphyrobacter sp. | reverse complement strand
CGCCGGCGAACCGGGCGAGGTAGTACGAATTCACCACACCGATCCGGCATTCGCCCGACGCAACCGCCTCGATCTGTGCAGTGTCGTTGCCCTGTGGGTCGCGGGCGAAATTGGCGACCACGCCCGTCGCCCAGGTTTCGGCAGCTTCCGCGCCGGCATGCGCGATGCTGCTCGCGAGCAGCGCGCTGTTGTAGGTGTTCGACGAGGCACGGATGCAGACATCACCGAGCCATTCCGGAGCGGCGAGATCCGAATAGCTCTCCAGGCCTTCAGGCACGCCCGCCGCCTTGTTGTAGATGATCACTCGCGCACGGGTCGAAAGGCCGAACCACAGACCGTCGGGATGGCGCAGATAGATCGGCAGGCGTTCGGCCAGCACATCGGAATCGACCGGTGCCAGCACTCCGGCTTCCTCGGCCCGCCACAGACGCCCGGCATCGACCGTGATCAGCAGGTCGGCCGGAGAGAACTCGCCTTCATTCTGGATTCGTTCGATCAGGGCATCGGCATCGGCCTCGATCCGGTTGACCGTGATGCCGGTCTCCTTTGTGAAATCGTCGTACAGCGCCAGATCGGTGTCGTAGTGGCGCGAAGAGTAGAGATTGACTTCACCGGCATTGGCGACCGCCTCGTCGCCGTCAGCCTTGTCGCCCGACGAGCAACTCGCGAGAGCGAGCGCGACCAGGCCCGCGAGAAATCCCTGTTTCATGAAATACCTTTCGATTCGTAATTGCGAACGATTTGCAATAATATCCCGGGCGAAGCAAGCCTACTGCGCTGCAAAGGGTCTTAAGCTGCCCTCTTGCGGGACGACACGGTAGAGCCGTTCACGGAGTACTTCGTCCCGGCAAAGCACGGTGATCTCTTCGCCTTGCGCATTGGCGAGGACGACGCGCGTGCTCGTGCCGAGCGGCTTGGCATCGACCACAGCCAGGCCACTATTGTCCTCGTACATATCGCATTCGTCGGCATAGGTCAGCAATTGCAGATGTTCGGCATCGGGCAATTCGCCATGCACACTGATAGCCGGCCAGGTGCCAAACGGCGTTTCCAGTCCCGCATCGGCCTTGGTCGCCGGGACGATCTGGGCTCCGCGAAACAGCGCGCCCACCGCTGCGGTGGCAGGAACGTCGTGGAGTTCCTGCGGCGAGCCGAACTGCACGATCCGTCCTCCCTCCATCACAGCGATTCGATCGCCGATATCGAGCGCCTCTTCGGGATCGTGGGTGACCATCACCACAGTCGCCCCACGCTCGCGCAGCAAGCGGCGACAGTCGCGGCGCAGGCTCCGGCGCAGGACAATATCGACGCTGGCGAAGGGTTCATCCATCAGGAGCACTTGCGGACCCGGCGCCATCGCCCGGGCCAGGGCAGCGCGCTGTTGCTGGCCACCGGAGAGTTCGTGCGGATAGCGGTCTCCCAGTCCGGTCAAGCCCACTTGATCGAGCCAGCTTTCGACCGCGCTTCCGCGCGGCAGACCGAACGCGATATTCCCGGCGATCGTCATGTGCGGGAACAAGGCGCCGTCCTGAAAAACCAGCCCCACCGGGCGCGCTTCCGGCGGTGGGCTGGAGCCTTCATCGGCCAACACCTCGCCATCGATCAGGATGCTTCCATGCTGCACCGGCAACAGCCCGGCGGCGAGACCCAGCAAGGTTGACTTCCCGCAACCCGAGGCGCCAAGCAGACAGGTGATCTCTCCTTCCGGAGCCGTGAAGCTTATCTCTTCAAGCGCGCGGACCGGACCGTAAGCATGGGCAATATGACGAAATTCGAGGCTCAAATCTGTGTCCGTATCGGTGGAGGTCATCGCTGGTGGTGAGCCGCCTTAGGCAATTGGATGCATCGGGCGCAAGCGCGGCGGCAAGCGATGGTCGCCTTGCGCCAATCGCGCGTTTCGACGGCTGGACGCTGGGAGCACTCGCGATTGCCGCGCTGGCACTGGTGCCGATCCTCGCCATCGTCGTATCCGCGCCGACCGGCGGATTGGATGCGTTGGCCGAACTCGCGCGCACGATCCTGGGACGATACATCGCCAACACGCTTGCGCTGATGGCGCTGGCAGGCGGGTTGGCGCTCGTCATTGGCGTGGGATGCGCATGGTTGGTCAGCGCAGCCGAGTTTCCCGGGCGGCGCATATTGAGCTGGGCGCTGATCCTCCCGCTCGCCCTCCCCGCCTATCTGTGCGCTTACATCTACGGCGACATGCTCGACTTCAGCGGACCGGTCCAAAGCGGGCTGAGAGCCGTGACCGGTTGGGGCGCAGGCGATTACTGGTTTCCGCAAATTCGCTCTCTGCCCGGTGGTGCCTTCGTGCTCGGCATCGTGCTTTACCCCTATGTGTATCTGCTCGCGCGCACTGCCTTCGCCACCCAAAGCCCGCGCCAGTTCCGCGCCGCACGCTCGCTGGGCGCGTCGCCTGCGCGGGCGTTCTGGCGAGTGGCTCTGCCGGCAGCACGCCCGGCCATCGCGGGAGGTCTGGCCTTGGTCCTGATGGAGGTTCTCGCCGATTTCGGGGTCGCGCAGTACTTCGCCATCCCCACCTTCAGCACCGGCATTTTCCGCAGCTGGCTGGCAATGGGCGACAAGCAGCTCGCGCTGAAACTCGCAGCGAT
Source organism: uncultured Porphyrobacter sp. (assembly GCA_964550495.1). Classification (GTDB taxonomy): domain Bacteria; phylum Pseudomonadota; class Alphaproteobacteria; order Sphingomonadales; family Sphingomonadaceae; genus Erythrobacter. Next base: position 48,726 of record CAZJZO010000011.1, on the reverse strand, counting down.
CATGCTGCTGTTCGTGGTCGCACTGATCGCTTTCGAAGCCGCGACACGCAGGGGTCGAACCGACAGCCATGACGGCCTGTCGCAACGTGATGAGGGGCCGCTGGTCCAGCTGTCGAGCGGACGGAAGATCCTGGCAAGCTTCCTGTGTACGCTCCCGGTCGTGCTGGGTTTTGCCATTCCAGCCGCGCATCTGGCCAGCATGTCGATTGAAGACAGCGCGATTGCAGCAAGCGGTCAACTCTGGACCTATGTCAGCGGCAGCCTCTGGCTTGGCCTGGCCACAGCGCTGGTGTGCATCCTCGCTGCGATCGTACTGGCATTCGCGAAGGTGCGGTCCGGAAGCGTCCTGTCCAAAGGCGCGATCAGGCTTTCAACTTTGGGCTACGCGCTCCCCGGCGCATTGCTGGCGGTGGGCTTGCTCGCTCCGTTGGGGGCCGTCGACGTGTCCTTGACCCGTGCGGCCCGCGACGGGCTGGGCTGGTCGGGCGGATTGCTGCTGACCGGAACCAGCCTGGTCCTGATCTATGCACTCTCGGTGCGATTCCTGACTGTCGCTTACAATTCGGTCGATGGCGGTATGGCCAAGATCCCGCCCTCGCTCGATGCCGCAGCGCGATCGCTCGGCGCCAAACCCAGCCGCGTTCTGACCCAAGTCTACGCACCCTTGCTCCGCCCCAGCCTGCTGGCTGCCGCCGCCTTGGTGTTTATCGATACGGTGCGCGAGCTCCCGGCGACGCTGATCCTGCGCCCGTTCAATCTCGAGACGCTGGCGACCCGGACCTATCGCCTCGCCAGCGACGAGCGGTTGGTCGAAGCGTCGATCCCCGCGCTGATCCTGCTCGCCGCAGGATTGCTCCCGGTGCTGCTGCTCGCTCGGACCAGCCGCGATTGAGTAATCTCGCACAGACACAAAGTGTCAGGCTGGATTGTCACTAATGCTTGTCCAATAGCGCACGCTCGTTCACAAGGCTCTGGAAATGGCACGCTTTCCTTTCTCAGCGATCGTCGGTCAGGACGAGATGAAGCAAGCGCTGTTGATCGCTGCCGTCGATCCGAGTGTCGGCGGGGTGATGGTGTTTGGCGATCGCGGCACCGGCAAGTCGACTGCCGCACGCGCACTCGCCGGCCTGCTGCCGCCGATCTCGGCCATCAGGGACTGCCCCTATGGCTGCTCGAAAGAGGAGCAGGCGCGCTACCCCGATGTCTGTGGCACTGGCCCGATCCGAAAGCGCCCGGTCCCGTTCATCGACCTGCCGCTGGGGGCAACCGAAGACCGGGTGGTCGGTTCGCTCGATCTCGAACGTGCCTTGCGTGCCGGCGAAAAGGCGTTCGAACCGGGTCTGTTGGCCAAGGCCAATCGCGGATTTCTCTACATTGATGAGATCAACCTGCTCGAAGATCACCTCGTCGATCTACTGCTCGATGTGGCGGCATCGGGTGAGAATGTGGTCGAGCGCGAAGGGCTGTCGGTCCGGCACCCTGCCCGCTTCGTGCTGATCGGCAGCGGCAACCCGGAGGAAGGCGAATTGCGCCCGCAATTGCTCGACCGGTTCGGCCTGTCTGTCGAAGTGCGCACGCCAACTGCAATCGAGACCCGAGTCGAGATCATGCGCCTGGTCGCTGCCAATGAGCGCGATCCGGAAGGGTTCGCAGCCGAATGGGCGGCGGAGGACGAGAAGATCCTGAAGCAGATCGCGCGGGGCAAGAACCGGCTGGCGAAGCTCGAGCCCGGCGAAGACGTGCTGACCGATGCGGCCGAGCTGTGTCTGGCGGTGGGCGCCGATGGGCTGCGCGGCGAATTGACGCTGATGCGCGCGGCGCGGGCGCTGGCGGCTTTGAAGGGTGCGCGTTCGGTCAAGCGCGAACATCTGATTGCCGTCGCACCATCGGCGCTGCGGCACCGGCTGCGGCGCGACGTACTGGACGAGACCGGTTCGACCGTGCGGATCACACGCGCGCTTGACGAATTGTTCGGATGAGCGTGGGCGCTCCGCCCGATCCCATTGAAGACGCGCTGCTCGCGGCCCGCCTGCTGACACTCTCTCCAGCGACATTCGGCGGCATTGTCCTGCGCGGGCCAGGCCCTGCACGCGAGGCGCTGGTTTACGCGATCGATGCCGCCATCCCCACCCGCAAGCTCCCCGGCCATGTCGATGACGAGCGCCTGCTGGGCGGGATCGACATTGCCGCCAGCCTCGCTGCCGGTCGGCCGGTCGAGCAGACCGGATTGCTGACCGAAGTTGCTGACGGACTGCTGCTTGTCCCCATGGCCGAGCGGATGGACGACGCGATCGCGGGCCGACTGGCACAGGCGCTGGATGAAAGCGCGCTTGCGCTGGTGCTGCTCGATGACAGCGCCGAGCTCGAAGAAGCCCCACCCAGCGCGCTGGCGGAGCGCTGCGCGTTCCGTTGCGATCTCACCCAATCGCGCGCCTGGCAGGGGATCGCGCTGACAGAAGCGGAGAGCGTCTCGCAGCGCGAGGTTGCTCCGCTCAATGACGATGCTCTCAACGCCCTTGCCTCAACCGCCGCCGCGCTTGGCGTGTCAGGCCTGCGCCCGCTGCTGTTCGCAGGCGAGGCCGCACGCGCGCATGCTGCGCTTCAGGGTCGATCGGTCGCCGATGAAACGGATCTCGCAGCGGCGGTTCGGCTGGTGTTGGCGCCCCGTGCGACTCAGTTGCCACCGGTGGAACAGGAACCGCCCGATCAGCCACCCGAGCCACCACCCGAGAATGGCGAGGATCGATCGGACAAGGACAGCACCCGGAGCGACAAGCCGCTCGACGACGTGCTGGTCGAAGCCGCCGCTGCCGCCATTCCCGCCGACTTGCTGGCCGAACTGGCCAAGGGGAACGCGCCGCGCCGCTCGAGTGGAAGCGGTTCCGGGCAGAAGAAGAAAGCCGGTCTGCGCGGAAAGCCTTTGGGAGCGCGTCCAGGTATGCCCCGCGGAGGTGCGCGGCTGGCGCTGATCGATACTTTGCGCGCTGCAGTGCCCTGGCAGGAAGTTCGCCGTCGTGAAATGCCCGAAGCGTCCGGTCGGATGCTCATGCGCAAAGGCGACCTTCGGGTTCGCCGGTTCGAAGAAAAAGCCGCGCGGGTCACGATCTTCGCGGTCGACGCGTCCGGGTCCGCCGCCGCCGCGCGGCTCGCCGAAGCCAAAGGCGCGGTCGAGTTGATGCTGGCGCAGGCCTACGTCACCCGCAGCGAAGTCGCCTTGGTTGCCTTCCGCGGCGAGAGCGCCGAATTGCTGCTGCCACCGACACGTTCACTCACCCGAGCCCGCCGCGCACTCGCCGAGCTCCCTGGAGGCGGCGGGACGCCGCTCGCCATGGGGCTCAACGCCGCCCGCGAGGTCGCCGAGCAAGTATCCGGGCGCGGGCGCACGCCCAGCCTCGTCATACTCACCGATGGCCGCGCCAATATCGATGCTTCAGGTGCGCCGGGTCGCAAGCAAGCCGGCGAAGACGCCGAGGCTGCGGCAAAAGCCATCGCGCGCGCCGGGATCGACGCATTGGTGGTCGACATCTCGGCTCGCGCCGCCCGGGAAGGCCCTTCTTTGGCCAAGGCAATGGACGCCCGCTATCTTGCCCTGCCCCGCGCCGACGCACAAAAGCTGCACCGGGCGATCACAGCCGCACAACCCGACCCGCAGGCCGCATGAGCCGCGCGCTCGACTGGAACCGCGAGGGCCTGATCTGGCCGCATCGCGACATCAGCACCTTTGTCGAAGCCGGCGGCGCAACCTGGCACGTACAGCGGATGGGCTCGGGGCCAGGCTTGCTGCTTCTGCACGGGACCGGAGGCTCGGTCCACAGCTGGCGCGGATTGATGCCGCTGCTGGCGCAGCAATTCGAGGTGTTCGCCCCCGATCTGCCGCGCCACGCTTTCACTCGAGGCCATCCGCCAACCGACATGGCGCTGCCGACCATGGCACGCGCGGTCGCCGAGCTGAACCACGCGCTTGGCCTCGATCCCAAACTGATCGTCGGGCACTCTGCGGGTGCCGCGCTGGCGCTGCAGATGGCGCTCGATCACTCTTACAGTGGCCCCATCGTCGGTCTCAATTCCGCGCTCCGCCCCTTCCCTGGGCCTGCGTCGCAGATCTTTCCCGCAGTGGCCAAGCTGTTGTTCGTCAATCCGCTGGTCCCGCGCATGTTCTCGGGCGTGGCCGCACTTTCGGGCGATACCGATCGATTCATCCGCAAGGCCACAGGCTCTGAGATCGAGCCGGACGGGATGGCCTGCTACGAAACGCTGTTGACCAATTCGCGCCACACCAAAGGCGCGCTGGCGATGATGGCGAACTGGGATTTGCCGACACTGCGCACTCGCATGCACAAAGTAGAAAACGACGTATTGCTGGTCCACTCGGACAAGGACGCGGCGATCCCGCTCGATTGGGCGGAGGAAGCGCAGAATTGGCTTCCAAAGGCGAGGCTCGAAGTGCTCAACGGATTAGGGCACCTGGCTCACGAGGAGTCGCCCGAGCTCTCCGCGCGGTTGATCTGCGAATTTGCCACCAGCCATGCTATGGGATGACCGAACCCGAGGAGCAGAGACATGGAGAACTATGGCGGCCTGATCGAGATGGTTTTCTTCTATTCGATCGCGATCGGCGTCGGGGTCTGGCAATGGTGGAAAATGCGCCGCGAGCTGCGCGAAATGCGCGCCGAGAGAGCAGAACGCGAGGCGACGGAGCAAGTCTTGGCAGAAAGGGAATGAACACCTCCGTTTGCATCGAGCGAATTCGAGATGAACTGCGCACGTATCTCGACTTCGCTCGACACGAACGGCGAACCAGTTTTAGGATTTCTCCCGAGGCATCCGATAGGTCAGCATGAACTGGACGATTCCCGAGGCAAAACGCCGCATGTCGAGGCTTTCCTGCACGGCACAAACGTCTTCGCCATAAAGCTGTGACGACAGTTCCGAGCGTGCGTAAAACGGCGTGTCTTCCCACGTCCATCGCACTTCGGCGACGCCGATCTGCGAACGCGTACGCCGATCGATCCGCCATTTGCTCGAAGGCAGCAACGCGATCGGTGGAAGGCTGACTTCTTCCGGCACGCCGTGCTTGTCGAACCGGATGGCGCTCGCAAATAACGATCCGTCACCGCGCTCGCCCTCGTAGCAGACCACTGCGCCTTGCTTCATATGCGCGCGCGACCAATGCCAGACTCTGAAGCCGTCCTCGAGCGGTTCGGAACCGCGATTGTGGTCGAAATAACCACTGCCGCTCCATGAGACTCCCGGCTCGTCCATCTGCACTTCGATCCGCGCACGCGGCGCCATGCAGTGCCAGATATGATTCTTGGCCGGATCGAGCGCAAAGGAAGCCGCGTTGAGCGCTTCGGGAATGACCCGAACCTTGCCGCGGACCGGGCGGCGGAAGGGATTGAACAACCGCGTGTCGCGTTCCTCGATATCGATTTCGAGTGCGTTGCCGTCCCAACGGACCGCGCTTGGCCCGATCACCAGGCTGGCTTTGTCGCGCGAGACTTCGCCGCGCGGCCGCTCGGTCATTACCCAGCGCGCGTTGGGGCCATACATCGCAACATTGAGGCAGGCGTGGTCGAGCGGATCGTCCCGCCCGCTGCGTTTGTAGTATGGCGAGAACACGCTCCCAAGGAACGCGATGATCGTCAGCCCATGCTGCCCGTCCGCGCTGATCGCATCGACATACCACCAGGTGTAGCCGCCGGGTGGAACCGCTTCGTCGAAACGAGGTCCCTTTCGACCGTCCGAACTGCCAGCAGCCCGGATAAGGCGGCCATCGGGACCCCGGCTGAGGGATGGGTGCTCCCCCCGGCGCAATAGAGCCGCGGGATTCGCGTTCGCGGCCCCTGCCGAAGGAAAGAAGCCGCCGAGCCGTGCGATGCCCTGCCGTACAGGGCTCCACCGGTTGCCGGGAACAGGTGCTCCCATTCCTGCGGGGTTGCCAGCTGGTGCGGCATCTCCTCCTCGAGCTTCAGCCCGCAGCGCTCGAGCGTGTTCCTCATGGCTCGTGTGCATTGGTTTCTCTCCTCGCTGGAATAGGAATGAGTGTCGCCATTGGCGGGGGCATTGACGATGATCTGCATGCGTTCGCGGTGGCCATCGGCGATCGACGTCACATGCGTGCTGTTCGCGCTGCGATCTTGCGCGCAGACATAGACCGACGGGTCGCTCGGCGGGCTGCCGGCCATGATCTGATCGAACTCGCGCCTGTAATCGGGAGAAAAGAACACATTGTGGTGCTGCAGGTCGAACCCGGAGGATTGCGTGTGCGCGAACCACACCAGCGCCGAAAAGGATCTCTTTTCGGGGGCCAGGCGCTTGACCGAACGCGATCCCTGCTCGCCAAATTTGCCTTCCGCGAGCGCGCCGGGATCGGCGTTGCAAATCACCGCATCGGCCGCAATCTGATCGCCATTCGCAAGACGAATGCCAGTTGCTCCTTTGCGGTCGGTGAGGACTTGCGCGACCGGCACGCCGAGGCGGAATGTCACGCCCTGCTTCTCGCCCAGTTCGCGCAGCGCTTCTGCGAGCGCGCTGATCCCGCCATCGATCAGCCACACGCCGCGCGCTTCGACATGCGCGATCAGCATCAAGGTCGCGGGCGCGAGAAAAGGTGACGATCCGCAATAGGTCGAATAGCGACCAAACAGCTGCTGCAGGCGTGAATCCGGGAAGAACTGGCTGAGCGCCTTCCACATCGATTTGTGCGGGCGCATCGTCGCGAACGCATCGAACCGATGAAGCCCGATCCGCCACAGCAGCGGCAGCGGCGAGCTGACATTGTCGCCGCGCAGCATCGGTCGATCGAGGACATCGAACATCTTGCGGGTTTCGGCCCGAAAGGCGCGAAACCCGGCCGCCGCTTGCGCACCGGCAAAGTCACCGACAGCTTCCTCGCTGCGCACCGGGTCGGCAAACAGATCGAGATATTGCCCGTCATCCCAGGCATGGCGTGCGATCACTTCCGCCTGGCGGATCCGCAGGAATTCATCGAGCCGTTCTCCGCAGGCGTGAAAGACCTGATCGAACACATCGCGCATCGTGAACACGGTCGGCCCGGCCTCGATCGCTTGTCCGTCGACGGGCACTGTGCGCGCCTTGCCGCCGACCCATTCCTCTTTCTCGACGACGGTCACTTCGAAACCGCGCGCGGCAAGCATGGCGGCGCTCACCAACCCGCCCATTCCAGCTCCGATAATGACGATTCTGCCGCTCACGATCCTCCCCTTGAGACTCGCGTGTGATGACAACATCATTGACCTTACTGTAACATCTGTCCAATCTTTTGGACATATGAGATGTAAAGTCACCGTGGCCTGATGCCTTCGCAACCGCTCAAAGTGCGCTGGAAGGCCAAGCGCAATGCGCTGTTTGCGACGCGGGCTTTCCAGTACTGGACCGCGCGCCTGCCTTTCAGCCGATCGATCGCCCGCAGCCGCGCCGGTTCCATGTTCGATCACATTGTCGGCTTCAGCTATTCGCGCGCGCTGCTGGCGGTGGTCGAAAGCGGATTGCTGGACGTCTTGAAGGGCGGACCAGTCAGTGCGGAAAAGGTTGCCGAACATGCGGATCTGAGCCGAGATGCCGCCCTGTGCCTGTTGCGTGCTGCGCGCGGACTCGACGTGTCCGAGGAAGTGCTACCCGATCAATGGATGCTCGGTCAGCAAGGTGCAGTATTGGCGGCCAATGAGGGCGCGCAGGCAATGATCCGCCATCATCGCCTGCTCTATCGCGATCTAGCCGAACCGCTCGACCTGCTGCGCCAGGATCGCAAGCAGGCAACCGAGCTGTCGACCTATTGGTCCTATGCGGGCGCTCTGCACGGCACCGCCGAGCGCGGTGAGGAGACCGGCGAATACTCGCAATTGATGGCAGCTTCGCAGCATTTTGTGGCCGATGAAGTGCTTGCCTCGTTTCGGTTTCCCAAGACCGGCCGGCTGCTCGATGTGGGCGGCGGGCACGGGGCATTCCTGCGCCGCGTCGCGGACTCCTATCCAGATCTTCAGCTCGGCTTGTTCGACCTTCCCGAGGTCGCCCGAACCGGAGCAGATGCGCTCGCCAGTGCCATCGGGACGGAGCGACTGAGCATTCATCCCGGCAACTTCTTCGATGATCCGATCCCGACCGGATACAGCCTCGTCTCGCTGGTCCGCATTCTGCACGACCACGACGACGTTCCGGCGCAGCGCCTGCTCGAAAACATTCGCTTGAGCCTGTCGCCTGGAAGCCGCCTTTTGATCGCAGAGCCCATGGCCCGCATTCCGGGCGCCGAACCCATGGGAGAAGCGTTTTTCGGTCTGTATCTGTGGGCAATGGGATCCGGGCGGGCCCGCAGTCCGGCCGAAATCCGAAACATGCTGGAACAGGCCGGCTTCCGCCATTCGCGATTGATCGCAACCCGGCAACCGGTTGTGGCCAGCATCATCATCGCAAGTGCTTGACATAAATATTGTCCAACAAATTTGACACCTAGGTGCGTGAGGCGTAGCACACACTCACGAGGGCGTGGCTTCGGACTCGAAACGAGTCGCGGAATCACGACCGACAGGGATCCGATGGGCCTTGATCGGAGGAATGACATAACGATGGACGCATTGGCGGTGATTCTTGAGGGACCAGAGCGCTTGGCGCTTCGGACTCTTGAGTTGAATCCACCCCAAGCGGGCGATGTCGTGGTCGATATCGCCTGGAGCGGCATCAGTTCCGGTACAGAAAAACTGTTGTGGAACGGGCAGATGCCCGACTTCCCGGGCATGGGGTATCCGCTCGTACCTGGCTATGAGTCGGTCGGCAGAATTGTCGAGGCAGGTGCGGATGCGACCGCACGGATTGGCGAATGGGTCTTTGTTCCGGGAGCCAATTGCTACGCCGACGCCCGCGGGCTGTTCGGTGGTACGGCGAGCCAAGTGGTCGTTCCTTCCGCTCGGGCAATGCCTGTGCCGGAACGGCTCGGCAATTCCGGGGTGCTCTGCGCCCTCGCCGCCACGGCGCTGCATGCGATCAATGGCGGCGCCCCGCCCGATCTGATCATCGGCCATGGCGTCCTGGGCCGCTTGCTGGCACGGATAACCATCGCGCTCGGCGCGCCCGCCCCGACGGTTTGGGAAACCAGTCCGCAGCGCCGCGGCGGCGTGGCGGGCTACGCAGTGATGGATCCGGACTTCGACGATCGCCGCGACTATGCCTCGATCTACGATGCCAGCGGCGATGCCGATATCATCGACTCGCTGGTCGGCAGCCTCGCCAAAGGCGGCGAGATCACCCTTGCCGGGTTTTACTCTCAACGGATCAATTTCGCCTTTCCGCCTGCCTTCATGAAGGAAGCGCGGCTGCGGATTGCGGCGGAATGGCAGCCGGCCGATCTGGAGCAGACATTGGCTCTGATCGAGAGCGGCACGCTCGACCTGTCCGGCCTCGTATCCAACACACGGAGCGCCGAAGATGCGCTCGACGCCTATCCCGAGGCATTCAACAATCCCGATTGTCTCAAGATGGTTCTCGATTGGAGCAGCGCCGCATGACGATGTTAGACGCCCAGACCGAGGCCCTCCGCGAGGAAGCCGCCATCGAGCCCGATCCGGTGCATACCGGTGAAGCCAAGAGCGAGACGCAGGTCATCGCGATCTATGGAAAAGGCGGTTCGGGCAAGAGCTTTGCGCTCTCCAACCTCAGCTACATGATGGCGCAGCAGGGCAAGCGTGTGTTGTTGATCGGCTGCGATCCCAAATCGGACACAACCAGCCTGCTGTTCGGCGGCAAAAGCTGCCCGACGATCATCGAAACCTCTTCCAAGAAGAAACTCGCAGGCGAAGAAGTCACGATCGAAGATGTGTGCTTCCAGCGCGATGGCGTGTTCGCGATGGAACTCGGCGGCCCCGAAGTCGGTCGTGGCTGCGGCGGGCGCGGAATCATCCACGGCTTCGAACTGCTTGAGAAACTCGGTTTCCACGAATGGGGCTTTGACTACGTCCTGCTCGACTTCCTTGGCGACGTGGTGTGCGGCGGTTTCGGCCTCCCGATCGCGCGCGACATGTGCCAGAAGGTGATCGTGGTCGGTTCGAACGACCTGCAATCGCTCTATGTCGCCAACAATGTCTGCCACGCGGTCGAATATTTCCGCAAGATGGGCGGCAATGTCGGTGTAGCCGGCATGATCGTGAACAAGGATGACGGCACCGGCGAAGCGCACGCCTTTGCCGACGCGGTCGGCATTCCGGTCCTGACAGCGATCCCGGCGGATGAGGATATTCGCAGGAAATCCGCCAATTACCAGATCATCGGCAAGCCCGGCGGCGAGTGGGGCGGCTTGTTCGAAACGCTCGCCACGAATGTCGCCGACGCTCCGCCGAAACAACCCGCTCCGCTCGACCAGGATGGATTGCTTGGCCTGTTCTCGCCCGAGGACACCGGTGGCGACATCCAGCTCGTTCCCGCCACACAGGCCGATATGCGCGGCGGTGTGTTCGAAGAGAAACCCAGCCTGGAGGTCATTTACGACGAAGTCTGATGACCGACCTCAGCGCCTCGAACGCGGAACGCACTCCTGACACGCTCGATGTGGGCGGCGGCGGCTGCTCGTCCACCGAGACGATGAAAGAGGCTGCGCGCGCGGCGGGCAAGAGCGACGTACTCGATCAATACGCAGCAGATTACCCGGTCGGACCTCACGACCAACCGCAAAGCATGTGCCCTGCCTTTGGATCGCTCCGTGTCGGCCTTCGCATGCGACGCACCGCAACCGTGCTCTCGGGAAGCGCGTGTTGCGTCTATGGCCTGACCTTCACCTCGCACTTCTACGGTGCGAGGCGAACGGTCGGCTATGTCCCCTTCTCTTCCGAGACACTCGTCACCGGCAAGCTGTTCGAGGATATCAAGGAAGCGGTCGAAGACCTCGCCGATCCCGAACAATATGACGCAATCGTGGTGACGAACCTGTGCGTCCCGACCGCCAGCGGTGTGCCGCTGCGGCTGCTCAAGAAACAGATCAACGGGGTGCGGATCATCGGCATCGATGTGCCGGGGTTTGGCATTCCGACTCATGCCGAGGCGAAAGACGTGTTGGCGGGCGCCATGCTCCAATATGCCCGCGAGGAAGTCAGCGCTGGCCCCGTCGCTGCACCGCGCGAACGTTCGGACAAACCGACAATCACGCTGCTCGGCGAGATGTTCCCGGCCGATCCGGTGGTTATCGGGCAACTGCTTGAACCGCTCGGCCTTGCTGCCGGGCCAGTCGTTCCGACCCGCGAATGGCGCGAGCTCTATTCCGCGCTCGATTGCGCGGCTGTCGCAGCGATCCATCCATTCTACACCGCCAGCATCCGTGAGTTCGAAACCGCAGGACGCCCGGTAATCGGCTCGGCTCCCGTAGGCGCGGATGGCACCGCCGCATGGCTGCAAAGCATCGGCGACACGCTTGGGCTGCCGCAGGACAAGGTCGACGGCGTGAAGAATGCCATGATCGGCGCATGCAAGGGGGCATTGGCGAAGACGCCAATCGAGGGCCGGATCACGGTTTCGGGCTACGAGGGTTCGGAATTGCTGGTCGCCCGCCTTCTGGTCGAGAGCGGCGCGGATGTGCGCTATGTCGGCAGCGCCTGCCCGCAGACCAAATGGTCCGATGCAGACCGCGAATGGCTCGAAGCGAAGGGTGTAGAGGTCAATTTCCGTGCGAGCCTGGAAGAGGATATCGCCGCGGTTGAGGAATTCCGCCCCGATCTCGCCATCGGCACGACGCCGGTGGTCCAGCACGCCAAGGCGAAGGCCGTTCCGGCGCTCTATTTCACCAATCTCATCTCTGCCCGTCCCCTGATGGGGCCCGCCGGTGCAGGGAGCCTCGCGCAAGTCGTCAACGCGGCGCTGTCGAATAAGGATCGGTTCGACAAAATGCGCGACTTCTTCGAAGGGGTCGGAACCGAACACGCGGCAGGCGTGTGGGAAGACACCCCGGTGGATCGTCCCAAATTCCGCAAGAAATACGCGGCTCTCAACGAAGCGGCGCGCAAGGCGGCCGAGGCGGTGGGCACATGACGCTCGTTCTCGATCACGATCGCGCAGGCGGATATTGGGGCGCGACCTATGTTTTCACCGCAGTGAAAGGCCTGCAGGTCATCATCGATGGTCCGGTCGGGTGCGAGAACCTGCCGGTAACCTCGGTGCTGCATTACACCGATGCCCTCCCCCCGCATGAGCTGCCTATCGTGGTCACCGGCCTGGGCGAAGAAGAACTCGGCAAGACCGGCACCGAGGGCGCGATGAAGCGCGCTTGGGAAACGCTCGATCCCGAACTGCCGGCTGTGGTGGTGACCGGATCGATCGCCGAGATGATCGGCGGCGGCGTCACGCCCGAAGGCACAAACATCAAACGCTTCCTGCCGCGCACGATCGACGAGGATCAGTGGCAGAGCGCCGACCGCGCGCTGACGTGGCTGTGGACCGAATTCGGACCGAAGAAAGCCCCCAAACCGCGCGAGCGAAAGGAAGGCGAAAAGCCCAAGGTCAACATCATCGGCCCAAGCTACGGCATGTTCAACATGCCCAGCGATCTTGCCGAGATCCGCCGCCTGATCGAAGGAATCGGCGCGGAAGTCGGCGTGGTATTCCCGTTGGGCTGCCATCTCGCCGATATCCGTCAGCTTGGCACGGCTGACGCCAATGTCTGCATGTACCGCGAGTTTGGTCGCAATCTGTGCGAAACGCTCGAGCGGCCCTACTTCCAGGCGCCGATCGGCCTTTCCTCGACCACCAAGTTCCTGCGCGCATTGGGTGAAGAGCTGGGCCTCGATCCCGAGCCCTTCATCGAGCGCGAAAAGCACACCACGATCAAGCCGCTGTGGGACTTGTGGCGCTCGGTCACACAGGACTTCTTCGGCACCGCCAGCTTCGGTATCGTTGCCAATGAGACTTATGCCCGCGGCATCCGGCACTTCCTGGAAGAGGATATGGGCCTGCCCTGCGCGATGAGCTTCAGCCGCTCGGCCGGGGTCAAACCCGACAACGAAGCGGTTCGTGCGGAGATCCATGCCAACCCGCCGCTGGTGATGTTCGGCAGCTATAACGAACGGATGTATCTCGCCGAGGCCGCCGGTAGCAGTCACGGCCCGCAAGCTCAGTTCATCCCCGCCAGTTTCCCAGGCGCAGCGATCCGACGCCACACCGGCACGCCCTTCATGGGCTATTCGGGTGCGACCTATCTGGTGCAGGAAGTCTGCAACGCACTGTTCGATGCGCTCTTCCACATCCTGCCCCTCGGCAGCGATCTCGACCGGGTCGATCCGACTCCGGCGCGGAGCCGCACCGAGGTGAGCTGGGACGACGAGGCCAAGGCGCTGCTCGATCGGCTGGTCGAAAAAGCGCCGGTGCTGACCCGCATTTCCGCAGCCAAGCGACTGCGCGACGCGGCAGAACGCAATGCACGCCAACGCGGCGATACCGTTGTCACACGAATTTGCCTTGAGCCGGAAATGGCTGCGGCGAAGCTTGAGGAGGAACGCGCATGACCGCTGCCCTCCGTCAAGCACCTATGCCAGCAATGGCGTCTTTCAATTCCGAGTTTGCCTGGGGATCGGGCACATCCAATCCACGTGGGGGATCACGCGGGGATGTCGTCGGAGGCTTTGCCTCCACTCCAACTGAAAAATACGGAGATTATCAATGAACGATCCTGATCGCCCGAGCGTGGGGACGTATTTGACCGATGAGGAAGCCAAGGAGATCCATGGCGCCTTCATGGGCACGTTTGCCCTATACGTCACGATTGCGCTCGTCGCGCATGCACTGATGTACGCCTGGAAACCGTGGTTCATTGGCCCATTCGGCCAATAACCGAAGTTTGATCGGCCGCTAGGCTGGTCATTTTGGATTTCAGGAATTTCCAAAAGGAATTGAAAATGTACAAGATTTGGCATCACTTCGATGTACGCCGGACGCTGGTCGCGATGCATGTCGCCCTGGCTGTTCTGGCCTTCACGATCCACTTCATCCTGCTCAGCACGGAGAGGTATAACTGGCTCGGCGGCGTTTCAGGCGGCTGATCCAGTCTTGAAATTCTGAGGGGGCAGGTTCGCCTGCCTGCCTCCTACAGTTTTGATCGGAAACGATAAGACCCACCCCATGAGGTGGGAAGGATGGTCCTATGGCGCTCCTTAGTTTCGAGCGGAAATACCGCGTGCGCGGTGGTACATTAATCGGCGGCGACCTCTTCGACTTTTGGGTCGGGCCGTTTTATGTCGGATTCTTTGGAGTGATGGTGGCACTCAGCGCGGCCCTTGGCACGATGCTGATCTTTGCCGCTGCCGCTGCAGGTCCGACACTCAACCCCTGGCTGATCGACATACAACCACCGCCGATCGAAGCCGGGCTTTCCCTTATGCCTCTCAACCAGGGTGGGTATCACCAGATTATCACGGTGTGCGCGATAATCGCGTTTTGCTCATGGGTAGGCAGGCAGGCGGAGATTTCGCGCAAGCTCGGCATGGGATATCACGTCCCGATCGCTTTCAGCTTTGCGGTTTTCGCCTTCATAACCCTGAATGTGATCCGGCCGTTGTGGATGGGTGCCTGGGGGCACGCTTTCCCATATGGGATCTGGTCGCACCTCGATTGGGTGTCGAATGTCGGCTACCAATTCGTGAACTTCCACTACAACCCAGTGCACATGCTCGCGATCACATTCTTCTTTACGAACTGCCTCGCGCTCGCACTCCATGGCGGTCTCGTGCTTTCGGCGGTCAATCCGTCGCGCGGAACCGACGTCAAGACACCTGAATACGAAGACACCTATTTCCGGGACTTCATCGGATATTCGGTCGGCACGCTCGGCATTCACCGCGTGGGCCTCTTCCTGGCGCTTAATGCCGCGTTCTGGAGCGCAATCTGCATCGTAATCTCGGGCACCCTTTATGTCGGCAGTTGGCCGGAATTCTGGGAATTCTGGCGCAAGATTCCGATCTGGTCGGCAGGAGCATACTGATATGGCTACCTATCAAAACATCTTCACGCAGGTGCAGCTCAAGGCTGCGCCGGAAATGGGTGTCCCGCTTGAAGGAGGCGATGAAGACCGGCTCAAGGGAACTGGCTACAGTTACTGGCTCGGCAAGGTCGGTCAGGCGCAGATCGGTCCGATCTATCTCGGCTGGCTCGGGATGATCTCGCTCGCATTCGGATTTGCAGCGATCATGATCATTGGGCTCAACTTCTGGGCGCAAGCCGGATGGAGCCCGCAAGTGTTCGTGCGCGAATTGTTCTGGCTGTCATTGAACCCGCCGGGTCCGCAATATGGCTTCAGCTTCATGGTACCCTTGAACGAGGGAGGCTGGTTCATCCTGACTGGCGCGTTCCTGACGATAGCGGTGCTGTGCTGGTGGGTGCGGACCTATATGCGCGCTCGCACGCTCGGAATGGGAATGCACATTCCCTGGGCCTTTGCCTCGGCGATCTGGCTGTTCCTGGTGCTGGGCTTCATTCGCCCCGCGCTGCTCGGCAGCTGGGCGGAAGCGGTGCCATACGGCATCTTCTCGCATCTGGACTGGACGAACAACTTCTCGCTCATCCACGGGAACCTGTTCTACAATCCGTTCCACGCGCTCTCGATCGCGTTCCTCTACGGTTCGGCGGTGCTGTTCGCGATGCACGGTGCGACCATTCTGGCCGTCGGTCGTTATGGCGGTGAGCGTGAGATCGAACAGATCACGGATCGCGGCACAGCATCGGAGCGTGCCGGCCTGTTCTGGCGCTGGACCATGGGCTTCAACGCCACGATGGAATCGATCCACCGCTGGGCCTGGTGGTTTGCAGTGCTGACGACGCTGACCGGCGGAATCGGCATCCTGCTGACCGGCACGGTGGTCGACAACTGGTACGTCTGGGCGCAGGAGCACTACTACGCTCCCAAGTTCTGACGTCATCTCCTTGTGGGCTTGGTTGGAGGATCGGTCCAACCGATCCAAGCCGCCCAACCGAGAGACCCGGCCCCGCGAAAGCGCGGCCGGGTTTTTCGTTGGGGCATCTGGCGGAGTTGAGAGATCAGCCAGGCGTTGGGCTGGGAGCGTCCTTTTGGAGTGAAAGCAGTACCTGGCCCTCCACAACAAGTTTCGGCGCAAATTGTCCTTGCATCGAACATTGTGAAGGGAAGTGTGTCACAAACAACGCCAGACCGCCTCTATCGCGCTAGCGCCTGGATCCATCAACCGAGTACGCTTCGAACTCAATCGATCAAGGATCGGCATCCCGATCCCCGGTGACTTGTCCTATTGGGAGGCAATTGGCGGTTAGCAAACCGATGAATTGGTTGCGTGAAGCGCAGGGCGAGTGCCGTGATCAGCCAATTCGGCAAAAAACATTTCCGAGACTTCCTTTTTCAGAAGCCGGCAGGCGTTGGATTCCGCCTGATCGAATGTGCCTGCCTCGAAATATGCATTGGACAGATGAGACCCGCCACAAACGTCGAACAAATAACACGACTCTTGGCACGCTGAGACATGCGATCCGACGGCTGCGCGCAGTTTCTTATAAGACCTCGATGTCAGCATTTCTGACAAGGAGTGCACCTGCACGTTCCCAATTACAAAATTCGAATATTGTTCGCTCGTCGCGCCCGCAAATTCTGGTGAGAATGTAGAAACGTCGCCGTTCCTCTGGACCGTGAAGATTCCCAGCTCGGCGACCTCGTCCGGCCGCTTCCGGTAGCTCTTGTCCAACTGCCTCTTTCTCAAGACAGAGAGATAAGTCGAAAACTCACGAATCTTGGGTCGATTGCCTGCCTTCCGCCACTCGGCAAACAGTGTTCGGGAAAAAGTTCGAAATTTTTCAAGCGTATGGTCTTCTAACCTCTGTTCTGCGTCAAGCAGGGAGGACTGTGTGTTCTGGTTCTCGATCTCCTCAATATTCAGACCGAGAGAAGTGAATCCATTGCTCAGGAAGAAATCGAAAAGTTCGACCGGATAATCGAGATGCTTGTTCGTGATCACGCACAGAGCGCCAACGCGAAGACCTGCGCTCTTCATACGCTCGAAGCCCCGCATGACATGAGCGAACGTACCCCTGCCCGACCAGTTCACCCGTGAGGAATCATGCAGGAATTGGGGGCCATCGATACTCAACCCCACCTTCATGTTTGTGTCGGAGAAAAACCGGCACCAACGATCATCTATCAGTGTACCGTTCGTCTGGATGGAATGCTCGACACCGATCGACCCACTTGTCTCTTCCTCGATGATCCTGAGCGCATTCTGATAAAACTGCATCCCGGCGACCAGAGGCTCGCCGCAATGCCACAAGAACCTTACGCGGCCCTTTGCTCTGATTTGGTCGTCGGCAACAAATCTTCTGGCGGTTGCGCGGACGACGTCCAGCGACATTACCGAATAGTCATTGCGATTGGGAACGTAGCAATACCTGCAGTTGATGTTGCACCCGGAGGTCGGCTGCATAACGATCAATGTCATGCCAGCTATCCGAAACGGATCGGAAAGCGCTCAAAAGGTCGGTCAGTCGCCAAGCTTGTCCCAGACTGTCTTTTCAAAGCCATCGTCAAGGTCATCGCCGTCAATCTTGTCGTGCCAATCCCAGAAAGAGGTGCCCGCATCCCGAGCTTTCTCTGACAGGGAATCGCCAAGAAAAGAAAGATCAAGGCCCTCAAGCCGAGAATCCAATTGCTGGCTTTGTACGCCCGGCGCACATTTGGTTTTGCTGGGAGAGCTATTTTTCACGGCAATCTCCAATAGCTGCTGGTCGATAGCCTCACTTTATTAGTTGGATTAGTGCAAATAGACAACTTCTATCATTCTTGTCCGTGTCTCGGCTCATCAAGTTGCGCTTCCAATTGATGGGACTTCACCAGAGGCAATACGCTGGTTGCAGCGGTTCGGGATCTGTTGGACCGATACAAGCCCCCAAACCGGGAGACCCGCCCTCCCCGAACGCGCGGCCGGGTTTTTCGTGGGGCGGGAGGCAGGATTGGGAGATAGCCGGGCGATGGGCTTGGATGATTTGTGGGAGAGGGCGGATACGGACATTCGCGAATAGGGCTTGCGAAGCAACGGGGGCACGTGTCTGATCACGTGCGTTCCACGTGGCAGGTGTACGATGCAAGAGACCGCATCATCAACGATACCGGACGAGTCTGCGCTCGGCAGTCTCAAGCAAAAAACCGGTCCAATTCTATTCACCTATGGCCTGAGTTTTCTCGAGAATCTTGCCGAGCTTGCATACCCGTGGGCGATTGGAATCGCCATCAACGGCCTGATCGAAGGACAGCAGGAACTGGTTTTGCCGCTAGTGGCAATCTGGCTTGGGCACATAGCTGTTGGTGCTTTTCGTCAAGCCTACGATACCCGTCTGTTCTCGCGCCTCAACGCAAGGATGGCCCAGCTGGCAGTTCGTGACCAACGCGAGAGCGGAGCCGAGGTCAGCGAAGTGTCAGCACGCGTCGATATGATCGAAGAGCTCATCGAGTTTCTCGAAGAGGATATGCCGATCCTTATGGCTGTCTTCGTGGCTCTTGTGGGAAGCCTCCTTTTTCTCGCCTTGTATGACCTTGGATCCGGCGCTGTCATGCTAGGACTGATTGTCCCCGTACTGATCATCAACGCGATCACCGGACTGCGGGCATATCGAAACAATGTCTCGCTTAACTCGCAGTGGGAGAAGCAAGTTGCCGCAATTGCCGATCCGAGACCCCGACGATGGAAAGTGCATTTTGGCAGAATGGCAATGTGGCGCATTCGTTTGTCGGACCTGGACGCGGCAAGCTGGTCATTTGCTCAGCTCCTGACGCTGATTGCGGTCATCGTTGTCCTGTACCGCGCCGCGACCGCACAGGACGCAATGGTGGGCGACGTCGTGGCCATCCTCGCCTATGCGCTTCGGATCGAGGCGGGGATTGATGAGATACCCTCGACCGTCCAAAAGGTCGGCCGCCTGATAGACATCCGGCGCCGCGTCCGAGGGCGAATCTGAACCGGAATTTTGCGACGCGTCCAATGTAGCGGATGCCCACAATTGGCTCGCAAGCGGATTGCCTGCATGTCTGCAGTCTGGATCAGAAATCAGTCATCCCGAACCAGCCTCGCCCGCAGATCCATCAGGTGCAGCGGCAGCGACAGTGCTAGGGCCAGCGCGACCCACCACCAGTCTGCGCCGACCAGCGCGGCGCGCAAGGCGAGAACGATAAACACCGCCGGGCCGAGCAGGCCGGCAATGGCCCCGAAGCTCCAGCCGCGCATCCTGAGCCACACTGCTTCGAAAGCGAGCACTGCAAGCACCAGATCGGCAGCGTGACCATCGGCGAAGAAGGCTTCGATCATGACCGCCTCCCGCTCACGGCGGTGTGGGAGCGCTCATCCAAACGGTCCGTTGAGATCGACCACCGCCCAATTGAGCGCGCTGGCGAAGGTCACCCAGGCAAGATACGGCAGGAAGGCCACAGCGGCCGTCTTCGAATGCCGTCCGCAATACACCACCAGCGCGAGGATCGAGAGCCACAGCAGCAGCACTTCGATGAACGCCCAGTCGGGCCGCTGGATGCGAAAGAAGATCATGCTCCAGGTGATGTTGAGGAACGCGTTCAAGGCGAACAGGCCGATAATCGTATCGGACACAGCAGGCGTCGGCGCTGCACGCCACGCCGCGACGATCGCATAGGTGTTGAACGCGTAGATCAAGGTCCAGCCGATCGGGAACAGCGCGTCGGGCGGGTGCCAGCTGGGTTTCTCGAGGCTTTGATACCACGGCCCGAGATCGGTGATCGTCGCCCCCAGCGCTGCCACTATCACCGCCGCAAAGGCGGCGAGAATACCCGGCAATATCCACGTCTTGCTCATCAGCAAAGGCTACCGCGTTGCCGCTCTAAGGCCAAGCAGGTGCGCGGTGTCCTTGAGGAAGATCTTCACATGCGCCATCGGCTTTTTGCGCACCAGCTTCTTGTTCATATAGGCTTGCCAGGTGAGCTGCTGCACATCCTTGTCATCGCACATGGTCACAAACCGCTCGCGCCGTTTGTCGCTCGAATACCAGAAATACTGCATGACGCCGAGGATCCAGAACACCCGGCCATGTTCTTTCATGAAGCGCTTGCGAGCCGACCGCAGTGCTTTGGCTTCGCCGGATACGAGGAACTGGCTCGCCGCCTGCGCGCTGAACCTGCCGCCGACCATCGCGTAATAGATGCCTTCGCCCGAAGCTGGCGCGACAATTCCGGCGGCATCGCCGGCGACGATCACATCGGCCCCGTTGTCCCACCTTTTGAGCGGCTTGAGCGGTATCGGCGCCCCTTCGCGGCGCACGGTCTCGCACCGCGCCAGATCGAGGTCGCCGCGCATCTCCGACACGGCGCCGCGGAGCGAGAAGCCCTTGTTCGCGCTCCCGACCCCGATGCTGGCGGTTTCGCCATGCGGGAAGACCCAGGCGTAGAAGTCGGGCGAGAGCCTGCCCTGATAGAATACGTCGCAGCGATTGCCGTCGAACGCATCGCTGTCATTGTCGGGAGACTTGATGATCTCGTGATACGCGAACACGCATTTGACCCGCTCGGCGTTCGGCAGGCATTGCTTGGCCACTGCCGAGCGCGCACCGTCGGCACCGACCACGACCCGCGCTCTGACGCGTTCGATCGGGCCGCCCCGTTCGCGCCGGAAGGTCACGATCGGATGCGCATGCTCATCGCGCTCGACCTTTTCGAACGTTCCGGCGAGACGTTCCGCGCCCGACATCCGCGCCCGCTCGCGCAGCCATTCATCGAAATCGTCGCGATCGACCATCCCGACATAGCCGATTTCGCCAACCGGCATATCCACCGCACGGCCCGATGGAGCGATCATCCGCGCGCACCGCGCACGGGCCACGAGCAGGCTTTGCGGAATGTCGAAATCTTCGAGCATGCGCGGAGGCACGGCGCCGCCACAGGGCTTGATCCGTCCTCCGCGTTCCATCAGCAGGACCGAATGGCCGGCCAGCGCCAATTCAGTCGCGGCAGTGGCACCGGCCGGCCCGCCGCCTACTACGACGGCATCGTAAATTTTCTCGCTCATACCCGCACAACCTCCCGATTGGGGGCGGCAACGCTCCGCCCTGTCGCCTGCAACGCAAGCGTTGCCGCGATCACGAACAACGCGGCTTCGATAGAAAAGATGATCTGGAACGCGCGGCCGTCGTGACCGATCGCTTCGCGCGCAATGTCGACGCCGATCGCACCGATCAGTCCGCCCAGTCCGAAGGCTATCGCCTGGCTCGCGCCCCATACGCCCATTCGCACGCCTTCGCGGGTCTTCTCGCCCGCCCCTGCCAGCCCCATCATCGACCCGATGGCGGCCACAGCGAAGACGCCATTGCCGAATCCCAGTACAAAGGCATTGGGTCCGATCGGCCAACCCGGTCCGACCATCGCTGCTATGGCCAACATCGCCAGCCCCAGCGCCGACAGCAGACAGCCGGCGACAATCCAGAGTCGCAGATTTGCGGTGAGCTTGCCCTTGAAGGCGCTGCCACCGATGCCGGCAACGATCATTCCGAGCAGAATGCCGCCCTGATGCTGTCCGCCCAGCTGGGTCGATTGCCCGGGAGTCATCCCGAACACCAGACCGGCAAACGGTTCGAGGATCAGATCCTGCATGCTGAAGGCGATCATCGAAACGAAGATGAAAATGGTGAAGCGCCGCGCCGCCGTCTCGTTCCATATCTCGGCTATGGCAGCGCGGAAATCGGGCGGAGGGGCATCCTTCCTCGTTTCCTCGAACACGACGTGACCCTGCTCGAGCTGGAACACCGCCAGCGCGGTGATGCCGACCGTCACCACCGCAAGGCCTGTCGCAACTTCGATCAGGCGCGCGGCCGAATAGGGTTCGAGCATCGGGCCAACCGTGAACGCGGATGTGACGATCCCTGCGACCATCATGATCCAGGTGGTCGCTGCCGCAGCGGCGCGCCTCTGCGGCGCGACCCCCGACGCAAGCAGGGCCAGCGCCGAAGTTCCGCCCATGCCGACGCCCACACCGATCAGCGTATAACCCAGCACGGCCAGCGCGAAGCCCTGGCCAAGGCTACCTGCCATCATCGGCGTTGCGTTCGCTGCGATCAGCACTCCCATCGCGAGTACGGCGATCCCGCCGAGTATCCAAGGGGTGCGCTTGCGGCCCTGATCGGAGCCGTGACCCCACAGCGGTCGGGTCAACTGAACGGCATAGTGCCACGCCACCAGACCGGCGGGGATCGCCGCGATCAGCCCATACTCGACCACCATCAAACGGTTCAGCACCGTGGTGGACAGCATGACGAGAGCGCCGATCGAAGCCTGCACCAGGCCGATCCGGACGATTCCCGGCCAGCCCAGCCCTTGCATCGGCGGATTGGTGCCAGCCGCCGCCATCAGATGTAGCCCCCGAGCCCGAGCGCAGCAGCGAGCATTCCGAGCACGTAAAGCGTTACGCCGACGCCATTGTACCAGGGTGCGTGTTTGGCGGGATCGGACAACAGCCGCGGCATCGCCGCGAACTGCGCCAGCAGCACCAGCGAGACGACAACCGCCGAGAGGGTCAGACCCCAGCTAGCCAGCAATGCGATGACCGCGATCTGTGCCACTGCCATGATTGCGCAAGCGAGCCTCGCCGCACCGGACACACCCAGCACTACCGGCAGAGAGTTCAGGCCCGTTTCGCGATCTCCCTCGACCGCCTTGAAATCGTTGAGCGTCATTATCCCGTGCGCGCCGACCGAATACAATGCGAGCACGATCAGAACCTGCAGCGAAGGCAGCCCTGCGAGCATGACCGCCGCGCCGGTGAACCAGGCCAACCCTTCATAGGTGAATCCGACCACGGCGGGTCCGATCCACCCGCTGGTCTTGAACCGAAATGGCGGCGCACTGTAGGCCCATGCCAGCGCCAGCCCGACCAGAGCTGCAACAAACACCAACGGACCCAGCGCCCAAGCTACAAGGGCGGAAATACCGGTCGCGATGAGTGCGATGTAGAGCCCCCAGCGCCCTGCGATACGCCCCGAAGGAATCGGCCGGTCGGGCTCGTTTATGGCGTCGACATGACGGTCGAACCAGTCATTGACGGCCTGGCTGGTGCCACACACCAGCGGCCCGGCGAGCAGGACGCCTCCAAGCACGAACAGCCAGCGCCCGTCGAGACCCACGCCCGACGACACCGCGCCGCACATGAATGCCCACATTGGGGGGAACCAGGTGATCGGTTTGAGCAGGGTGACGACATCGCCGAGCGCCGGAATCGGCGCTGGTCGAGTCGAGACCGCAGAACGCTCCATACGGAGAGGCTATGCCTGACAGTAGATAGCGTCAAACAAAATTGACACCTGATTGCGAAACAACAGCGATTTTTGCGCTTTCGAACGGATTTTGTTCGAAAACGGGTCAATCTGTTTGGACTGGGAGTGTCAATCTACTCTGGATCGCTCGGCAAATTTCCGAGTCCGTAGCGGTGTAACTTGGAATAGAGGCTCTGCCGCGACAGGCCGAGAATTTCAGCCGCCGATGCGCGGTTGTCCGATGTGTAGGACAAAGCAGCTTCGATGCAGAGTCGTTCGATCAGGTCGGTGCTCTCGCGGACAATATCCTTGAGCGACATGCGTCCGACCAGATCGGTGAGTTGTTCGACCGAGCGCGGCAGATCCTGCGTACCCGGCGGAAGGTCGCGCAGCCGCCGGCCGATGGGTCGTACAACAAACGCCAACAGCGGTTCGTCTCCGCTGCTGCGGACCGCTGAAATCTCGACCGGTTCGCCTTCGTGATCGTGCCCCTTGTGCAGGACTGTGCTGACATTGCGGGCGGCGCCGTGCTGATCGATCTGCCCTTCGATCAGGTCAAGATCGATACCCGGTCGTCCGATGATCTCCGACAGATGGCGTCCGCGCAGCTGATCGAGGCTGGCTGCCTGGACCAGTTCGACAAAAGCATGGTTGGCACTGACAATGTCCATTTCGGCATTGGCAATGACAAAGGCGTCCGGCATCTGCTCGACCAGATCGAGCACGGGCGACTCGCTGTCGGCAGCATGCTCGTGCGTCGGCAGCAGCCGTAGCAGCAGGAATTGACCGCGGTCCTGTGTAAACCCGGTCGCGCCCATACTGACCTCGCGCGAATTCTTCACGACCTTGATGTCGATCGGGGAGACAGACGAAGACGCCTGCGCGGCCCCGACCAAGGCCTGGACTGCGTCGCGTGAGCCCTTGTCGATCAGGCCCAACAGCTTCTTGCTCGGCAAGCTGCCTGCCCGGGCTCCGACCAGCGCATGCGCGGCAGGGTTCGCCTCGCGGATGCGCAGCGAGCCCGCCTCGACGATCAACACCGCTTCCGACGACTGTTCGAACAGCATGCGGTAGCGCGATTCCAGCTGGCGCATCCGCAGATAGTCGCGCTCGAGCGATTGCTGCACTTGCAGCAGACGCTGCTGCAGTTGGCCCGCCTCGCGCATGTCGCGTCCGAACGCGATGCGATGCTCTCCGCCATTCACGCTGAGAACCACGTAGCGCACCGGGACGACTCCGTCGCGGGAGGGGTGATTGACCTGCCGCCAGTGCTGAACTTCTCCGCGCCTTGCAGCGGCAAGCATTTCCATCACTTTCGGTCGACTCTCGTCCGTGACGGTCTCGATCCAGTTGGTACCGACCCAGTTTTCGAATGCGGGAAATTCGGACGGATCGAAAGCAGCGTCGAGGATCGTTCCAGCATCGTCCAGAACCAGCGTGACGTCACCGGCGACCATAGCCAGTTTCATGGCCGCATCGGCATCGAGCGAGTCGAAAAGTTCACCTACATGGCCGAAGGAGTGTTTTCCCTCGATACTATGCTTTCGCGTCAGCATTCCGATCGGCACCTATCGTATTGAAGGTGCAAGCATGGGTTCGGCGAGCACAAGGCGTTCCGCCACCTTGAGCGCATCGCGCGCGTCGACCCCTGTCCCGTCCGCGCCGACTTCGGCAACAATTGCCGGGTTCTGGTTTACCATTCGACCACCGATCAAGATTGAAACATGGGGGTTTGCAGATACTCCGCGAATAGCCTTCAACAGGCTGGCGATTGCGGCGCTAGGGCAATCTCGGGACAGCGTCAAACCGACCACATCGAACGCCCGTGCAGCCACCGTGTCGAGCAATTCGCGACGTTCGGGCCGCGGAAGAATTTCGCTGTTCCACCCGGCGCGGGCGAAGACGTCTTCGATCATGATCGCGCCGAAAGTGTGCTGATCCCCTGGCATAGGTGCAAACAAGGCGGTGTGCGGAGCGGACAGCGCCTCGATGATCGGCGGCGACTTGCTGGCAACTTCGCGCATCACTTCCTGCAGCCGCCACAGGCCCATGGTGACATCGACAAAGTCGGCGGTGTCGGCTTCCCACATTTCGCCGAGACGGCGGGCTGCGGGTGCCAGAAGATCCAGGTAGATGGCTTCGACGCTCACACCCTCGTCAAGATAGGCGTCCACTTCCTCGAGCAGGCTGGCCGCTTCGTGAGTCAGTGGAAGAGTCGCGAATCGGTTCGCATCAGTGGGATGAATCTCTGACGTCGAATTCGCCATGCCAGGCGCATTGCCGGACGAGTGCGCCATTAGCAACCGCGGCAATATCTCGCCTTCGATAATTGAATTGATCGAGTCGTCCGAAAGGGTGCCGTCGTCGGACGGCTTCTCACCAAGGCCGGCGCGCTTTCGACGCTTCAGCGGGTTCGCGATCACTTTGCGCCAAGCCGCAGAGCTTGCGCTGATTACTCCAATCTTGTCTCCCGGAGCCATGCCTGACCCTCCCATCCTGCCGGACTGTTACCAGGCCGGATGCGGCGCGGATCGCGTCGATGCCAGCAAACGAGGGACTCCCGACTCACCTCAAACTGACCAGCGTCGTTTACGCCAAAATCGCCCAACTCGCAACCAAGCTGCCGAGCGACGACTCAAGTGTCAAGTTTTCTGACCGTCCATTTTAGTTGACACTCCCTTCCGCGAGGTCGTAAGGATCGAGTCTGAGAAGGAAAGGCCACTCGCAAGGTAATGGCACCGATGGATCACGTATCCCCGGTCGGGCCTGCAACAGCACGGGCGCAGGCAAGCGGCTACCGGGAGATCAAGGCGACGCTCTACACCGAAGAAGAGCGCCAGCGACGTGACGAGTCGGGTTGGACCTTGGTTCAAGGCATTCTCGCCCCACTGCAATTCTTGGTGTTTCTGGTCAGCCTCGGGCTTGTGATCCGCGCCTTGGCGACCGGCGAGGGAACCTTCGCTGCCGATATCTCCATCGTGATCAAGACATTCGTGCTTTACCTGATCATGGTCACCGGCTCGATCTGGGAGAAGGTGGTGTTCGGCAAATGGCTGTTTGCCCCGGCCTTCTTCTGGGAAGACGTGTTCTCGATGCTCGTGCTCGCGCTGCATACGCTCTACCTTGTAATGCTGTTCGGTGCGATCGGATCGGTGGAACAGCGCCTGCTCGTCGCGCTCGCGGCCTACGCCGCCTACGTGATCAATGCCGGACAGTTTCTCTGGAAATTGCGGATGGCGCGGCTCGACGCTGCGCAAAGCCAAGCTCGGCCTCAGGCGGTCACCGCATGAACGCGCTCGACACCCTCCCCGGCTGCACCAAGCCCGTTGCGGAAACCCAGCGCCCGATTCTTCGCGAGCGTGGCCAGCGAGAGGTGTTCTGCGGACTGACCGGGATCGTTTGGCTGCACCGCAAGATGCAGGACGCCTTCTTCCTCGTGGTCGGCTCGCGCACCTGTGCGCATCTGCTGCAATCGGCTGCCGGCGTCATGATCTTCGCCGAACCGCGGTTTGCCACAGCGATTATGGAAGAGCGCGATCTCGCCGGAATGGCGGACTGCCAGGACGAACTCGATCGCGTGGTCGAACGCCTGCTTGCGCGTCGGCCCGATATCAAGACGCTGTTCCTGGTCGGATCGTGCCCGTCGGAAGTGATCAAGCTTGATCTTGCCAAGGCGGCGGAGCGGCTCGGTGCGCGGCATATGCCCGATGTCCGCATCCTCAACTATTCGGGAAGCGGGATCGAAACCACCTTCACTCAGGGCGAGGACGCATGCCTTGCAGCGCTCGTGCCGGAGATGCCCGCTAGCACAGCGGGTGCACCTCAAGAGCTGCTGATCGTTGGCGCCCTGCCCGACATCGTCGAAGACCAGTTCCTGCGCCTGTTCGACCAGCTCGGGATCGACCGCGTCGGAGTGCTGCCGGCGCGCAATGCCCGTGACTTGCCTGCGGTCGGGCCTAACACCCGCTACCTTCTCGCTCAGCCTTTCCTCTCAGATACGGCGATGAAGCTTGAAGATCGCGGGGCGCAGCGGCTCGATGCGCTGTTCCCGTTCGGGGCCGAAGGTACCACTGCATGGCTCAAGGCCGCTTCGGATGCCTTCGGCGTCGACGACGTGCATTTTGCCAAGACCGTTTCCCCCGGTCGCGAGCGGGCCAAGAAAGCGATCGAGCACGCACGCGGCACGCTGTCCGGCAAACGCATCAGCTTCCTGCCCGACTCGCAGCTCGAAGTGCCGCTCGCGCGGTTCCTGGCCACCGAGCTCGATATGGAGCCCGTCGAAGTCGGAACGCCCTATCTCCACCGCTCGCATTGCGCGCAGGAACTCGACCTGATCCCGCCGTCGGCGCGGATCAGCGAAGGGCAGCATGTCGACAAGCAGCTCGACCGGGTGCGTGCCGACAAGCCGGATCTCACCGTATGCGGCCTTGGCCTCGCCAATCCTCTCGAAGCCGAAGGGCTTTCGACCAAGTGGGCGATCGAACTCGTCTTCTCGCCGATCCACGGCTTCGACCAGGCCGGCGACCTCGCCGAACTCTTTGCGCGGCCGCTGCGGCGCCGCGATGTGCTGGAGGTGTAGGCGATGCAGTTATCCGTCTGGACCTACGAAGGACCGCCGCATGTCGGTGCGATGCGCGTCGCGACCGCGATGGAGGGGCTGCACTACGTCCTCCACGCCCCGCAAGGTGACACCTACGCCGACCTGCTGTTCACGATGATCGAGCGCCGCAGCAAGCGCCCGCCGGTCACCTACACCACCTTCGAAGCGCGCGACCTTGGCAAGGACACCGCGCAGCTGTTTCAGGACGCTGCGCGCGATGCGGCCGAGCGGTTCAAGCCGCAGGCGATGATCGTCGGCGCGTCGTGCACCGCAGAACTGATCCAGGACGATCCTGGCGGCCTCAGCGAGGCGATGGACCTGCCCTGCCCCGCCATTCCGCTCGAACTGCCAAGCTACCAACGCAAGGAAAACTGGGGCGCTGCCGAAACCTTCTACCAGATCGTGCGCCACCTCGCGGACAAGGACTTCGTGCGGACTCCGCGAGAAAGCCGTGCACCGCGCGCCAACATTCTGGGCCCGTGCGCACTGGGCTTTCGCCACCGCGACGACCTGGTCGAGATCCGCAAGATCCTCGACACGCTGGGCGTCGAGGTGAACCTCGTGGCTCCTTTGGATGCCACGCCATCGGACATCGCGCGGATCGGCGCGGCCGATTTCAACATCGTTCTTTATCCCGAGATTGCGGATGAGGCGGCTCGCTGGCTCGAACGCCAGTTCAAGCAGCCGGCCATTCGCACAATCCCTATCGGCGTGGGGGCTACGCGCTCTTTCATTGCCGACGTCGCCGAGCTGGCGGGTGCAGATCCCACGCCCGCCCTCGGCGACAAACATTCCAGGATGCCGTGGTGGAGCCGCAGCGTCGATTCGACCTATCTGACCGGCAAACGCGTGTTCATTTTCGGCGATGCCACTCATGCGGTTGCTGCCGCCCGAATCGCATCCGAAGAACTGGGTTTCGAGGTCTGCGGGCTGGGTTGCTACAACCGCGAATTCGCCCGCGAAGTGCGCGCAGCGGCCAAGCTCTACGATGTCGAGCCGCTGATCACGGACGATCATCTCGAAGTCGAGGAGGCCATTGCTGCCGCCGCACCGGAGCTGGTGCTCGGCACGCAGATGGAGCGCCACATCGCCAAGCGGCTGGGTCTCGCCTGCGCGGTGATCTCCTCGCCGGTCCATGTGCAGGACTTCCCGGCGCGCCACAGCCCGCAAATGGGCTTCGAGGGCGCGAATGTGATCTTCGACACCTGGGTCCATCCGCTGGTGATGGGCCTCGAAGAGCATTTGCTGACGATGTTCCGCGAGGACTTCGAGTTCTCCGACGCCAACGGACCGTCGCATCACGCGGCGCACGCGCCACGCAAACCGGCAGAAGCCCAGCCTGCACCGGTAGAACCCTTGGTCACTGCGCATGACGGCGCGATGTGGACTGAAGAAGCGCAGCGCGAACTCAAGAAGATCCCGTTCTTCGTGCGCGGAAAAGCCCGCCGCAACACCGAGACTTTCGCCGCCGAACAAGGTCGCGCCCAGATCGATCTCGACACGCTCTACGATGCCAAGGCGCACTATGCCCGGTAGTCGCCTGCCTCCGGTTCGCGTGGCGATTGTCACGCTCGACAATCACCTCAAAGGGGCAGTCGAGCGCGCGGACCAGGTGCTGGCACAGGACAATATCCAGCTGAGCCTGCACGCCGCATCGGATTGGGACCGCGATTCTGGTGCACTTGGACGAACCAAGGACGCGATCGCCAGGGCCGACATTGTGATTGCCACGATGTTGTTCCTCGACGATCACATGCGCGCGATCCGTCCCGCGCTCGAAGCGCGACGCGAGGATTGCGATGCGATGGTCTGCCTGATGTCGGCGGGCGAGATCGTGAAGCTGACCCGGATGGGCGGCTACCGAATGGATGCGCCCGCAAAGGGCCCATTGGCGCTGCTCAAGAAACTACGCGGATCGAAGAAGCAGGGCGCAAGCTCGGGCGCAGGGCAGATGAAGATGCTGCGGCGCCTGCCCAAGATCCTCAAATACATTCCCGGCACCGCCCAGGACGTGCGCGCCTATTTCCTGACACTGCAATATTGGTTGGCAGGTTCGGACGAGAACGTGGTTGCGATGGTCCGCGCTCTGATCAACCGCTACGCTACCGGCGACCGCGAAGCACGACGGGGCCAGACCGAAGCGGAAGCACCGCTCGAATATCCCGAGACCGGCGTCTACCACCCCGGCGCCCGTCAGCGCATTTCCGAAAGCCTGCGGATACTCCCCAAGGCTTCGAAGAAGGATGGCGGCGGCAAGAACGGCACCGTCGGCCTGATCCTCCTGCGGTCCTATCTGCTCGGTCGCGACGCGGGGCATTACGATGGCGCGATCGCAGCTTTCGAAGCCGCGGGCCTCAAAGTTGTCCCGGTGTTCGCAAGCGGACTCGATGCGCGACCGGCGATCGAGCAATTCTTCGTCGAACGCGGCAAGCCGACCGTCGACGCGATCGTCAACCTGACGGGCTTCTCGCTGGTTGGCGGCCCAGCCTACAACGATAACGAAGCCGCCCGCGAAGTGCTCGGCGATCTCGATGTGCCTTACCTTGCGGCGCATGCGATCGAATTCCAAACGATCGAGGAATGGCGGCAGCGCGAGCAGGGCCTGCTACCACTTGAAGCGACGATGATGGTGGCACTGCCGGAGCTCGACGGGTCGATCGCTCCAAGCGTGTTCGGTGGTCGTGCGGGCAATGGTGGCGACGCCTGCAATGGCTGCGACCGTCAGTGCGAACGGCCGTCATCCGACAAGGTCAGCCCGATGCAGGGCTGCCCCGAACGCGCCGAAGCTCTGGCCGGGCGCGTGCTGAAGATGATCCGGCTGCGGCGTGCCGAACGGGCCGAACGCAAACTCGCTGTGGTTCTGTTCAACTTCCCGCCCAATGCCGGAGCAACCGGCACGGCAGCGTTCCTTTCCGTTTATGAGTCGCTGCTCGCGACACTCCAGCGGCTATCCGACGAAGGCTATTCGGTCGACGTTCCGGAAAGCGTCGATACGCTCCGCGATGCAATCCTGAACGGCAATGCCGACCGTTTCGGCGCCGATGCCAACGTCATCGCGCGCATCCCCGCCGATGAACATGTCCGCCGCGAGCCGCATCTCGCCGAGATCGAAGCGCAATGGGGCCCTGCTCCCGGCAAGGCGCAAAGCGATGGCGGCCATATCCATGTCTACGGCGCGCAATTCGGCAATGTCTTTGTCGGCGTGCAACCGGCGTTCGGATATGAGGGTGATCCGATGCGGTTGCTGTTCGAAGGCAACTTTGCCCCGACTCACGCATTCAGCGCCTTCTATCGCTGGATCCGCGAAGACTTTGGCGCGCATTCGGTGCTGCATTTCGGCACGCACGGCGCGCTCGAGTTCATGCCGGGCAAGCAAGCCGGGATGACGAGCGAGTGCTGGCCCGAGAGACTGATCGGCGACCTGCCGAACTACTACCTTTACGCCGCGAACAACCCGACCGAAGGAATGCTGGCCAAGCGCCGCTCGGCCGCCACTCTCGTCAGCTACATGACTCCGCCGCTGGCACAGGCCGGCCTCTACAAGGATCTCGCCGAACTCAAGGCGAGCGTCGAGCGGTGGCGCATGACCGGCAGCGAAGACGAAGCCGAGCGCGCCGACCTCGCCGAATTGATCGCCGACCAATGCGATGCACTCGACATCGAAATGGGCGAGATCGAGAGCCTTTCGGGTCGGCTCTATGAGCTTGAGCAAACCCTGATCCCGCATGGTCTGCATGTCCTCGGGCGCAATCCGCAGGGCGCGGAGCGCGAAGACATGATCGGCGCGATGATAGAGGCGGCCGATGATGACGACCGCGAGACGCTCGGCGAAAAGCTCGATGCCAGCGATGAACTGGGCTCGCTGATCCATGCGCTCGATGGCGGCTATGTCCATCCCGCACCGGGCGGCGATATCGTCGCCAATCCCGACGTGCTGCCGACCGGCCGCAACATCCACGGTTTCGACCCGTTCCGCATCCCCAGCGCCTATGCCTGCATCCAGGGGCGCGAGCAGGCCGAGCGGCTGATCGCTCGGCATGTCGAGAATGGCGAACCCTTCCCCGAAAGCATCGCGATGGTGCTGTGGGGCACCGACAACATGAAGACCGAAGGCATGCAGATCGCGCAGGCGATGACACTGCTCGGCGCGCGACCCCGGCGTGACAGCTACGGGCGGCTTGCGGGCGCGGAACTGATCCCGCTCGAAGAACTCGGTCGTCCGCGCATCGACGTAGTGATGACTTTGTCAGGCATCTTCCGCGACTTGCTGCCGCTCCAGACCCGGATGCTGGCCGAAGCCGCGCTGCTCGCAAGCCAGGCCGACGAGCCACTCGAAGCCAATTTCGTTCGCAAGCATTCGCTCGCACATCAGAAGGCGCATGGCTGCGAGTTCGAAACCGCCGCGCTGCGGGTCTTCTCCAACGCCGAGGGGGCATACGGCGCCAACGTCAACCAGATGATCGAAGGCGGCGTGTGGGCCGATCCGGATGAGCTCGCCAATGCGTTCGAGATCAACAAGGGGTTTGCCTACGGGGTCAAGGGAACGCCGGTGCAGCAGCGCGACCTGCTCCAGAGCGCGCTCAAGGATGTCGATTTCACTTATCAGAACCTCGAAAGCGTCGAGCTCGGCATCAACGATGTCGATCAATATGTCGATGGCCTCGGCGGAGTGAGCCGCTCGGTGGCGCGGGCGAAGGGCGAGGAAGCGCCGGTCTACATCCTCGACGCTACCCGCGGCAAAGCCAAGGTCCGCACGCTGGCCGAGCAAGTCGATCTGGAAACCCGCACCCGCACGCTCAACCCGAAATGGTTTGAAGGCATGCTCGACCACGGCTTCGAAGGCGTGCGCCACATCGAAATGCACGTGACCAACACGTTCGGATGGTCGGCCACCACCGGCCAGGTGAAGCCGTGGGTCTACCAGAAGATCAGCGAGACCTTCGTCCTCGACGACGAGATGCGCCAACGCCTCGCCGAACTCAATCCGAAAGCCAGCGCGCGCGTGGCCGGGCGCCTGCTCGAAGCCTGCGATCGCGAGCTGTGGGAACCCGACGAAGCGACACTCGCCGCTCTGCGCGAAGCCAATGACGAGCTCGAAGACCGCCTAGAGGGCGTCTTCGTGGCCGAATGAGAATCGAGGGATCGAGACTATGAACCTGCACACACCAAAATCCGGCTTTTCCAAGCCCGATGGCGAAGGATCGGTCCAGGTCCAGCTCGACCCCCGCGACCAGATCAAGGGGGCCAAGGTATTCGCGGTCTACGGCAAGGGCGGGATCGGAAAATCCACCACGTCTTCAAACCTTTCTGCCGCGTTTTCGAAACTCGGTCACAGGGTTCTGCAGATTGGTTGCGATCCCAAGCATGACAGCACTTTCACGCTCACCAAGAAGCTGATGCCGACTGTCATCGACGTGCTCGAAACGGTTGAATTCCATACCGAAGAACTGCGTCCCGACGACTACATGTTCGAAGGCTATAACGGCGTGATGTGCGTCGAGGCGGGCGGGCCTCCGGCGGGCACCGGTTGCGGCGGCTATGTGGTCGGGCAGACCGTCAAACTGCTCAAGCAGCACCACCTGCTCGAGGACACCGACGTGGTGATTTTCGACGTGCTGGGCGACGTGGTGTGCGGCGGCTTTGCCGCTCCGCTCCAACATGCCGAGCGTGCATTGGTGGTCGCCGCCAACGACTTCGACAGCATCTTTGCGATGAACCGGATCGTCGCCGCGATTGGAGCCAAGTCCAAGAACTACGATGTGCGGCTTGCCGGTATGGTCGCCAACCGCAGCCGCGAAACCGACGAGATCGATCGCTTCTGCGACCGGATCGGAATGCAGCGGCTGGCACATTTCCGGGATGTCGACGCGATCCGTCGAAGTCGACTCAAGAAATGCACCTTGTTCGAAATGGGCGACGATCCCGAAGTTGTCGCCGCGCAGGACGAATATCTCCGGCTTGCGGCGATGCTGTGGGCCGGCGTCGAGCCGTCGACGGCGACGCCGATGAAAGACCGCGACATCTTTGACTTTTTGGGGTTTGAATGATGGCTACTCGATCATCCGACATCTATCAGGCCGGCCCCTATGCGGAACGTCGCGAGGCGCTCGCGAACTACTTCGACAGCACCGCAAAGCAGGCGTGGATCGACCTGACTTCGGACACCAAGGTCAGCGGCATCCGCGCGACTGTCCGCGCCGGGCGCGAAGCCATGCGCAAGACGCTGCTCGATTGGCTACCGATGGATCTTCGCCGCACCCAGGTGCTCGACGCAGGCTGCGGCACCGGGGCGCTTTCAATCGGAGCCGCTTGCCGCGGAGCCGAAGTGACCGGCGTCGATGTGGCCAGTAGCCTTGTCGAGGTTGCCAGGCAGCGCACACCGTCCTTCATCGGTCATGGGCGGATCCGCTGGACCACGGGTGACATGCTCGACCCCGATCTCGGCACGTTCGCGCATGTCGTCGCGATGGATTCGCTGATCCATTATTCGCCCGAAGACCTGGTCGATGCGATCGAGCAGCTCAGCGAGCGCGCAACCCATTCGATCCTGTTCACGTTCGCGCCTCATACGCGGCTGCTCGGAGCCATGCATTCGATTGGCAAGGTGTTCCCCAAGGGAGACCGCTCGCCCGGTATCGTCCCGGTTGGCGAAGAGGAACTGCGCGCGAAGCTGACCCGGCTTGGCCAGTGGAACATCGGACGCACCAAACGCGTATCGAGCGGGTTCTACACCTCGCAGGCGCTCGAACTGGTGAAGCGCGGATGAGCAAGGCCCCTCGCCCTCCCATAAAGATCAGCCAGGCGATGGTCGCCTTGCTGCCCTTTGCGGATGCGGCGAGTCGCGAATTGCCATTGCCGCAACTGCTGCGCCTGTCGCTGTTCCAGTTCAGCGTTGGCATGGCGGCAGTGCTGCTCAACGGCACGCTGAACCGGGTGATGATTGTCGAATTGAGCGTACCGGCCTGGCTGGTGGCTCTGCTGATTGCAGTTCCGCTGCTCGCGGCTCCGTTCCGCGCGCTGATCGGACACCGATC
Source organism: uncultured Porphyrobacter sp. (assembly GCA_964550495.1). Taxonomy (GTDB): domain Bacteria; phylum Pseudomonadota; class Alphaproteobacteria; order Sphingomonadales; family Sphingomonadaceae; genus Erythrobacter. The sequence continues at coordinate 13,836 of CAZJZO010000011.1, read as the reverse complement.
CGACACCCACATTTCCGCACTGGGCTGGCGTCGAGTGCCCTATATCTGGTTCGGCACGCTGCTGCAGTTTGGCGGATTGGCGATCATGCCGTTCGCGTTGCTGCTGTTGAGCCGACCCGAAACCTACTATTTCAGCATACTCGCGGCGGCAGGAGCTTTCCTGCTTACGGGAGCGGGCTTCCACATCACCCAGACGGCGGGGCTTGCTCTGGCCACTGATCTTGCGCCCGAAGAGAAGCGGCCGCGCGCGGTCGCGCTGCTTTATGTCATGCTGCTGATCGGAATGATGTTCGCCGCGTTTGTGATTGGCGGGTTGTTGATCGAGTTTTCGACCACCCGGCTGGTGCAAGTGATCCAGGGCGCCGCAGTCCTGACCATGGCGCTAAACCTGGTCGCGCTGTGGAAGCAGGAAGCGCGCGCTCCCGAACGAACCAAGGCGAATCCTGATGCGCCGACATTCCGCGAACTCTGGAACGCTTTCGTCCGCGACGGCCGCAACGCCCGGTTGTTGACCGCGATCGGTATCGGGGCAGCCGGCTTCGCCATGCAGGACGCGCTACTCGAACCGTATGGCGGCGAAGTCCTGGGCCTGTCCGTTGGCGCTACTACCGCTCTGACCGGCGCCTGGGCGTTCGGCGCGCTGCTGGGTTTTGTGTGGTCTGGACGCTCGCTATCGCGCGGGGCCGATCCATTGCGGCTTGCCGGGCTCGGCCTGGTGGCCGGGATTGCAGCGTTCCTGATGATCCTGTTCGCGGCACCGTTCGGCTCTGCAATTCTGCTCTATGCGGGCGCGCTGGTGATCGGCCTCGGCCTCGGCTTGTTTTCGGTTGGAACCCTGATCGAAGCCATGGCGCTCGCGAAGAGCGAAACCGCTGGCCTCGCGCTGGGCGCGTGGGGAGCCGTGCAGGCAAGCTGCGCCGGCGCCGGCATCGCGCTAGGCGGAGCCTTGCGCGACACGATCACCTGGCTCGCCGCCGACGGCAGCCTGTCGGAAGTTCTTGCCACCCGCGCGACAGGGTACGGCACCGTCTACATCATCGAAATCCTGCTGCTTATCGCAGGCCTCGCCGCGATCGGACCGCTGGTCGGCCACGCTCGCAGATCCACCACCGATTCCCGGGATAGCACTGGCCAGCCGTTCGGCCTGCGTGAGTTCCCGACCTGATGCGGCAGCCGCCTGTGCCGCTCGATTGAATGAGAGGAAAGTACAATGCAAAGTGAAGGTGTCACATATATCGTCGGGACATTCGATGTCGCCGAACTGACATTCCTGGCCTTCTTCGTGTTCTTCATCGGACTGGTCATCTATCTCAACCGCGAAAGCCGCCGCGAAGGCTATCCTCTTGAGCATGAACAAAGCGGCATCGTCGAATCGAGGGAATCGATTTTCGATGGAGAGAAGAAGACCTTCAATCTCCCACATGGTCGCGGAACCTACGTGCCCGAAGATGTGGCACGCGACGAACTCTCCAAAGTCGAGAACATCCCGGCGAAGCAAGGATTCGGCGCAGGAGGCGCCCCGTGGGTGCCAACCGGAAACGCGATGAAAGACGGCATGGGCCCGGCAGCCTTTGCCCAGCGCCAGGACTATCCCGACCTCACCTTCGACGGTCGCCCGCGGATCGTGCCGATTGCCGACAGCCATGAGATCGAGATTGCCCCGAACGACAGAGATCCGGTCGGGCTTCCGGTTTACGATGCGAACAAGAAGCTGGCCGGGACCGTCAGCGATGTCTGGGTCGATCAATCCGAGCACATCATTCGCTATCTCGAAGTGACGACCAATTCGGGCAGGAAAGTTCTCGCCCCGATGACCTTTGCGGCGATCCAGGGCAAAGGGTTCCTTGGAGGCATCACGCCTTTGGTGGATGACCAGAAGGAACTGGTCGATATCGAAGCGATCACCGCCGAGCAGTTCGAAGATGTCCCGGGCCTGGCTACGCCCGGCCAGATCACCCGCCTCGAGGAGGATAAGATCCAGGCCTATTATGGCGGCGGATACATGTATGCGACCGCCGAAAGGGGCGAACCGTGGATTTGATGGGCACGCCTGCCCCTGATCATCCGGCTCCGTTCGACGAGGAAATGGGGCCGACCGCTCATGGCGATCCGATGGGAACGCCAGCCGACAATGAGCGCGTGTTGTGGAAAGGGCAGCCGAACCAGGCAATCCTGGCGCGCACCGCTTTCCACACGCGCACCGTAGGGCTCTATTTCGTTGCCCTGATCGCGATCTCGCTGGCATTCGGCAATGTCAACAGCGCGGTGGTGTGTGCGGTGCTCGGGTTCGCCGGCGTTGCGGTGCTGCAGGGACTCGCCTGGCTCAGCGCGCGCAGCACGGTCTACATCCTGACCGACACCCGCTTGATCATGCGGATCGGCATGGCGATCGAGACGCGGATCAACGTGCCGCTCAAGCATATCGGAGCTGCGCATCTGAAAGAGCGGGGCAATGGCCATGGCGATATCGCCGTCGAGTTGAACGGCGATCGCCTGCTTGGCTATCTGTTGCTGTGGCCGCATGCCCGGCCATTCCGGATCGGCCGACCGCAACCCATGCTTCGAGCGGTGCCGGAAGCGCAGAAGGTTGCTCACATCCTGGCCGAAGCTTGCGCACAGTTCGAGGCGATCGAGCGAAATTTGATCGAGATCAAGGAACCCGTCGCGGCAGAAGCTACGCAGGTGAACGGCCCTGTAGCGACTGCGCCAACGGGGGCTCGCCCGAAGGCCGCAGCTGAGCTTTCGGAGAAAGGCCTGGAGGGAGCGCCCGCATGATCGTCGCAGCCATCGTCCGAACCTACGAGGAAGACGAATTCGCGGTCCACCGCTTGCCGCTCATCATGATGGGCGGTGTTGTGGCTGTCTCGTTGGCGCTGACCGCCTCTGTCAGCCTCGGCTACTTCGAACGCGAAGCGGTTCCCAGCGAAGTTCGGGCGGAGGCAGGGACGACGACGACCGCAACCCGGTCGATCCAATTCTTCGACGAGCCGGACGGCACAGTGCGAGTCGAAGATGGCATCACCGGAACCGAGATCGCCAGCTTTGGACCGGGCACAGGCGGCTTTGTGCGCTCGACAGCGCGCAGCCTGGTCCACAAGCGGCGCATCAACGGCATCGGTCGGGCGACCCCATTTGAACTGATCGAGTGGGAAGACGGGGCGCTGACCCTCCGCGACTCCACCACGGGAGAAACCGTCGAATTGGCATCGTTCGGTGCAGACAACCGCAAGGTGTTCGCCGACATGCTTGAGAAGGGAGAACACTGATGAACACGATGGTCCAGGGATCGACCACGTCTACAGCCCCGAATGCGAGGATATTCGAGACTCCCTGCACGATCACGGTCGAGCAGAGTTCCGAGCACTTTCACGCGCATGTCGAATTGCCTGACGAAATCGAGATGGAGGCCGGCGACAAGGTGCGCGTCCATGGCGATCCGATCTCGATCCCGTTTGGCAGCAAGGAAGTGTTCCACCGCACCGCCACCGTGACTCGCGCCGGGCCACTCAAGCGCGCTTTGGTGAAGGCAGCGGCCTATTTCGACTTGGCCGAACTCTACGAAGTCAGCTTCAACGCTGGGAGGATCAAATGAACCAGTACAAACCCATGACCAGCGAAGAGGCGATGGCACTCGCCACGCAGGACACGATGCTGACCCCGCGTTTCTACACCACAGACTTCGACGCGCTCGATGCGATCGACGTCTCGCCGGTGCGCGAGGAATGGGACGCGCTGATCGAGGAAATGATCGGCGATCCGAACAAGAAGCATTTCAAACACACCGACGCTTTCAAGGGCGTAATCGAAGGGCTCGATCCGGCGCTGCGCAAGGAGTTCACCGATTTCCTCGTCAGTTCGATGACGTCGGAATTTTCCGGCTGCGTGCTCTATGCCGAGATCGCCAAGCGGACGAAGAACCCGGACGTGAAACAGCTGTTCAAGCTGCTCGCGCGCGACGAAAGCCGCCATGCCGGTTTCATCAACGAAAGCCTGAAGGATGCCGGTATCGGCGTCGATCTCGGCTATCTGACGCGAACCAAGAAATACACGTTCTTCAAGCCGAAGTTCATCTTCTACGCGGTCTACCTGTCGGAGAAGATCGGCTACGCGCGCTACATCACTATTTTCCGCCATCTGGCGCAGAACCCCGAGAACAAGTTCCACCCGATTTTCGACTGGTTCGAGGAATGGTGCAACGACGAGTTCCGCCATGGCGAAGCCTTCGCAATGCTGATCCGGTCGGACCCGGAACTGCTCAAAGGGCGCAACAAGCTGTGGATCCGGTTCTTCCTGCTCTCGGTCTACGCGACGATGTATGTGCGCGACCACAACCGTCCGGTGTTCCACAAAGCACTGGGCGTCGACCCGACCGAATACGACTACAGGGTGTTCGAGATCTGTAACCAGATCAGCCGTCAGGTCTTCCCGGTCGAACTGGACATCGATGATCCTGCTTTCCGCCGCAATATGGAAGCGCTGCGCCAGGCCGCGCTCCGTATCGACGAGGGCAAGGAACAAGGCGGCATCGGTGGATTCTTCAAGCGTATGAGCGGCGCAGCTGGCGCGGGTCTCAGCTTCGCGAAGATGTATTTCCACCGCACCAGGCCGAACGCGCTGCCGCAATCGATCAGGCTCTACCCTGCATGGTAAGCTGGAGCGGCCATATTGTTCCGTTCGTGGTGACGGTCGCGATCTGGTTTATCGCCACCGGGCTGATTGCCTGGGCCGATAATCGCGACTCGCGGACCTTTCTGAAGAGCCTGATGATCGGCGGATTCGGCGGGATCACCGGGCTGGTCGCGATCCTGATCGCCTCCCATGCGGTTTCGGTCACGGCGATCTATGCGGCCTTTGTCGGCGCCTTGCTGGTCTGGGCGTGGCACGAAATCGGGTTCCTGACCGGCGCTGCTGCCGGGCCCCGCCGCGAAGGTGCAAATCCCGGCGCGCGCGGCCTCGACCGGTTTACCCAGGCAAGCGCGACGGTGATGCACCACGAGGTTGCGCTGGCGCTGACGGCGCTGATGCTGATCTCGCTGTCGTGGAATGCGCCCAACCAAATCGGCGCAACGGTCTTTGTGCTGATGTTCGGCCTGAGGCTGTCTTCCAAGATCAACCTGTTCGTCGGCGTTCCCAACTCGACAACCGAGATGTTGCCGCCGCATCTGGACTATCTGAAGAGCTATTTCGGTCGCAATCGCTTCACGCCTCTCCTGGCCGCTTCGATCGTCGCCATCCTTGCGATCGCCGGATGGTTTGCCAGCCTCGCCATGGCTGCGCCGACGGGAAGCGCGGCAATGGTCGGCGCGACATTGCTGTTCGCGCTGACGCTGCTCGGCGCGCTTGAGCACATCTTTCTTGCCCTGCCATTCCGCGACGGAATGTTGTGGGGCTGGGCGCTTCCAAAGCGCGCAAGAGCCGGAACGGACAACGCGATATGAGTAAAGATATGACTTGGGAAACAGAGGGAATGCCCATGGATTACGAACAATTCTTCGCCGACGAACTCGACGGCGTTCGCGAAGAGGGGCGCTATCGAGTCTTCACCGATATCAAGCGGCATCGCGGGAAGTTTCCGCACGCCACGCGGTTCATCGATGACGCGACTCAGGCAGTCACCGTCTGGTGCTCGAACGACTATCTCGGCATGGGCCAGCATCCCAAAGTGCTCGAAGCGATGCACTCCTGCCTCGACGAATGTGGCGCGGGCGCCGGCGGAACGCGCAACATTTCGGGCACCAACCACTACCATGTGGAACTGGAGCGCGAACTGGCCGATCTGCACGGCAAGGAAAGCGCGCTGCTGTTCACCTCGGGCTATGTCTCGAACTGGGCGGGCCTCGGCACGCTCGCCAACAAGATCCCCGGCTGCGTGGTGTTTTCGGACGCCCTCAACCACGCATCGATGATCGAAGGCATCCGTCACAGCCGTGCGCCCTACAAGATCTGGAAGCACAACGATGTCGAGGATCTCGATCGGATGCTGTCGGAATACGGCCCCGACGTTCCCAAGCTGGTCGCCTTCGAAAGCGTCTATTCGATGGATGGCGACATCGCTCCGATCGCTGACATTCTCGATGTCTGCGAAAAGCACGGCGCGATGAGCTATATCGACGAGGTTCACGCGGTCGGACTGTATGGTCCACGCGGCGGCGGTGTGGCCGAACGCGAAGGGCTGATGGACCGGATCACCGTGATCGAAGGGACTTTGGGCAAGGCCTATGGCGTGATGGGAGGCTACATTGCGGCCTCGGCCAATCTGGTCGATTTCGTGCGCAGCTTTGCCAGCGGCTTCATCTTCTCGACCGCGCTACCTCCGGCTGTGGCCGCGGGCGCTGCGGCCAGCATCCGTCATCTCAAGGAAAGCGATGAAGAGCGCGAGATGCAACGCGACCGGGTCAGGACGGTCCGGCGCAAGCTCGACATCATGGGGATCCCGCATCTCGACAATCCCAGCCACATCATCCCGGTGATGGTCGGTGATGCGCACAAGTGCAAACGGATCAGCGACTGGTTGATGGACAATCACGGCATCTATGTGCAGCCGATCAACTACCCGACCGTGCCGGTAGGCACCGAGCGGTTGCGGCTGACGCCGTCACCCGTGCACAGCGATGGCGACATCGATGCGCTGATCAACGCGCTGAGCGAAATCTGGTCGCAATGCGAGCTCGCCCGGATGGCGACCGCCGCCTGACTTGATACGCTTTGCACTGCCGGTTCCGACGCGCCGCGAAGGGCGTTTCGCTGTCTCAACGACCGGCACTGCCAACAAAAAGGGCGGCGAGGTATCCCCTCGCCGCCCTTTTCTTGAATGTCGGTAATGCCGCTTAGTTGAGCATTCCGTCGGCTTCCGCCTGCTCGAAAATCTCGGTGAATTCGCGACCGGCGAGACCCGGGTGGCTCACTGCCTTCGCGGCTTCGAGATTGTCGGTCATGCCTTCGCCCTCGACGATAATCAGGCCGATCATGCCAGCGGCGTAGTGCGGCACGCACTGATAGCCGTAGATGCCGGGCTTCGGCAGCACGAACGATACTTCCTGATTGATCTCACCTTCCCAGCCGGTCACGCCTGCCGGGATCATGTCGGCGATCGACGACGACTGGTGGGTCGGGTCGGTCGGCACGAAGCGGACGGTGTCGCCAACTTTCGCCTTGATCAGGCGCGGCTTGAACACCTGCAGGCCGGTGGGCTCATCGGGATCGCGGGTGTACATGTTGATGTCGATGACGGTGCCATTGGGCTCAACGGCAGGAACCGGAGCAACTTCTTCAGCCGGAGCTTCTTCAGTCGCCGCGGCTTCAGGCGCAGCGGCTTCGGTCTCATCGGCGGTCGGTGCTTCGGTCTGGCCTCCACCACAGGCCGAAAGGGCCGTAAGGCTGGCCAGCGCGACGGCTGCCATAAAAGTATTACGCTTCATTATGTCATTCCCTTCAGTGACTTCACTACCTCCCGCGACGGGGCGGCCATAAACGCTTTTTTCGGGCATGAAAAGCGAGACTTAAGAAGCCAATTCCGGTGCCTGCGCCCCGCCTATGCGACCCAACAACGCGCGAACTGCAAACGGTTTCCCGAAGATGTTGGACGCTCATGCCATATTCGTCGGGTTGCCATGGCTTACCGGGACGCTAAACACCCGGCATGGAACCAAAGAACGCACCCTGGCACGCTCGGTTTGCCATCACCCTCGCCCTGCTCCTGCCGGTCTATTTCGCGCTGGCTGCACTGGGAACGAAGTTCGGATTGTGGAGCTGGCAGGTCGGCCTCGGATCGCTGATAATCGGCGCCGGTCCGATGCTGCTCGGAATAGTGGCCGCACTTGCGGTTGTTTCGCTGATCCTGATCGTGCGCAAGGCCCCGCGCAATGGCTGGTGGGTGCCGGCACTCGCTTTTGCCGTGCCTGCCGGGATTTTCGCGATGCTGGCGTCAACCGGAGGAACGGCGGAAGCCAATCCGATTCACGACGTCGCCACCGATACGGCCAACCCGCCGGTCTTTTCGGAGACAACCATGGCAGTGCGTACGGACTCCGAAGCCAACCCGGTCAGCGACTACGCCACACCTTTGAGCCAGATCGAATGGTGGTCAGAGCGAGCAAGCGACGAACTCAAAGGCAAATCGCACGCCGAGATTGTCGCCGAACTCTATCCTACCCTCACGTCGCTGCCGGCAGCCAATGCGAGCCAGGAGGACGCACTTGAGGCGGTGAAAGGCGGCATGGAGGATCTCGGGCTGTCCGACATCACCGTGTCAGCGGAAGCGGGCACGGTCGAGGGCGTTGCCGAGACCTTCTGGTTCGGTTTCAAGGATGACGTTGTCGCCCGTGTCGCGGACGGGAAGATCGACTTCCGCTCGGTCAGCCGCGTGGGCGTGAGCGATCTTGGCGCAAATTCGAAGCGCATCATGAAGCTGCGCACGCTGGTGGCTTCCCGACTGGGCGAGTAGCTCAATCCTTGAACAAGGCTATCGCCAGCGCGCTGCGCTGGAACACGGTAAGCACGCATAGGACCGCGTAGCCATAGGCTATGATCGGGAACCAGGCAGGAAACACGCACATCGCGATGAACACGGCGATGGTTTCCGAACCCTCGGCCAGCCCGGTCGAGTAGAAAAAGCTCTTCTTGCCGTGGGCATCGGTCCCGAGGCGCCGCTCGGCAGCAATCGCAGCGAAGGCGAGGAAACTCACTCCGGTCAACACGAAGCTCGCAACCAGGACCAGGGCTGGCAAGGTGTTGGTTTCGGCGACGATCCCGAATCCGAGCGGCACGGAAACGTAAAACGCGAAATCGGCAACGATATCGAAATAGCCGCCCAAGGGCGTCGGGCCGCGCACACGTGCCACCGCTCCATCGAGCCCGTCGAGCATCCGGTTGGCGATGATCAGCGCCAATCCGATCCAGAACTCACCCATGGCGACGGCAGCGGCTCCGCCCAGACCCAGCGCCAGCCCTGAGAATGTGAGCATGTTCGCGCTCAGGCCGAGCGCAGCCAGCGTGCGCCCAGCGCGGTTCAGCGGGGGATCGATCAGCGGTCTGAGTTTGGCGTCGAGCATCGCTGCGGCCTAGCTCCCCCAGGTCACAAGGCCAATCCATGCGCCGGTCATGGCGGTTGCGATATTGCCGGCGATCCAGCTCTTGATGCCCAGCCCCGCCGCTTCGGCGCGGCGTTCGGGGCACAGAGTCCCGATGGTCGAGACCAGCAGGCCGATGCTGGCGAGGTTTGCAAATCCGCACAAAGCATAGGTGACGATCAGAAGACCGCGCGGCCCGAATGTCTCGGTCGGGAGCGCTGCGAGTTCGAGATAGGCGACATACTCGTTGAGGATCGCCTTGGTCCCCATCAATCCGCCCGCGGCCTGCGCTTCGGCCCATGGCACACCGATCAGCCACATCAGTGGCGCGAAGATCCACCCGAAGATGCGCTTGAGTGTCAGCGGCTCATCGCCGACCAATGGCAGCAGTCCCAGTGCCTGATCGGTGATCGAAACGAGCGCGAACACCACAATGATGACAGCGATCACCGCCAGGAACAGTTGCATCCCGTCCATCGTGCCCTTGATGATCGCATCGATGCTGCTTTCGAACTTCAGTCCCTGCTCGCCCTTCTCGACATCCGTTGCGGTTTCATTGGCTTCGTCATCGGGCACCATCAGCTTCGCGATGAGAAGCGCGGCCGGCAAGGAGACCAGCGAGGCCGAGATCATATGTCCCACCGCGTCAGGGACCGTATCCGACAGCGTGGTCGCGTAGAGGACGAGGACCGCGCCGCTGACGGTGGACATGGCCAGAACCATGATCTGGAACAGCTCGGCACGGCTCATCCTGGCGAAATAGGCGCGTACCACGAGTGGGCTCTCGACCACGCCGAGGAACATGTTCGCACCCCCCGACAATCCGACCACGCCGCTGACGCCAAGCGTTCTGCGGAGCAGGAAGGAAAGGCCATTCACGATCCAACGCAGGACGCCCCAATGCCAAAGCAGGGCCGCAAGCGCAGAGAAGACGATCACCAGCGGGAGGATCTGGAACGCAATGATTACAGGAGCTTCTGCGCCTTCATTCAACTCAAATGGGAGTGGTGCGCCGCCGAGATAGCCGAACATGTAGGACGAACCGTCCGCAGCCGCGCGCTCGATCGCGGCGACGCCGGCATTGGCGTATTGCATCGGCGACCAGATGAATGGAACGCGCACGATCAGCAACGCCAGCGCGCCTTGCAGTGCCAGAGCGCCGACAATCCAGCGCCAGCCGGGCCGCCGGGCGCGATTGTCGCTAAGGCCCCAAGCAATCAGCAAGAGCACGGCGATTCCGAGGATGCCGCGCAATTGATCAAACAGTTCCAATGCCGTCCCCTAACAGCTGCACAATCGTCCTAGCCGCGCCGCCATGCGTGGTATTTCTCGACATAGCCCAGCAGGCCTTCGGGCTTGTTTGCCCGCTTCCAATTCCCGGCCGCGAACTTGTTGGCTTCGGCCATGGTTGGATAGGAGTGGATCGTGCCGAGGATCTTGTTGAGGCCGATCTTGTATTTCATCGCCAGCACATATTCGGCCAGCAGCTCGCCGGCATGGCTGCCCACGATCGTCGCCCCGAGCACCGTGTCCTTGCCCGGAGGTGTCAGCACCTTGACGAAGCCCTTGGTCTCGCTCTCGGCAATCGCCCGGTCGAGATCGTCGAGGCCATACGTGGTCACTTCGTAATCCACGCCCTGCTCTTTCGCTTCGGTCTCGTTGAGACCCACTCGCGCGAATTCGGGGTCGAGGAAGGTGACCGCAGGAATGACGCGATAATCGGCTTTGAACTTCCTGAACTGGCCGAACAGCGCGTTCACACTCGCATACCATGCCTGATGGCTGGCGGTGTGGGTGAACTGGTATGGGCCCGCGACATCTCCCGCCGCGTAGATGTTGGGGAACTTGGTCGCGAGGAACTCGTCGGTGCTGACGGTCGCATTGGTGTCGACACCCAGTTCCTCAAGGCCGTAGCCGGTCAACCGGGCCTTGCGCCCGACCGCCACGATCAACGCGTCGAACGCGATGTGCTTCTCCGTTCCGCCATGCTCGACCACCAGTTGACCATCGGCGACGCGAACCGCCTTGTGGTTGGTGAGGACCGAGACGCCGGATTCTTCCAGCACCGATTGCGCCAGGTCCGACACTTCCTCATCCTCCCGACCGAGCACACGGGGTGCCATCTCGATCTGAGTTACATTCGAGCCAAGCCGTGCAAGCGCTTGAGAAAGCTCGCATCCGATCGGTCCACCGCCGAGGACGGCAACCCGCTCGGGCGCCCTGTCCATCTCTGCGAAAGCTTCCCACATCGTGTCGCTGGTGAGGTAACCGGATTCGTCCAGTCCCTGGAGCGGCGGGACAAACGGCGCCGCACCGGCGGCGATGATAATGCTCCGGGTTGTCAGCCGTTGCACCTCGCCGTCATTGCGAGCGATTTCGACCGTCCATGGATCGACGACCCTGGCGTATCCCTCGACCACGTCGACGCCGAGATCGGTGTAGCGCTCGACACTGTCATGCGGTTCGATCGCCTTGATGATCTCCATCACGCGGGCAATGGTTTGCTTGAACGGCACCTCCGGCTCGGCCGGCTGCAGGCCATAGCGATCGGCGTGACGCATCGTCGAGGCGACCTTGGCGCTCTTGATCAGCGCCTTGGACGGAACACAGCCGGTGTTGAGGCAGTCGCCACCCATCTTGTTAGCTTCGACCAAAGTCACTTTGGCCTTCACTTGCGCGGCGATATAGGCGGAAACGAGTCCAGCGGAGCCCGCCCCGATAACGACAAGATTGCGGTCGAAACGCTTTGGCTTGGTGAACCCCTTGTAGACCTTGCGACGTTTGATGACGCCGATAATTGCCTTGGCGACCCAGGGCACCAGCGCGAGCGCGACGAAGGAACCGATCAGCACGGGCGAGAGCAGGCCCGCCGTGCTTTCGATCTGCGCCAACTGCGTCCCGGCATTCACGAATGCAATCGTGCCCAAAAGCATGCCGATCTGGCTGACCCACGCGAAAGTCCAGGTCTTGATGCGGGTCAGGCCGAAAACGAGGTTGATGACGAAGAAGGGAACTGCCGGGATCATCCGCAGCGTAAACAGGTAGAAAGCGCCGTCGCGCTCCAGCCCTTCATTGATACTCTTGAGACGGTCGCCGAAGCGCGCTTCGATCGTGTCGCGCAGCACATAGCGCGAAGCGAGGAAGGCCAGGGTAGCCCCCAAGGTGGAGGCGAACGAGACCAGGATGGTGCCGGTGACAAGCCCGAAAAGCGCTCCAGCCGCCAGCGTCATGATCGCCGCTCCGGGCAACGAAGCCGCCGTCACACCGACATAGATCAAGAAGAAGATACCTAGGACAAGGAACTGATTGTCTTCGTAAATCTCTCCCGCCTCGGCAGCGACCTGCTTGATCCCCTCGATCGAAAGATAGGTTCCGAGATCGAAGTAGAAATAGGCTGCGACAACAGCGGCAAGCGCAGCGATGATGAGAATTTTCTTCATGATTGCCCTTTCATGCGCAGCAGTTCGGCGCAGCGGCGCGGATGGTTACGGCGTGTCGCTATTTGTCCCTGCAAGCCGCGCGTAGGAGCCAATCCAGCGTTTGTCGATCCATCGCTTGAACCTGGCCACCCACCGGCCTTGCACGGCAACCGGACCATATGAGCCGATCGCCTCGCCGTTGCCGGTCGACAGCAAGTACAGGCTCGCCGGGCGCGGTCGATAGGATTGCGAGGGCATTCGCCCTTCCAGCACAGCGCGCAGATTGGCTGACAGGATCGGTCCGGCATGGACCGCATGGACCCCGGAATGACTGACCTTGCGGTCCTGTCGCGAAGCGACGTCGCCAGTTGCAAAGATATGCGGGTGCGATATCGACCGCTGGAACCGGTCAACCGCAATGAAGCCGCCGTCGTCACAATCGATGCCAAGTGCTCCGTCACCGATGGGCGCTGCGCTGCCGAGCGCTGCGACGATCAGGTCCACCGGCTCGATCGGGTCGAGGCCAGCCATCAACTTTCCCGCCTCGATACTCGCGTCGGCCACAACCATCACGATGCCCTGCCGCATCAGTTCAGCTGCAACTTTGCGGCGGACCCCAGCGGCAAAGTCCGGGAGCAAGCCCTGCCCTCCAGTCACCAGAGTGACATTCGGCTTCACTTCCATCCCTGCGGCGTTGCGCAAACCGAATGCCAGTTCGACGCCGCCCGCGCCTCCACCGGCGACAGCGACGTGCTGCTGGCTGCCGGCAGCACTCATGCGCCATGCCTCCAGTTGCTCGACAAAGTTCTGGATCGGGCGCACTTCCAGCAGTCTGGGATCTTCGCCCAGGATAGCCTTTCCGCGACCGATCCCGCCCGTATCGAGCGACGCAAACTCGAACCTGAGCGAACCGTTGGCCGTGGTGGCTATCGTTCGTGCGTCCCCGTCAATCGCGGTGCATTTGTCGAGGATCAGCTCGATTCCGGCTCGGGCGGCCAAGCCGGCCAGGTCGACCAAACCCTCATCGCTGGCATGCTCGCCGGCAATCCAGCCCGGAACCATGCCCGAATAGCGCAGCGTCGGTGCAGGGGTTATCAAAGCCGCGCGCTCGGGAGCCCCATACCTGATCCAGTCGGCCAGCACGGCAACATGCGCGTGACCTCCACCGATCAGCAGCAGACGGAATTCCTTCACGTGATGCCGCGCGCCGCCCTTGCGATCGCGACCGCTTCCTGCGCCAGCCGCGTCACTTCAGCAAAGTCGCCCGCTTCGACCGCGTGCTTCGGCGTAAGCCAGCTTCCGCCGCAAGCGAGCACCGCCTCCAGTGCAAGGAAATCGGGCAGGTTCGC
>CAZJZO010000010.1:10764-51750 GCA_964550495.1 uncultured Porphyrobacter sp. | reverse complement strand
GCGTGGATCACGGAATCGGAAAGTGCCGTCGCCGACTGACATCCCGTAGCGGTGATTCGACAACCGCACGGTGGTGCGGTGATTCTGTGCGTCCTGCGCGACCCAATTGGTCAGCTGATAGCCACCGGGCGCACGCGAATTGCGCACGAATATCAGGTTGATGGTGCCGAATTCGGGCTTCTTGGGGTCGCGCACCAGCACGCTCAACACATCCGAACTGCCCGTATCTACCAGCGTGCCATAGCGTTTTACGTCGCGGCTTGGATCGAGCAGGGCGCCGAGAGGGGAATTCCTGATCGGCCAGCGCTGGACCTGGTTGACCTCGTAGTCGACGAGATAGAGCGATCGTCCGTTTGAAACCACGAGCAAATCCGAATCCTTGCCGTAGTCGAATCGGATCTTGCCCGGTCGCTTGAGCGTCATCACGCCGCGCGCGACATTGCCCTGGCGATCGGTTTGCGTGAAATCGGCGCGCATGGTCGAAATGCCCCGCAGGGCCGAAACGACGCGGTCGAGATCGGCGGCACTGGTCTGGGCCTGCACCGGCCCGATCGGGTTGAATTGCGATTCTGCCGGCAACGAAAGGGCCACCGCACCGGCGGCACCTGCCGCGGCGGTCCAGATCAGGCGTCTGGAAAAGAATGACTTCAGCATCATGGTGCCTCGCGGACTATCCTCGAAGCGTTGAACTGCGGCTGAATTGTCGAACTGGCAAGCAGAAAGGTGCGTGTGTCCCCATCATCGGGACGGTCGCGCCAACAGACCTTACTTGATCTTGGCTTCCTTGAACTCGACGTGCTTCTTCGCGACCGGGTCGTATTTGCGGAACGTCATCTTCTCGGTGATGTTGCGCGGGTTCTTCTTGGTCACGTAGTAAAAGCCCGTGTCGGCGGTCGAGACGAGCTTGATCTTGACGGTTGCGGGCTTCGCCATGGCGGTTTCCTGTCGATCGGGTGAGGCCAAGAGAATCGCACTCTGGGCCGAAAAACAAAGGGCGACGCGTGCCCAAAAATCGGGAGCGCCGCCGTTTCAGCGCGCGCCAATGAGTGATTCACGGGGAAAAGTCAAGCGGAGTCACCAGTCCGACCGGCTGGGCTTGCCGCGATTGGCCTTGACCTGCCCGCGCGCCTTCTTGGCCTTGAGCCGCTGGGCCTTGCCGACGCGGTTCACCCGCGACTTGGCGCGCTTCTTGGGCTGCCGGTGCGCGGCTTCGAGCATTTCCTCCAATTTAGCGCGCGCGGCCTGGCGGTTGGCTTCCTGCGTGCGGTTCTGGCGTGCGGTGATCAACAGGTCGCCGCCAGCGGTCAGTTTGGAGCCTGCGAGGTCGCGTAGGCGAGCGAACACCGGCGGCGGCAGGCGCAGGGCATAGACATTGACGCGCAGCTGGACTTCGGTGGCGACCTTGTTCGCATTCTGCCCACCTGGGCCTGAGCCAGCGAGAAAACTCTCCTCGGCGAGCGCATGGGCGCGGTCGAGAATCGCTCTATCCATCGGCGGATGTGGCGGGAGCCTTGGGCGGTTCGGGTTGCTCGGGTGCGGTGAGTCCGGCGCGGACAAAGTCTCCCGGGAAAGGCGCGAAGGCTGTGATGGTCGGTTTCCCGGCGCGCTCCACGCTGATCGTCTCGGCATGCAACATCGTGCGCGGCGCGCCCTTGTTCTGGCCGCGCACCGGCCCGTAGACAGGATCGCCAAGCAGCGGCGCGCCCAGTCCCTGCAGAGCATGAACCCTGAGCTGGTGCGTGCGCCCGGTCTCCGGACGAAAACGGATCAGCGAGCGTCTGCGATCCCCCTCTCCGATGGTTTCCAGCAATTCCCAATGCGAAATCGCCGGCTTGCCTTTCTTCGCCGCGATCATCCGCCAGCCCTTCTCGGCCGAACTGATCTTGGACAGCGCCAGTTCAATCGTGCCGGATTGCTCGCGGGGCTCGATATCGATCACTGCCAGATAGGTCTTGCCCACCAATCGATCCTCGAATGCCTTGTTGAATCGCTTCAACGCCTTGGGATTGCGCGCCAGCAGCAGGCAGCCGCTGGTATCGGTATCGAGTCTGTGCACCGGCATCGGGCGGCGCCGGAAACCGAGCTTGAGACTGTCGAGATGGTCCTCGAGACATTCTCCGCCCCGGCGCGGGCGGTCGATCGGGAGACCGGCAGGCTTGTCGATGACGAGCGCCTCGCCGTCTTCGAACAGGATGGGAATGCTCATATGAGTTCTGCCTGGAACAGGCCGCGCACGGCGTTGCCGAGCTGGAAACCGTCAGCGAGATCTTCTAGCGTCAATTCGGCCTCGCGCGCACGCTCCTTCTCGATCAGGAAGGCCCGGAACACGCCTGGCAGCAAACCCAGCGATGTCGGCGGAGTGAGCAGCACACCGTCGTGTTCGACGAAGACGTTGGTGTAGCTGCCTTCGGTAACGAGACCGTCCTCGCCTACTAGGATTGCTTCGGCGGCCCCCATGCTCTTGGCAGCCTCGAGTGCGTCCTCATAGAAGCTGCGGTCCGTCGTCTTGTGGCGAAGCCGCCAATCCGAGGGATCGATCGGGTTGGGCAAGGCAATCACCTTGCAAGGCGTGTTGGGCGCTGCAGGCATCGGCCCGGCTTCAAGCGCCGTTTCACCATGACGGCTCGCGAGCAAGCGCACTTTGGCCGGCTCTTCGAGTTCGAAGCAAAGAGCATGAATCTGGTTTCGTGCGAGGTGACGGTCGAATTCGAAGCCCAATTCCTTCGCGCTCTTCTTCATCCTTTCCAGATGCAGTTCGAGCAGCGGAATGCCCTCTTCGGGCGTGAACGCCATGGTTTCGATAAGGTCGCAAGCCGGCGCCACGAGATCGGGCGATCTGCGCCGCGCGAAGCCCGCCTTCACTTCGCATTCGCGACGTTCTGCCAGCGGATCGCTGTCGGCGACTATGGCCGACCCGACGCCGAGCACAGCGGCGCCCTGATTGTTCTCGATCGGCGTGAGGCGCAACGTCCGGATTGCGACATTGAACGCTGCATCGCCATCAGCGTCGACCCTCCCGATGGCTCCGCAATAGGGACCGCGTGGATCGCGCTCGACCTGGTTGATCAGTTCCATCGCGCGAATCTTGGGGGCGCCCGTGATCGAGCCGCACGGGAAGATCGCGCGGACAAGGTCTCCCGCGCCTTTGCCGGGTGCCAGCTGCGCGCGAACGGTCGAGACCATCTGGTGGACGGTCGGGTAGCTTTCGATGGCGAAGGGCGCATCGACTTGTACGCTGCCCGGCACAGCAATCCGCGACAAGTCGTTGCGCATCAGGTCGACGATCATCAGGTTTTCGGCCTTGTCCTTGACCGAGGTCGCCAGTTCATCGGCCAACGCCATGTCGCTGGCTTCGTCAGCGCCGCGCGGACGCGTTCCTTTCATCGGCTTGACCTTGGCCTGGTATCCGTCGAGCGCCACGAACAATTCGGGCGAGAAGCTCAGCAGCCAGTGCGATCCGTCGAACAGCAAGCCGCCATAGCCTGCCTGCGCCGCCGGGCGCAGTTGGGCATAGAGCGCAACGGGGTCGCCACGATAGGATCCAGCGAGCGGATAGGTCAGATTGGCCTGGTAGATATCGCCCGCATGGATCGCTTCGCGCAGGGTTTCGAATGCCTCGACGTACCCGCCGGGAGAAAGCTGCGGATCAAGCGGGCCCAGACTTGCAGCACCTTCGGATCGTTCGGTCAGCCAGGCGGGTACATCCTTCGCTGCGATGCGCGTCGGATCGTCGAACAGGCCGAGCCAGACCAAGGGACCAATTGCGCCGTTGCGCTGGTCCGCCAGCGGCACAAGCTTCGGTTCAATCGCCAGCCCCGCTTCATAGGCGATATATCCGGCGAGCGATCCGCGCCCATCGCTGCGTGCTCGCTCCGCTTCGGCCAGCACCCGCTCGACCTCTTCAGCCCGATGGGCGACGAAGACTTCGATCGGATTTTCGTACAGCAACGCATCTGCCGCGCCTTCGCCTTCTTGGCCCTTGGCACGGGCATCGTCGAGCAGCACGAATGGCGAAGGGTCTCCCATTCCCTCCGCCTTAGCCTATCGTTCCGCCAAGTCGAGAGGTTGACCGCTCCGCTTTCGCTCTGCACACCACACAGCAAGCAATAAGCGGCTGAGGGGCCTATAAGAATGAGCGATATTTTTCTCGGATTGGGTGGCAATGGCGAGAACCAGCATCTCGCTCTCGGGCGAGCGAACAGGCACGGCCTGATCGCGGGTGCGACCGGAACAGGTAAGACCGTGACGCTGCAGGGCCTTGCCGAGAGTTTTTCTGCCAATGGTGTGCCCGTGTTCGTCGCCGATGTGAAAGGCGATCTGTCGGGTATCGGAATGCCGGGCAGCCCCAAGTTCAAGCACGCCGACAAGCTCGAAGGCCGGGCCAAAGAACTCGGCATGGACGACTATGAATACTCCGACAATCCGGTGATCTTCTGGGATCTTTACGGCGAACAGGGCCACCCGATCCGGACCACGATTTCGGAAATGGGGCCGCTGTTACTGGCTCGGTTGCTCGATCTCAACGAAACCCAGGAAGGCGTGCTTCAGATCATTTTCCGCCATGCCGACGACAAAGGCCTGTTGTTGCTCGATTTTGGTGACCTGCAATCGATGCTGCAATGGGCTAACGAGAATGCCAAGGAGCTTTCCGGCAAGTACGGCAATGTCTCGAAACAGTCGGTCGGCGCGATCCAGCGCCAGCTGCTCAGTTTCGAAGCGCAGGGCGCAGACTACTTCTTCGGCGAGCCGGCGCTCGAGATCGACGATTTCCTCAAGAGCGACGATCAGGGACGCGGCTACATCAACGTGCTGGCGGCCGACAAGCTCATGCGCGGGCCGAAACTCTATGCGACATTCCTGCTGTGGCTGCTCGCCGAACTGTTCGAAAGCCTGCCCGAAGTCGGCGATCCCGAAAAGCCGACGTTGGTGTTCTTCTTCGACGAAGCGCACCTGCTGTTCGATGACGCTCCCAAGGCCTTGCAGGAAAAGATCGAGCAGGTCGTCCGCCTGATCCGATCCAAGGGCGTCGGCGTGTTCTTCGTGACGCAGAACCCGATCGACATTCCCGAGGAAGTGGCGGGTCAGCTCGGCAATCGGGTGCAGCATGCGCTGCGCGCCTTCACCCCGCGCGATCAGCGCGCGATCAAGGCGGCGGCCGAGACCTTCCGGATCAATCCCGATCTCGATGTCGAGGAAGCGATCACCGAGCTTAAGGTTGGCGAGGCGCTGGTCTCGACCCTCGACGAAGAAGGCGCGCCAACTGTGGTTCAGCGCACGCTGATCAAGCCGCCGCGTTCGCGGTTGGGCCCGGTGACTGCCAAGGAACGCGCGATCATCCAGTCGATCAGTCCGTTCGAAGGCAAATACGACGAAGCAGTCGATCGCGAGAGCGCCGAAGAGGTGCTGGCGCAAAAGGCCGCCGATGCAGCCCAGACCGCCGAAGAGGTCGCTGAACAGGGTGAGGAAGAAGTCCGCAAGCAGCCGCGCAAGTCCAAGAGCATCTGGGAAAAGGCGATGTCGCGCGGAGCCAAGGTCGCCGCGGGTTCGGCTGCCAGCATCGCGGCCGCCGCGGTGCTTGGCAAGAAGAGCAGGGCCAATCCCATGCGGACGGGGATCACCTCCGCGGCAGGTTCGATCGCAACCGATCTCGCGGGGCCTCTGGCCGGGCGATTCGTCCGCAATCTGATCGGCGGATTGATGCGGTAACGGTTAGCCGGAGGCCGCCGTCAGCGTGTGGTTTTCGTAAGCTAGCCGGACCGGCAGTTCGAAGTCGATCAGGTCGTCGCCGCCGACCGATCGCAGCAAGTCGTCACACGCCTTTCGGCTTTCCTGATCAAGCGACGCGCGATAGTCGAGTGCGCGCTGAAGCATCCACAGGCTGAACGTACGCGCTGCACCTTCGCCGCTTACGCCTTCGATCGTGAACGGCGCCATGCCGACCCCACGCGGTATTTCAGCGTCCGGATTCCGGTCATGCCATTCGCCCAGCATTCTTGCGGTCGCGGCGAGGAACGGAACATGCTCCATCATCATCCGATGCAGGATCGGCTCAAGCGTTGCGGGCACCTCGTCGTCGGGCAGGAAGTCGCCGGACTGCGGCGAAGCGGGTTCGACCATACGCCGCACCCATTCGGCAACGCGCGGGGCCAGGCGCTCCATGATCTCGCCCGAAGCAGGATCGCGATAGAGGTGCGCGTAGAGCGGTCCGATCAGACCGAGATCGCCGATCGAGGGACGAGTTCCGAACAGGAACGGATGGACCGCAAAATGCGCATCGAGATCGGCGAGCAACGCCTCATAGCTCGCCTCGATGCCGGGAATCGTGGCTTCGTTGATTCCGAGCATCGGGACAAAGCCGCGAAATGGCTGCCCTATCATCTTGCCCGCCGCGACTTGTTGTTCGGGCGACGCGTCGGGAGCAACGCTGCGACCGAATTCGCCGTAGATCCAGTCTTCGTTGTAATGCCAGCGATAATGCATCGCCGGGATCACCAGCCATTCGTCGCCGAAGCACTCGAGCAGCCGTGCAGCAAAGTGCTGGCGCGGCGTATCCGGGTAGACCGAAGACTCGCCCATTGCGGCTTCGTAGTGATCGATGATCAGCGAGGTGTCCTGCAGGATGGTGCCATCCGCCAGCTGCATCACTGGAATGATCATGCGCCCGAGAGCCGGGACAATGATTTCGTTGCGAATGTCGAGATTTGGCGAGACTTCCGAATAGTCTACGCCCTTCCAATCGAGATAGGCCCGCGCCTTGCCCGAAAACAGCGACGCTGGCGATCCGTACATTATGTCTGTCATGCCGGTCCTTTCGCGTCTTGGCGCACACCGGTTACGCGGGCTTGCGATCCATCGGCAAGTGCAATTCCGCTCGCAGCCCGCCCTCGGTGCGGTTCGATATCGCCAATCGTCCGTCATGCTGTTCCGCTATAGCGCGGGCGAGGGTCAGGCCCAGCCCGGCGCCGCCGGTGGCGCGATTGCGAGATGCTTCTCCACGGGTAAACGGCTCCATCATGTCTGCGATTCTCTCGGCAGGAATGCCCGGGCCGTTGTCATCCACCCGAAGGACTGCCTCGCCCGTGTCCTCCAACACCGAAATCTCGGCGCTGCCGCCGTAGCGTATTGCGTTGGAAACGAGATTTCGCAGCGCGCGCTTGATCCATGTCTCCTGGACCTTGGCCACGATCCGAGGCGGGTCCGCGATCGATACGGGTTGGTCCAGATCCTCGAACTCTTCGACCACTCCCATGGCGAGCGCGCCGAGGTCGAGCGGCTCTGCCGGGCCGCCATTGCGACCGATGCGGGCGAGCGAAAGGATATCGTCCAGCGTGCGGGTGATATCCTCGATACTTGCCGTCATCCGGTCCCTCTGGACCTCGTCGGGCACACTCTCGATCCGCACGCGCAGCGCCGCCAGCGGGGTTTTGAGGTCGTGACCGATTGCGCCGAGCATTACGTCCTTCTCGTCAAGCAGCGCGGCGATCCGCGCTTCCATTGCATTGTGCGCGGCGATCAGGCGGCGGGTGTCGGCAGGACCGGTCTCCTCGATATGGACGGCGCGATCCGGCTGGCGGGAAAAATCGCTGACCCTGTCGGTCAGGACGGCGAGTGGCCGAGTAATCCGCCGCAGCACGAGGAACAGCAACAGCACCAGCACTCCGAAAATCACCAGCGTCTGGAAGATCAACGTCGCCAATCCGCCGGTAGGTCGGCGTGGTTCGGGAATTCGCACCGTGACCCAACCATTGCCTTCGAGTCTTTCGACCGAAGCGATCAGAATTCCGCGCTTTTCCCAATCGGCACTGCGCAAGGCCGGCCGCCGTTGGGCCAGCTCGCGGATATAGGGATCGTCCGTGGCGCGACGGCGGGTCACTCGGATCGCGCCGACGGAGATACCTTGCTGTTCGAGGACTTCGCGCAATCCGCTTTCGTAGCTCTCGAGCTTCGGATCGGTTTGAGCGATCGGGCTAGTCGTGCTGCGTTCGATGCCGAGCCGCGGGCGGCGGATGCGCGGCCCGCCCATGCGTGGCTCGCCTATGCGTGGTTCGCTTCCGGGCCGAAATCGCTGTTCGCGCAGCTCTCTCAATCGCGCACGCTCGGCCTCGCTTCGTTCGGCTCGGCCACCATCCGCAACGAGCCGAAACGCAAGCGAGTTGATCAACGCCGTTTCGCGTCTCTGCTCGCCAGCCTGGTACAGCAGAAATGCGGAGATCCCCTGCGCGACCAGCAGGCCGATCGCCAGGACCAGCATGACTTGGCCAAACAGGCTCTGAGGGAGGACACGCCGCATTCGCAGGGCTATTCGTCGTGCTCGGGCGCGACGCGTCGGACTTTGGCGGAGAAACGATAGCCCCCACCGCGCACGGTCTGGATGAATTGCGGGTTGCGCGTGTCCGCTTCCACCTTGCGGCGCAGACGACTGACCTGATTGTCGACCGCGCGATCGAACAGATGGGCAGTGCGCCCCTGCACCATGTCGAGCAGCCGGTCGCGATCGAGCACCTTGTCGGGGTGGTCGAGAAAGGCGCGCAGCAATCGGAACTCCGCGGTCGAAATCGGGATCTTCACGCCCTCCGGATCGGTCAGTTTGCGTTTGAGCGGATCGAGCGTCCAGCTCTCAAAGGTGTAGTGCCAGTCTTCCGATTGTGCGTCCGGAGCAGGTCCGCGCGCCACCCGGCGCAGGACCGTACGAATGCGGGCAACAAGTTCGCGCGGTTCGAACGGTTTGACGACATAATCGTCGGCGCCCAGTTCGAGGCCGACGATCCGATCGGTCGCCTCTCCGCGCGCGGTCAGGAAGATGACCGGGATCTGGCGAGTCTCGACGAGATGCCGGCAAAACGACAACCCGTCTTCTCCGGGCATCATGATGTCGAGCAGGACGATGTCGGGCACAGATTGTTTAAGCGCACTGCGTGCCGCTGCCGCGCTTTCGCTTTCGACAACGGCGAACCCCTGACCCGCCAGGTATTCGGCCAGCGGCTCACGCAGGGTAGGCTCGTCATCGACCAGCAAGATTGAAGTGGGCGTGTCTGTCATCGGTGTCTCGGTGTGCAATGCTAGGAGAGCTTTGCCAAAAAGCGAACCCGGTCCGCCGCGCATCCACGATTGTGTGACACGGCGGACCGGGTTTGACGGGCGTGTCGTGCGGCGCTTCAGCTACCGCGCTGACGATCGGATCTGCCGCGTCGTTCACCGCGCCGAGCCTTGCGGGCTTCCTTGGCGGCTTCGCGCTCTTCGGCAGTGATCGTGCCGGAGCCATCGGTGTCGGCGTGGGCAAAGCGCGCTTCGACTGCCGCGTCGAACTCGGCGCGCGAGACCACCTGATCATTGTTGGTGTCGGCACGACGCAGCATCCGCATGGCCCGCTCCGGGCCGCCACGGTGGCCGCGACGGGCGTTTCCGCGCCGCTCGCTGCGGGCTTCGCGCGCCGCAATCATTTCGGCTTCGCTCAAGCCGCCGCTGCCATCGGTGTCGGCGCGTTCGAACATGGCAGCCTGGCGCTGGGCGCGGCGTTCGGCACGCTCGGCGTGCCGAGCTTCGCGGGCGGCGGTCATTTCTGCCTGGCTGAGTTCGCCATTGCCGTCGCTATCGGCGGCGGCGAAACGCTCGGCCCGTTTGGCGGCGCGGTCGGAACTGTCGAGCTGTCCGTCATTGTTGGCGTCCATCCTGGCAAACCGCTCATCGGCCTTGGCCTTGGCTTCCTCGAGGCTGACGACGCCGTCGCCATTTGCGTCCGGGTTGCGGTCACCGGCATGGTGCGCGGCGATGGCAATGCCGCCTCCACCCAAGGCCAGGGCTGCGGCTGAAAGAGTCAGTGTAAGTTTGCGCATTCTATGTCTCCAATAGTGGGGTTGCTATTGGAGTTGCGGCGACGCGCCGAAGTGCTGCGAGGGGATACAGCGTGGCGTTTGCGGTTGCAGATAGGGGCGTAGCAACCGGCAGTCGGGGAGGGTGCCATCGAGCGACATCACCGCAACTCACGAAACCCGTTCTAATGCCGCAGTGTCGCAGCATTATCCCGGAATCGCGCGACTTTGTCGCGAATTGTATCGGTTCGGGGATCGCATTCACTCGAGCGAAAGAATGCCAGCCGTTTGCTCCGCCGATATTCGCCGGGCAGCTCAGCGAGGGCGCATCTCGGTGCCTTCCCCCGCGGTAATGAAGATCGCGGTCGCGCGCTCTTCCACGTCGGCGATATGCCAGACCCCGGGCGGGTTGATGGCATACTCGCCCGCGGTAAGCGACACCTGTTGGCGGCTCCCATCGGGGAATTCCTGCGTCAGCACCATGGCGCCCTCGGTGCAGATCACCACCTCGGCGCCCTTGGGGTGCATTTCCCACGTTTCCCAGCCTTCGGAAAAGCTGTGCTGCGAGACCAATCGCCCCTCTGCTCCATCCGATTCGTGGCGCATGCCATAGGATTCGTACCAGTCGATGCCGGTAAAGGGCGGCTGCGGCACAGCCGTTGCCCCAAGGCCAAGATGGATAAACGATTCGCTCGGCCTTTGCCCGCTCATGATGCCGGGGCGGTCATGCAGAAGGCGTTCAACTTGTTGCCATCCGGATCGCGGAAATAGCCGGCATAGAACCCATCGTCGCCGCGCGGTCCCGGCGCGCCTTCGTCGCTGCCTCCGTTGGCCAACGCGGTGTCGTACACCGCTTGTACCGCGTCCGGAGTTTCAACCTGCAGAGCGACCATGGTGCCATTGCCAACCGTCGCTTCCTGCTCATCGAACGGCTTTGTGGCGGCCACACCCGGAGCGCCTCCCATCGCACCCCAGGCGATAAAGGTATCGAATTCCATCATCCGGCCAACGCCGAAATGTTCGGCTATTGCGTCGTAGAATTTGGCCGCACGCGGGAGATCGTTGGTGCCAAGTGTTACATATCCGATCATGTCCGTTCCTCCACTCATTGACTGCGAATTGCGACTCGCAACAGGAGAACATTAGCGGAACATTTGTAGCACGACAAGCGTGTGGGAGATGCGCTCAGAGTGGCTCCGTCTCGCGCTCCAGCCAGCTCAGATCGTCTCCGGAAAGTTGGGGCGAGAGGATTTCGCGCACTTTGGCGTGATAGCCATCGACCCATGCGACCTCCGCTCGGGTCAGCAGCGCGATATCGATCAACGTGCGATCCAGCGGAACGAAAGTCAGGGTTTCAAAACCCAGATAGCGGCCTTCCGCTCCCTCAATCCTTCGCTTTTCGGTGAGGATGAGGTTTTCGATCCGGATGCCGAAGGCGTCAGGCTTGTAGTAGCCCGGCTCGTTCGAGAGGATCATGCCGGCATACAATTCCTGATCGGTTCCGGCTTGGCCGCCCGATGGCTTGCCAATCCGTTGCGGGCCTTCGTGCACGCCCAGGAAGCTGCCGACCCCATGACCTGTGCCATGTGCGTAATCGACTCCGGCTTCCCACAGATATTGTCGCGCGAGGACGTCGAGCTGTCCGCCGCTGGTGCCCTGAGGAAAAACGGCAAGCGCAATCTGGATATGACCTTTGAGCACGCGCGTGAATCGATCCCGCATCTCGGCGGTGGGCTCGCCCGGTCCGATCCAGACGGTGCGCGTGATGTCGGTGGTGCCGTCGTCGTACTGGCCGCCCGAATCGACAAGGAAGATCGAACCAGGTGGAATCGCGATGTTGCTTTCCTCGTCGACCTTGTAATGCGGCAATGCGGCGTGCCCGGCGGCGGCGGAGATCGTGTCGAACGAAAGATCGCGCAACGACCCGTGTTCGCGTCTGAAGCTTTCGAGTTTCGCCGCTGCCCCAAGTTCATCGATCGCTCCGCTCGGGCCCTCGATCTCGATCCAGCGCAGGAAGCGCGCAACGGCTGCACAATCGCGAGCCTGCGCGTCGCGTTGGCCCTGCCGCTCGCGCTCATTCTTCACGGCTTTGGCGAGAATCGTCGGATCCTGTTGCGAGACACAAGTCGCACCACCCGCCTGAAGCGCTTGCACGATCGCGACCACGCCAAACTCGGGATCGACGCTGACACTCTTGCCCCGGAACTCTTGCTTGAGCGCCGTTTCGAACTGGTCACGGTCACGCACCGTTATCGCATTGCCAAGGTGCTTGATGAGCTCGGGTGTGACCTTGTCGGGCGCGATGAACAGATCCGCCCGGCCATCGGCATGAGCGATGGCATAGGATAGAGCGACCGGGGTGTGCGATACGTCGGCACCACGGATATTGAGCAGCCACGCAATTGAATCGAGCGCGGGAATGACCACCGAATCGTGGCCTTCCCGAGTGAGCCAATCGGCAATCTGCGCGCGCTTGTTGGCTGAAGAACGCCCGGCCAAGCTTTCATCATGGACTATTGCGTGAGCATCGGACGGCTGCGGCTGATCTGACCATACAGCATCGATCGGGTTGCCTTTCACAGGCACAAAAGCGATGCCCGAGGGTTCCAACTGTTTGGTCAGTTCCACGACCCAATTCCTCGTGTGGAGCCACGGGTCGTATGCGATCTTCGCGCCATTTTCGCAATTCTCGGCGAGCCAATCCTCAAGCCGTTCACCAGGTTTGCCCGGAATACTGCGATACTCGAACAATTTCTCATCGACCTGCTGGCGCACCTGCACCGTATAGCGACCGTCAACGAAGATCGCCGCGTGATCCAAGGTTACAGCCGCGAACCCGGCCGAACCTCCAAAACCCGTCAGCCAAGCGAGGCGCTGCGCGTATTCGCCGACATATTCGCTCATATGCTCATCGGAAATGGGAATGATGAAGCCATCGAGCTTGCGCTGCTTCAGCTCTTTGCGGAGAGCGGAAAGGCGGGCTTCGTGTGTCTGCATCAGCATAGGGCAATAATCCGGCTATTGGCGCCGTTCGGCGCCGCTTGGGCTTGTTTCTTCGTACCTTCCAACATAGTTCGAATTGAGGCCGCTTTCCACCACAGGCTCGTGCGTACAGGACGCCAAGACAATGAAATTCTTCCGGATCGCCACCCTTTCGATAGCTTTTTCGGTCGCAATCGCCGCGTCTGGCGCCGCGCAATCTGACAATCACAAGGAACACAAGAGCGTGAACACCGCCGAAACCGTCACACCTGCAGCTCCGCCGGTTGCGGAAAAGCGCGAGCACAGTTTTACCCATCACGGCATCACCATCTCCGACCCCTATGACTGGCTCTACGACAAGTCGTATCCGACCGTCGATGATGAGGATGTGCTGGACTATGTGAAGGCCGAAAACGCCTGGTTCGAAGCCCAGATGGGGCCTCACAAGGGTTTCACCGAGGCCTTGTTCGAAGAGATGAAGGCGCGGATCAAGGAAGATGAGAGCTCTGTGCCTCAGCGCCGGGGTGATTTCCTCTACTGGTCGGAATTCGAAGAGGGTGCGCAATACCGCAAGCACTATCGCAAACCTGTCGGCGCGTCCGGTGAGGGCGAGAAGCAGCTCCTGCTTGACGAGAACGAGCTTGCCGAAGGGCACGAATATTTTCGCCTTGGAGCGACCTCGGTCAGCCAGAACGGGCGATTCCTTGCCTATTCGACCGACACCAGCGGGGCGGAGCGCTACACCGCGCGGATCAAAGACCTCGAGACTGGCGAACTGCTGGCCGACGAAATCCCGGGCATGCGCTCCAATCTCACCTGGGTCGCGAACGACACCGGGCTGGTTTACGGCCCGGCGAACGAGAATTGGCGCACGCTTGAAGCCAAGCTGCACGTGATCGGTACCCCGGTTGAAGATGATGTCGCTCTCTACAGGGAAAGCGATGAAAGCTTCAGCGTGGGGGCCGGACTGTCCGCGCAAGAGGACTGGCTGATCATCTCGACCGGTGACAACGAAACCAGCGAAGTGCGCTTCGTCTCCGCGTCCGATCCAACCGGTGAACAGGTGCTGATCAAACCGCGGCGCAAAGGCGTCGAATATTCGGTCGATATCCGCGAGGGAGAATTGTTCGTCTGGACCAATGACGATCATCTCAACTTCCGCCTCGCCAAGTCGTCTATCGAAACGCCTGGCGAGTGGGAGACGGTGATTGCTGGTTCGAACGATTTCTACCTGACCAATTTCCAACTGTTCAAGGATTTCTTCGTCACCGAAGGGCGGCTGAACGGCCTCGATCAGGTGCAGATCCGCGCTTACGATACGCCTCTGGATGCGACCCCGATCGCCTTCCCGGAAGCAAGCTACGACGCCGGCCTGTCCAACAACCCCGAATACGATCAGACCAAGCTGCGGCTGGCTTATGAAAGCATGATCACGCCGGATTCGGTCTACGACTACGATGTCGCAGGCGCCTCGCTCGAGCTGCTCAAGCAACAGGAAATTCCGAGCGGCTACGATGCCTTGCAGTACACCACCGAGCGGATTGAAATCGAAGCGCGCGACGGGACGATGGTTCCGGTCAGCATCGTGATGCGCAAGGACCGCGAGCAAATGAACGGAGGGCCGGGCGGGCCGCTGCACCTCTATGCCTATGGCGCTTATGGCTATGCGGTCCCGCCAAGCTTTTCGACCACGCGGCTGTCGCTCGTCGATCGCGGCTTTGCCTATGCCATCGCACATATTCGCGGCGGCGACGATCTGGGGCGACGCTGGTACCTGCAAGGCAAGCTCTACGAGCGCACCAACACCTTCAACGATTTCGTGGATGTCGGGCGCGGGTTGATCGCCAAAGGCTACACCTCCGAAGGCAAAGTTACTGCCAGCGGCGGCTCGGCTGGCGGCGAACTGATGGGGGCAATCGTCAACCAGGATCCGACGCAATATGGCGCGATCGTTGCGCATGTTCCCTTCGTCGATGTGCTGAACACGATGCTCAATGCCGAGCTCCCGCTGACCCCGGGCGAATGGCAGGAATGGGGCAACCCGATCGAGAGCAAGCAGGCCTTCGCCTATATCCTCAGCTACTCGCCTTACGATCAGGTCACAGCGCAGGACTACCCGCCGATGCTGGTCACCGCCGGGCTCAACGATCCGCGCGTCACCTATTGGGAGCCGGCCAAGTGGGTCGCCAGACTGCGCGACGTGAAAACCGATGACAATGTGCTGCTGCTCAAGACCAATATGGGCGCGGGCCACGGCGGCAAGTCGGGTCGCTGGAATTCGGTTTACGAGATCGCCGAGGAATACGCGTTCATCCTCTGGCAGATGGGTATGGCCGAGAAGAGCGAGGGCGAGTGAGTGCCGTTTGCCGCTCGTGTCGAGCGTAGTCGAGACACGCTCGCGCCAACGGTTCTCGACTACGCTCGAACCGAACGGAGTTGGAATTGACCAACCGCTTTACCCGCACCTTTGCCGCCGAACCGCGCCACATCGACGAGCTCGGCCATGTCAACAATTCGGTCTGGGTGCAGTGGATTCAGGATCTTGCGACCGCGCACTGGAATGCTGTCGCTGATCCCGATCACCTGGAGCAGTTCTTCTGGGTCGTGATCCGGCACGAGATCGATTACCGCGGCAACATTTTCGCGGGTGAGACAGCCACCGGCACGACCTGGATTCCCGATCCACCCAAAGGCGCCACCTCGGTGCGACATGTCGAATTCACCGATCCTGACGGCAAGCCCCTGGTGAGCGCGCAGACCAAATGGGCGATGCTCGACAGGGCAAGCGGGCGGCTGGCTCGGGTCCGGCCTGAGGTAATCGCCCCATTCCTGCCTGGCGTGCCGCCAGAATCCGCCGATTAGATTTTTTGCGCGCTATGCAGCAGCGGCGGCTGAACGGGTGGCCTGGTTCCCGTCGAAGAGGGTCAAGCGTTCGTACAGCATCCGGTTTCGGCCGGATTCCTTTGCTTCGTAGAGCAACGTGTCGGCGCGGGCATAGAAATCCTTGAATTTCATCGTCGTGGCCGCAACTCTAGGCAGCTCGATGACACCCATGCTGGCCGTCACCGGACGGTCGAGCCCTTCGACATGATGGGCAATTCGCAGCGGAATGGCTTGCCGTAGCGCTTCGGCTCGTTTCACCGCGCCAGCTCCGCGCAGGAGCACCACGAATTCCTCTCCCCCAAGCCGCACGGCGATCGAATTGCGATCTTCATCGCCGCAAATCGCATCGGCGCAGGCCACCAGCGCGGCATCGCCGACCTGATGGCCGAAACGATCGTTGATGTCCTTGAACCGATCGAGGTCGATCAGGGCGAATGTGTCGAAACCGTCTTTGCGCAGTTCGCCGAACCGGTCTTCGATGGCCCGGCGATTCATCAATCCGGTGAGCGGATCGCGCTCCGATATTCGCTCCAGCATGCGCGCTTCGGTTACGGCCTCATCGCGTTCGCGCCGCAAGGCGAGGAAGCGGTCCGCGATGGCGAGACTGATCATGATGACTTCCATGCCGGTCGCGATGTACAGCGCCTGATCCATGTTCGAAGGGCCGACATAGGCGCCCAGACCGCGGAGCAGTCGATCTGCAGAAGCGAGGATGATCGGGAACCATGCGATCGCGACAAAGCGTGCACTGCGGCTTCCTCGCAAGACCGCTTCGACGATCGCCGCAGTGATCAGAAAGAGCACCGGGACGAATGCGAGAAAATAGCCGCGGTCGTCGATCGGGTGCGTGACATGGAGCTGAAACGAGAAGAATCCCGGCACAAGGATGGTCCAGATCCCTGTGATCCACATCAGGCGCCGCATAAGCTTCGATTGCGCCCCGGGTTCGAGAAAGTCGGCCAGGAACAAGGCCGCACACCCGGTCCCGATCGCCCAGGTGAGCGGGGCCGCCACCGCGAGGACTGGCAGCGGCAATGTGAAGAAGACCGTGATCAAGCCACCGGCGACTGCCACATAGCCCATCATTGTGATCACCATGATGGCGTGAAGCAGCACGAAGCGTTCACGCAGCACCAGGAAGAAGCTGATGTCGAAGAAGAACGGGAGTACCAACATCCCGATCACCAGCGCCAGCAGCATCACCTCTTTCTGCGTCCAGTTTACCGGTTTTGAGACCGCCGAGAGGCGTGCCTCTGTCAACATCGGCACCGAATGCGGGTGTTCGATCCGCGCTATCACAAAGCGAGTTTCAGCCCGGATCTCCGGCAGCGGCAGCTCAAACATCGGACCCGATGCGAACGGAAGACCATCCGATTCGGAGTAATCCTGTTTTCGTGTCGCACCATCATCGTCGATGGCGGCGAAGCTGATCGATTCAAATCTGGCGATGCGTGTATAGAAGAAACCGGGACGGGCCACATCGCTCCATGTGTCTGAGTCAAATTTCAGCCAAACGACCGCTTGGTCCGCCCGCCAGCCGGTACCATCGCAAATCCATGCGGCTGCGTCCTCTACCTCGTCGAAGTCCAGTTCTTGATCGGACGCAAAATGGCAGTTGGGTGCAATGGATTGGGTATCGTGCACCTGTGCTGCGGCGGGCATGGCACAGACCACGACGAGAAGTGCCGCCAGCCTGGCCAGCAGCTTGAAGAGGGAGGGGGCGCCCATATCGCCGATCTTACCCCCGGGCTCTTACGATCCGCTTAAGTCGACGCTGGCGATCGACAGCCAACTTCGGCCATTCCGGAGCAAACCGTTTGGGCTTGTTGGATACGTGGCGCGGATCGAATTCGCGCTTACTCATGGGCCGCAAAATCCAACATTGGTCGCGACCGATCCAGCCTGCTAAGACGGAAAATCGTCACGGGCGTGTCACAGACAGTTTCTAGCCCGTGCGCCAAGCTGGGAGCACAGGGATCATTATGCAAAAAAGCCGCGCAACCTTCGGCATCATCGCAATCGCTGCAATGGCGCTTTCTGCTTGCGATGGCGGAGGAGGATCGCGTGACTATGTCCGCGCCGTTGGCTCATCGACGGTCTATCCGTTCGCCAAGCAAGTCGCGGCGAGCTTTGCCCGGTCGCAGCCCGAATACAGCTCACCGCTGATCGAACAGACCGGCACCGGCGGGGGCGTGCAGCTGTTTTGCTCGGGCATCGGCGAAGACACGCCCGACATGGTCAATGCATCGCGGCGGATGAAACTAAGCGAGTTCGAGAAATGCCAGGCCAATGGCGTAACCGAAATCATCGAGCTGCAGGTCGGTCTAGACGGGATCGCATTTGCGTCGGCAGTCGATGGGATCAGGCTGAATCTCACTCCGAAGATCGTTTACGAAGCCCTGGCTGCGCGGCCCTATGGGGGTGAACAGACAAGCCGCACATGGGCGGATGTCGATCCTTCCCTGCCCGATGAACCGATACTGGTCTATGGCCCGCCAAGCACATCGGGTACGCGCGACGCGCTGAAGGAACTGGTCCTTGAAGCGGGCTGCGACACCAATCCGGCGATGCTCGAACTCAAGGAGCGCGATGAGGACGAGCACCAGAAGGTCTGCACCGAAGTGCGCCCGGACGGGGCCTATTCGGATCAGGGCGAACAGGACAACCTTATCGTCCAGAAGATCGAAGCCAATCCACGCACTGTCGGTGTGTTCGGATTCTCGTATCTGGATGAGAACTCCGACAAGGTTCAAGGCCTGCCGATGAATGGTGTCGACCCGACCTATGACAACATCTCGAGCTTCGCCTATCCAGGAGCGCGTCCGCTCTACGTCTATGTCAAGAAAGCGCATATGCGCGCGATTCCAGGCTTGGACCTGTATCTGCAGGAATGGGTCAAGAACTGGGAGGGCGACGGCCCATTGGCGAAAATTGGTCTCGTCGCATCGCCGCCAAACGAAATGAGCTTGAATGCGCGGCGCGTGAATGAAATGCTGGTTCTGACTCGTGAGGACTTGACCGGTGAGTCTTCAGTTGAACCAGCGGTCGCGGACGCATCGGCAACAGGCTGAGACAGAGTTATCGTCGCCCACTTTCTTACTCGGAGGAAACAATGATCGCGAATTCGAACCACCCGCTTTCGATCTCCACCACCCGCCTGCTCACGGTGGGCGTGTCAGCCTTGATGCTTGCGGCCTGTGGTGGCGCAGAAGAGGATGCTGGAGCGGACGCGATTTCCATTGTTGGCTCTTCAACGGTCTATCCATTCGCGCAGAAGGTCGCAGACGATTATGTCGCCGGGAATGAAGGCGCCGCGGCCCCGGCCATCGAATCCATCGGCACGACCGAAGGGATCGAGTCGTTCTGCTCTGGTCAAGGCCCGGAAACCCCTGACATCGTCAATGCGTCCCGGCGGATGACCGCGACCGAATTCAACGGGTGCGCAAACAACGGCGTAACCGAACTGATTGAAATCAAGGTCGGTCGAGATGGTATTGCCTTTGCTTCGTCAGTCGACGACGGGATCGAGCTCGAATTGACGCCGAGCATCGTTTACCGCGCATTGGCTGCCAACCCGCTTGGCGAGGAGCAAAGCGCGGCCAATTGGTCGGATGTCGACGGCTCGCTCCCCAACGAACCGATCATTGTTTATGGCCCGCCGCAGACCTCGGGCACACGCGACGCCCTGCTCGACATCATCATGACACCAGCTTGCAAGCGCAACGCCTCCATGGCGGCGCTCGAAGAAAGCGACAGCATCGCATTCGAGCAAAATTGCCACGCCCTGCGCGGGGACAGTGCCTATCTCGATCAGGGCGAGCAGGATGATGTGATCGTGCGCAAGATTGCCAACAATCCGCGCGCTGTGGGTGTGTTCGGCTACTCCTACCTCGAGGAAAATGCCGACTCGGTGAAAGGCTTGCCAATGGGCGGGGTCTTGCCAACCGCAGAGACGATCGCCGACGGCAGTTACCCCGGCTCGCGCCCACTCTATATCTACGTCAAGAAAGCCCATATCGGTGTGACCCCGGGGATCCAGGAATATCTCAACCAGTGGGCGCAAAGCTGGGGGGCGGATGGACCGCTCGCTGCGATCGGGCTGGTCCCGGCCACCGACGAAGTGCAATCTGCAAGCGCGCAAGCGGTTGCCGAGCTGACGGTCATGACAAATGAGGGGCTGGAATAGCCTGGAGCTGTCTTTGCCGCTCGGCTTGCGCCGTTCGGATCGACCGCTAGTCTGTCGCCATGAGCGTGCGCAAAATCGACGTCTGGCATGCCGCCGGTCTCATCGACGATGAAACGCGCGCGCGACTGGTGGCCTACGAAGACGAGAACGCCCGTCCGCTGGCATTGTGGGCGGTATTCGGAATCGGTGCGCTCGCGATCGGCCTGGGGCTGATATCCGTTGTTGCCGCGAATTGGGATGATATTCCGGGTCAGATCCGGCTTGCGGTTCACTTTGCGCTGATCGTCGGGGCGCTTGGGGCATTGTTCCTGCGCGGGGAGGGTTTGTCGAAGGGCAACCCTTGGGCGGTCGAAGCGCTGTTGTTCGTGGCCGCTGCGCTCGGCCTGACATTCTTCGGTCACCTCGGCCAGGTCTACCAAACCAGCGCGCCCCTGTGGGAGCCGCTGGCGATCTGGCTGCTTCTGTTTGGTCCGCTTCTGCTCCTGATGGGGCGCAGCTGGCTGACGGCCGCAGTCCTGGTCGGTGGGGCGATCTATTGCGTCTGGGAATACAGTTACGCGCAAGACGACCTGGTGATCCGCATGGAAGACGAGGCGCCTCCCTATGTCTGGATGGCATTGGTGACTGCCTTGCCAGTGCTGTTCGCACCCGTTGGCGCGTGGTTGAGGCAACGGGGCGATCGTGCCGATTTCTGGCGCCGGATCGAGCAACTTGGACTGGCCTATGCGGTCGTCGGAGGCTCGGCCTTTTGCGCGTTGGCGAGTGTTGGTGCTTTCGACTCGACTGAGCCGGTGATTGGGGCAGCCAGCCAGTTTACCCGCGCCGCCGTAGCTGTGTTCGCCGGCATTTTGGTCGTGGCCGTTCGCCGCAACTTCTCCGGCCAGATGTCGGGTGCGATCATCATGGGGTCCGGCCTTGCCATTGCTCTCGCCTTCGGAGCGAATGACATCGATATCCTCGCTGCGATCCTGTTCATGGCCCTGTGGGTCGGAATTGCTGCGGCAGCGATCTACGCAGGTTGGCGCGGCGTGTTTCAACTGGCCGTCGCGGTTATTGCCTTGCGGCTCATCATCCTCAGCTTCGAACTGGCCAGTGACCTCTTGCTGAGCGGCTTTGGTCTGATCGTTTCGGGAATTCTGATCCTGGCCATCGCCTGGATTGCAGTCCGGGTCAGCCGCAAGTTTGCACCGGTCGACGCTGCAGAGGAGGAATCGCGCCAGTGATTGGACGCCTGCCGATCCTCGCATCTTGCCTGCTCCCGGTCCTCGGTCTCGCCGGCCTATGGGGCTGGAGCGACCAGTTGAGCCGCCAGGGGACCGACTGGGACGTCGAGGTCGACGGATACGACCCGCGCGACTTGCTGCGGGGCCATTATGTGGAGTTCACTTACGATTGGCCCGAGCCTCCGGCCGCCGGCGAGGATGACGACGGTGAGCTGCGGCGGTTTGATCCCGGCCCGCAGCTGCTCTGCCTCTATGGTGACGCGCCCGAACTCGACCGCGCCGAACGGATCGAGGAAGACGCGTTAGAGGACTGCGCCCATCCCGCCCGCGCCAACCCGGCAAGCGTCTATGGCCGGAGGAGCCTCAGACGCGGACGCTTCTATGTCGGCCAGGACCGTGCGCTGGAGATCGAAGAGGAAATGCGCGATCGCGACCAGCGCGGTATTGTCCGGGTTCGCCAGCGCGACGACGGTACAATCACACCCGTATCGATCCGGTTTCGACCTTTGACCGAGGAAGAACTGGCCGAACGCGATGCCGAGGATGATGAGGAAGAAGAGGCGCTCGAGCGGATCATCTCGATTGCGGAAGGCGATGATGAACCCGAATCCGAACCTGACGAGGATGACCGCTAGGCGCTAGATCGGATTGCCATCCTGATCGCGAAAGATCTCGCGCCGGCCGACATGGTTTGCTGGGCCGACCAGCCCTTCGCTTTCCATCCGTTCGATCCATTTGGCGGCGGTGTTGTAGCCAACACCCATCTGGCGCTGCAGCCAAGATCCCGACGCTTTCTGGTTCTCGATCACGATCTGACACGCCTGGCGGTATTTGCGTTCGTCAGGATTGTCGGAAGCGGTGAGGTCGTCCTCGAAGGTCAGTCCGCCGCCGTCTTCCGGCTCCTCCGTCACCGCGTCGATATATTCAGGCGTGCCCTGCGCGCGCCAGAAGTCGGCGACCGCTTCGACTTCCTCATCGCTGACAAAGGGGCCGTGGACGCGCACGGTTGCACCGGTGTTTGGCTTGTAGAGCATGTCGCCTCTGCCAAGCAGCTGTTCGGCACCCTGCTCGCCCAGAATGGTGCGGCTGTCGATCCGGCTGGTGACCTTGAAGCTGATGCGGGTCGGCAGGTTGGCCTTGATCACGCCGGTGATGACGTCGACCGAGGGGCGCTGGGTGGCCATGATCAGATGGATCCCGGCTGCCCGAGATTTCTGGCTCAGGCGCTGGATCAGCACTTCGATTTCCTTGCCGACGGTAACCATCAAGTCGGCCAGTTCGTCGACGATCAGGACGATCTGCGGCAGCGGTTCGTAGTCGAGCTGCTCTTCTTCATAGAGCTGTTCGCCGGTGTCGGGATCGAATCCGGTCTGAACCCGGCGCCCCAGCGGCTTGCCCTTGGCCGCTGCGGCCCGGACTTTCTCGTTGAAAGAGTTGATGTTGCGCGAATTGACCGAACTCATCATCCGGTAGCGCTTCTCCATCTCCTCGACCGCCCACTTGAGCGCGCGAACAGACTTGTGCGGCTCGGTGACTACGGGTGACAGCAGGTGCGGGATATCGTCGTAGCTCTTGAGCTCGAGCACCTTGGGATCGATCAGGATCAGTCGGCATTCGGCAGGCGTGAAATGATACAGCAGGCTCAGCAGGATGCAGTTGAGGCCAACCGACTTGCCCGAGCCGGTGGTCCCCGCGACGAGCAAGTGCGGCATGGCGGCCAGATCGGCAATGATCGGCTCACCGGCAATATCCTTGCCCAGGATGATCGGCAGGTTGCCCTTGGCCTCGGCAAAGGCAGCACAGGCGGCCAATTCCTTGAGCATGACCATCTGACGGTCGGTATTGGGAAGCTCGATCCCCATCACCGTCTTGCCCGGGATCGGCGAGACGCGGGCCGAGATCGCGCTCATATTGCGGGCAATATCCTCCGCCAGGCCGACCACCCGGCTGGCCTTGATCCCCGGGGCGGGTTCAAGCTCGTACATCGTCACGACCGGACCGGTCCGCACCGCGGTGATCTCACCCTTGACGTTGAAGTCGTCGAGCACGTTTTCGAGCAGTCGGGCGTTGCGTTCGAGCGCGAGCTTGTCGAGCTTCGGCGTGTTGTCCTCTGGCGGATCTGCCAGCAGATCGAGGCTCGGAAGTTCATAGCTCGCGAACATGTCGCGCTGATTCTGCTTGGCCGGTGTGGCCTTCTTCGGAGGCGCCGATGGGTCCGTGATTTCGGGCGAACGCCGCGGTGTCGGTTCCGCGCGAGCTTCGGCCTCAACCTTGGGTTTGCGTCGCGTCTTCGATTTTGTTCCGGCGGCTTCCCTGTCACCGTCAGGCAGCGCGATCTGCCCCAGGCGCCGAAATCCGGGCAGCTTCGCCAGCAAACCGCTTTCCGGTTTCAGGAATTCCGGCAAAGTCAGCAGGGCGCGCCAATCGATCGCGAAGACCCGCGTGAGCAGCGCGGCGGACACGCCAAGCGATGCCAGAGCCGATCCCAATATGATCCAGCCCGACGCGCTCTCGCCAAAGCGGGTGCCAATCGCTTCGATGGCGCTTGCCCCGAGCAAACCCGAAACTCCGCCGAGCTGCGCGGGCAGGGTTCCTCCGGCGGTGTCGAAAGTCAGCGAAAGCACCGTGCCGAGCAGCATCATCGCGATCAGCAGCAGCCCGGTCGGCAGCCACCAGCGGGTGGATTCGGGGATTATGTCGATGTCATCGTCATTTTCGACATCGCGCCAAAGCTTGCGCGCCGAGATGTAGAGCAGCGGCAACAGCAGGATACCTGGCAGTCCGAACGCAAACAGGACGCGGTCTGCGGTCCAGGCGCCGGCCGCGCCCATCCAGTTGCTGATCTGGTCGGGTGCTGCCGCGGTCGAAGGGCTCGGATCGGTCTGCGTGTAACTCACCAGCGAAAGCGCAAGGAACAGCATTGCCATAATCAGCAAGCCAGCCCCGGTCATTTGCGCAGCACGACGCAGCGAACGGCGCAGTCCAGCGCGCCAATCGGCGGTCGATTTCCGAGTATTCACAGCTCGCGTGGCCACATGACCCTCCTATTGGAACACATCATGAATCTTTGCAGGACTCCGGTCAAGCGCCGGGTCGCGGACTGCCGGTCGAAAGTCCGTCTATCGCCGCCCAGCGCGGCCAGCGCATTCGTCGCGATCTCTGCCGGTTCATACCGCCAAGCGCGATGACGGGAGCATGCGCATATCTGGCCAACATCAGGAAGCGATTGACGCCAAGGGTGTCTGTCCCGGGATGCGAACGCGTTGGAAACACCGGAGAAAGCATGATCGCATCGGCTCCGATCCGATTGGCCTGGGCGATTTCACGCATATTGTGTGCGGTGGCGATGTGGAGGAGCTCGTGGCGGCGTGGATAGAGCGCCAGTGGAGCGCCGTAGATGCCATCTGCACTCCATTCGCGCGCGGTCATGGCGCTGTCTGCCAGTATGACCAGATGCCCTTCCTTCCGGCATAGGCGTTTCAACTCCAGAAACCGGTTCAAGCGCTCGTCCGGCGGCAAGTGATAATGGCGATACACGAATGCCAGCGGCGCGGTGAATGACTGCAGGACGCAGTCCAGGAGATGCTCGTTCCGTTCGTCGGAAAGCAGCCAATAGTCCGGAAGAGGCGTTGAATCTGGCATCGGAGCGCTATAGCTGCCTCCCATGGAAAGTGCAGCCGCCCGCCTCGTGGAAGTCGAACAGAAAATCGCCCGGATATGCAGTATCGCGCGACGCGATCGCGACGAAGTGACCCTGATAGCGGTGAGCAAGACGCATCCTGCGGAGAGGATTGCTCCGCTGCTGGAAGCGGGACAGCGCGTCTTCGGCGAGAACCGCGTTCAGGAGGCGCAAGGCAAATGGCCGGAATTGCGTGCGGCCTGGCCCGATCTGGAACTGCATCTGATCGGTCAGTTACAGTCCAACAAGGCCGAGGATGCGGTTGAACTGTTCGACGTGATCCACTCGCTCGACCGCCCGAGCCTTCTGAAAGCCCTGGCCAAGGCGATGGACAAGGCAGGCAAGCGCGTGCCTTGCTTCATCCAGGTCAATATCGGCGACGAGGAGCAGAAGGGCGGGTGTCGGATCGCGCAGGTGCCGGAATTCATCGCGAAAGTGCGTGAAGCGGATATTCCTCTGGCTGGCCTGATGTGCCTCCCACCCGCCGGGATCGAACCGGCGCCCTTCTTCGCGCTGCTGCACAAGCTGGCCGAAGACAATGGTCTGGAAGGGCTCAGCATGGGCATGAGCGGCGATTTCGAAACCGCCATCCAATTGGGCGCGACTCATGTGCGGGTCGGCACTGCATTGTTTGGAGCGCGGCAAACTGCATAAGAAAAGGGCGCCCCGTTGCCGGAGCGCCCTTCGCGATTTGAGCAAGCCTTCGGGCGGTCTTAGAATTCGCCAACCAGGCCGACCGTAAGCAGCGCCCCGCGCGGGTCATGGACCCGGCTGTCGAAGCCGCCATTGGTGGCGACCTGCGGTGCGGTCACATCAAAGATGTTACGTGCGCCAACGGTCAGTTGCAGCAGGCGGTCACGATCGAAGAATTCGTTGATCGCGACGCTGTATTGCAGGTCGACCCGGAAATCGCTGTCGATTTGCGCATTGCCGTTCTGATCGTCGAGATAGCTGTCGATGTAGCGCCCGAAGATGTTGAACGAGTGCGCTCCGGCTTCGAGTTGAAGACCGGCATTGAAACGCAGTTCCGGGGTCGGCGAACCGAAATTGGTGAAGTTGCGATTGCCTGCACCATCGATGATCGGGCCGCCTACCGAGGTCTGAAGCTCATAATCGAACACGTAGTTGCCCTCGAAGCTCGGCGTGATCGTGCCGAAGCCCGCATCGATCCGGTAGCGGACCGAGAAGTCGACACCAGACGTCGTGACGCTTGCGGCGTTCACATAGCTGTTGTTGACCTGGATGATCGTGCCGGCCGGGCTGCGGATGATGTTTGGTCCGTTCGGATCGGCATTCACGATCGACTGCGCGGCCGTCTGCACGATCGCATCTTCGAATTCGAAGTTGTAGTAATCGGCGCTGATCTCGAAGCCGAAGATCGGCTCAAGCGTGAAGCCAAGGTTGTAGGCCGTCGAGTCCTCTGGAATCAGGTTCGGGTTGCCGACTGCGCGGACGGCGACAAAGGCATTGGCACCGCCATTGGCAGGGTCCGAAACCTGCTGCAGCGTGGTCGACTGACCTTGCAGCTGGAAGGTCGACGGTGCGCGGAACGAGGTCGAGAACGAGCCGCGCAGCGAGAGCCACTCGGTCGGACGCACCAGGAGCGCGATCTTGGGATCGAGTGTGTCGCCGCCCTCGTCGCCATAGTCCTCAAACCGCAGCGCCAGTTGCAGGTCCACCCAATCGACGATCGGCACATTCAATTCGCCGAAAATCGCATAGACGTCCTGCCCACCGGCAAAGGCCTGTTCGCCGATCAGGAAGGCAAAGCCGTCGTTGAGCGTGATATCGTCGAAATTCGCCGAGATCCGCTGATCGCGATACTGCGCGCCGATCGCGATGCCGACCGGACCGGCCGGCAGGTCGAACAGCTCGCCCGAGATGAAGCCTTCGGCAACGAACAGCTCGGCCCCACGGTTCGATCGCGAGAACTCGGTGATGTAATCGAGCAGCGCGGCGTTGGCATTGGTTCCGCCAGCGAGCGCGGTCGCAAACGGGTTGAAGAAGGTTCCATCGACAGGGATGGTCGCACCGTTTGCAGTCAGGAACGGGTTACTAGCCGTGCAATCGAGCCCGGTCGCTGCGTTGAAAGCGGGACTGGCGTTGAAGCCGCGTAGAGCGCAGGCGAAACGATCGCGGACCGTGTCTTCCGTCGCCGCCTGGAACTGGTTGTCGGCGTAGGTCAGGCTGACATTCCAAAGGCCATTCTGGAGGAACCCGTCGAAGTCGCCTTCCAGAGTGGTCGAGACGCGGAACGTGTCGGATTCAAACGTGGCAGGTGACACTTCGCCACCGTTGCCGCTGGCTCGGCCGAAGAACACGACATTCGCACCGAACGGGTTGTTCGGGTTGAAGGTCGGCACCACTGCCTGTCCCAGCTGCAGGAACGGGAAGGTCGGTGAGTTGCCGCGGGTCGCTTCGTTGGTGGCATAGCCGACCTCGGCGCTGAAACGCACGCTGTCGGACAGATCGGCCTTGGCCGAAACGAAAGCAGTCAGGCGCTGTTCGTCGGGAACGAGGTTGAAGAACTCGCCAAAATCGAATCCACAGAACCCGATACCCTGAGGGACCAGCGGTGCGGTGGCCGCACTTGCGGGGAGCGGGAATCCGCCCGCACCCGCACATCCCGGATCGATGAAGGGCGCGCCGGCCGGGACGCCCGGGACACCGAAGAACGCACCGGGATTACCAAGCGCAGAGGTATCGTCGGCAGGTTGAGACAGGCGTCGCTCTGCAGTGGTGAGAGCCGAACGATCGACATAGCTGATCGCGCCCATCAGGTTGAAGTCGCCGACCTCGAAGCCGGCCAGCGCCTGGATGTTGTATTCAGAATAGTCGCCGGTTCCGAGGTGCTCTGTGTATTCTCCCGAAACGAGCAGACCTTCGTAGCGATCGCGGGTGATGAAGTTGACCACGCCAGCAACAGCGTCCGAACCGTAGAGCGACGAGGCGCCGTCCTTGAGGATCTCGACGCGCTCGACCGCGATCAGCGGAACCAGCGAGCTGGTATCGACAAAATTGATCCCGTCATTGGTCGGCGCAGCTGAGAGAGTTTGCCGCTTGCCGTTGAGCAGGATCAGCGTCGAGGCAACGCCCAGCCCGCGCAGGTTGATATTCGACGTGCCGGTGGTTCCGCCTTGGGTGAAGGCGTCCGGGTTGTTCTGCGCACCGCTGTTGATCGTGAGCGATTGAGCGATTTCGCCGATATTCTGCGCGCCGATGTCGGAGATCGCTTCGCTGCCGATTGTCGCGAGCGGCGATGCCAGATCGCCTTGCGACTGGCGGCGAATGCGCGAGCCGGTGACGAGGATCTGGTTCTCGGTTGTCTCAGCGGCCTCGCCGGCCACTTCGGCATCTTGCGCATGGGCGGCAAAGGGGAATGTCGCTGCGCTGCAAAGAAGGAGTGCGGTTAGGGTCCGCGCGGGGGTTATTACTGCCATTTGTCTCTCTCCCTGAGATATGGCCGACGGCCAATAACGAAAGGTTCGTAAAACGCAACCTAATTCAATATCGCACTCGACGAGCTGCAATCACGCATCTTC
Source organism: uncultured Porphyrobacter sp. (assembly GCA_964550495.1). Lineage (GTDB taxonomy): Bacteria > Pseudomonadota > Alphaproteobacteria > Sphingomonadales > Sphingomonadaceae > Erythrobacter. The sequence continues at coordinate 23,446 of CAZJZO010000010.1, read as the reverse complement.
GAGCTGTTCCTGACGCTTATCGCTGGCCGCATCAAGCAGCAACGCTTCGATCTCGGCCAGCCGCTCGGGCGCAGACACTTTCGAACCGGTCAGGTCGGTTACATAGAATGTGTCCGCCGCGCTTTCGCCATAGGCGGTCACATGCGCTGACTGAACAATAAGATTGGCGCGATAGAGCGCGTGGGCCAATCGGTTGAGCAGCGCCGGCCTGTCGCGAGCGGTGACTTCGACAACGGTGAAGTTGTTCGACGCGGTGTTGTCGAAATTGACGCTCGGCGCGACATCGAACGTCCTGGCTCGCGAGTGCGACAGCGGCCGCGCAGCGAGTTTCGGCACCAGTTCGACCTTGGCGAGCAGGGCATCGCGAATGCCCTTCTTCAATCGGGCTATCTGGCTCGCTTCGCGGAACGGCTTGCCGTGCAGATCCTGGACCAGAAAATTGTCGACTGCGTAGCCGTTCATCGCTGTGTGGATGCGAGCATCGATGATGTTTGCGCCCGCAAGATGGATGCCGCCGGCAATGCGGTAGAACAATCCGGGGTGGTCCGAGGCGATGACGCTCACCAGTGTTGCGCCGCGATCTTCGTCGGGTTCGCAATGGATCGAAAGATGCTCCTCGATCTGCTGCGCAACCTCGTACTGGATGAAGTTCTTGGCGATAATGTCCTCGGGCTCGGCGATCCAATACGCGTCGCTCATCATCTCGCCGACTTCGTCGATCAATCCGGCCTTTGCGCCCAGCACTTCGGCGACGGCGGCCTTCTTTGCATGCACGCGCTCCTTCCGGCCATGGCGCATATGGCCGAGCCGGAGGCGCTCCTGCGCCGCGTCGTACAGTTCCCCCAGCAGCTGACCCTTCCAGCTGTTCCATGTCCCGGGACCGACTGCGCGAATATCGACCGCCGTCAGGATTGCGAGGTTGCGCAGGCGATCGAGCGTCTTCACCTCGGCAACGAAGTCCTCGATCGTCTTGGGGTCGGTCAGGTCGCGTTTCTGCGCGGTCGAACTCATCAGCAGGTGTTGCAGGACGAGCCAGGCAACCAGTTCGGTTTCCTTTTCGTCGAGTCCGAAGCGCGGGCACAGCTGGTGTGCAACCTCGGCACCCAGGACCGAATGATCGCCGCCGCGCCCCTTGGCAATATCGTGCAGGAGCACCGCCACGAACAGCGCCCGTCGCGAGGATACCTTGTGGATTTGCTTGGTCGCGCGCGGATGATCTTTCTTCAGCAAGCCGCGTTCGATCTGGCTGAGCAGGCCGATCGCCCGGATGGTGTGTTCATCGACCGTGTAGTGGTGATACATGTCGAACTGCATTTGCGCGTTGACCCGGCCGAAGTCGGGCACGAAGCGCCCGAACACGCCCGCTTCGTTCATCCACCGCAAGGCTGTTTCGGGGTCGCGGCGACCGCCAAGCAGGTCGAGGAACAGCGCGTTGGCGCGCTTGTCCTTGCGGACGGAGGTCTTGATCAGCTTAGAATCCCGATCCGCTTGCCGCATCGTATCGGGATGCACTTCGAGCCCTTCGGCTTCGGCAAGCTGGAAAATCTCGACCAGCCGAACCGGGTCTTTCGCAAACCAGTCATCGGTCGGCGCCTTGATCCGCCCTCCTTCGACGACGTAGCCCTTCAATTGCCGGGGCTTGGCGTTCCAGCCGGCGAAGAACCCGCCGCGAACGCGCTTCTTGGCGAATTCGTCATCGAGGTGTGCCAGGAAGACACCCGTCAGGTTGCCGACCCGCTTCGCCTGCAGGAAGTAGAATTGCATGAACCGCTCGACCGCGCTCTTGCCGGGGCGGTCGGCAAAGTTCATCCGCGCCGCGACTTCCCGTTGCAGATCGAATGTCAGCCGGTCCTCGGCCCGGTCGGTGATGGTATGCATGTGGCAGCGCACGGCCAGCATGAACCCTTCGGCACGGCGAAAACTGCGATATTCGGAGCGTGTCAACAGTCCGATCTCTGCCAGCTCGGCAGCGCTATCGACCCCGTGAATATACTTGCCGATCCAGTACAGTGTCTGGAGATCGCGCAAGCCGCCCTTGCCCTCCTTGATATTGGGTTCGACCACATAGCGGCTGTCACCCATCCGCTTGTGACGATCGTTCCGCTCGGCCAGTTTCTGGGTCAGGAATTGCCGTTCGCTGCCGCGAACGACTTCGCGCCAGAATCTTTGGCGAAGCTCTTCGTAGAGGGCTTGATCCCCCCAGATCAGCCGCCCTTCGAGCAGGGCGGTGCGGATCGTCAGATCCTCCTTCGCCATCCTCATGCTGTCGCCGATCGTCCGACTTGAATGCCCCACCTGCAGGCCGAGATCCCATAGCAGGTAGAGCATCGCTTCGATCACCTGCTCGCACCAGGGTGCGCGCTTCATCGGCGTGATGAATGCGATGTCGACATCCGAATGCGGGGCCATTTCGGCGCGGCCGTAACCGCCGACGGCGAGGATCGCGAGCCGCTCTGCAGCGGTACGATTGTGCGCCGGGTGTACGTGCTCGGTCACGTAATCGTGGATGACCCGCACCAGCTGGTCGATCAGAAACGAGTGGCCGTGGACACAGTCATATCCTGCAGACGGTCGTTCGGCGAGCCGTCGAGCCAGCTCTTTGCGACCGCTATCCAGTGCTTCGCGCAGCGCCTGAAGAACCGCAGGCCGGGCCGCCTGGCCGTTCTCATCGACCAACGCGGCGATCCGTTCCGCCAAGGCGCGGCGATCGAGTATTGCGCGTTGGTTCGGAACCCGGCGCGTGGTCATTGTTGCTCTTTCAATCAGGCCGCCGAATTGCGGCGCGACTTGTCACGCGGCAATCAGCTTCTGCTTGTATTCCTCGCGCAAAGTCTTCTTGTCGATCTTCTGAGTGCCCAGTCGCGGCAGCACCTCGGTCGACACCCAGATATGCTCTTCCAGCGGCACTTTGAACGGAGCGATCCGAGTAAGCAGGAACTCTCGCAGCTGCCCCGGGGCGATCTCCGCACGACCGGTCTTGGTCCGGAACACCGCCGCCGGAACCTCGCCCATCCGCTCATCGGGAAGGCCGAACACCGAACATTCGGCGATATCGTCATGCGCATAGACCGCATCTTCGACTTCGATGCAGGAGATGTTCTCCCCGCCGCGAATGATGATGTCCTTCTTGCGATCGACGATAAACAGATACTCGTCCTCGTCGAGATAGCCGAGATCGCCGGTGCGGAAGTATTGGTCGGCAGTGAAAGCGGCGCTGGTCGCTTCCTCGTTGTTCCAATAGCCCCGGAAGTTCGCCACCGAGCGGATACAGACTTCGCCGATGTCGCCTTGCGCCAGCTTGTTGCCGTCATCGTCCAGGATCGCGAGATCGACCATCGGGACACTCGCGCGACCGGTCGATCCGGGTTTGGCGATGTAATTCTCATTGAAATTGCCGCAGCCGACCGCATTGGTTTCGGTCAGGCCATAGCCGAGCAGCGGGAAGCCTTCGGGGAACGCTTCCTTGATCTTGGTGACGTGTTCGACCGGGCGCGGAGCGCCGCCAGCGGCAAAGCTCTTGCAGGCCGACAGGTCGTATTTCTCGCGATCGGGGTGGTTGGCAATCTCGTAGCTCATCAGCGGAACGCCGACGAAGTAAGTCACCTTTTCTTCGGCCATGAGCCGGATAGCCTCGGCGGCATTCCATTTCGGCATCAACACCAGCTTGCGCGCAATCGCGTAGCTTTGCAGGAACAGTGGCACTTCGCCGGTCACATGGAACAGCGGAACGGCAACCAGCGCGCAAGGTTGCGCCGAAACGTCCTCGCCCTGGCTCTCGAGCAGGATTTTGGCCATCGCGCTCTGGCTGACATAGCTCATTACGCCGTGCACCACGCCGCGGTGGTCAGACCATGCACCTTTCGACTTCCCGGTCGAGCCGGAGGTGTAGAGGATTGTCGCAAGATCATCCGGCCCGAGCTGACCGAGCATGGCCATCGCAGCCGAAGGGGCGTCCGCGCCCGGAACGGACCAGACATTGGCGAGACCCTCCGCGGGAGCCTTGTCGTGATCGAACAGCACCAGCGAAGCGTTGTGATCGTGCCCTTCAAGCCGCGCGGCACGCCCCGCATCGGCAAGCACCAGCTTGCACTCGGCAAGATCGATTCCGTAAGCGAGCTCCTCGCCCGACCAGAAACCGTTGAGCAGCGTGACACAGCCACCTGCCATCGCGATGCCCATATAGGCGATAATCCAGTTTGCGGAGTTGCGCGCGGCGATGCCGACCCGATCGCCCTTCTCGATGCCATGGTCGTTGGCGAGGCTCTGGGCCACGCACACACAGGCAGCGTAGGCTTCGCCGAAGGTCATACGGATTTCGCCATCCACCAGGAAAGGCACGTCCTTATGTTCGTTGCAGAAGTGCGCGAAGTAGTGCGCCAGTGATGGGGGCGAAACTGCAAAAGCAGGCATCTCGACGCCACCGCGTTCAAACGGCGCGGTCGCAAACGGCTGGCCTTCCTTGGTCAGCTCACCGATGATCGTTTCGAGTGCAGTGTCCAGCTGGGTGGGCATGCGGGTAACTCTCCTAATCAACCTTGCATATTCGTTCGACTATGCCGCTGCTGAGCGGCACCTGAATGATCCCGGCACGCGCTGGGCTTCCCCCAAGCCACTCGCTATGCCACAAGCCGCCCGGCAGATGCGCCGATACGACTTTGCATCGCTCTTAAGAGGTTACTTTCGTGCTGTCACTACTTGCTACAAGCGGCGCTGCAGATCCGATTTACTGGTCGAGTCTGGGGCTGACGCCGGGAATCGACATTTTTGGATTCTTCACGCTGCGCTTCTATTCACTGGCTTATCTGATCGGTGTCCTTTTTGCCTACTGGCACACCTCACGCATGCTCAAGGCGCCCGGCGCACCGATGGCGCAGCGACACGTTGACGACCTCTTCTTCTATTGCACCCTTGGCGTGATCCTCGGTGGCAGGCTGGGATATGCAGCGTTCTACACCGGTGGCGACACCGGAATCCCGAGCGCTTTCACCGATTTCTCGGGCGATGGCTGGGTCAGCTGGAAATTGTTGCGGCTGTGGGACGGCGGTATGAGCTTCCACGGCGGACTGATGGGCGTCGTGGCCGCGATCGTGTTTGTCGGTTGGCGCGACAAGCTCAATTTCCTGCGCGTGTGCGACTACATCGCGGTCAGCGTCCCTATGGGGATGCTGCTGGGTCGTCTTGCAAACTTCAACAATGGCGAGCTTTGGGGTCGCGCTACCGATGTTTCCTGGGCGATGATATTCCCCAACGCAGACGAAGTGCCGCGCCATCCCAGCCAGCTCTATCAGGCAGGGCTGGAAGGTCTGGCGCTGCTGGTAATTCTGATGCTGCTGTTCTGGAAGACAAAGGCGCGCTATCGACCCGGCTTCCTCGTCGGTGTGTTCACCCTCGGTATGGGGATCGCGCGGTTCGTTAACGAATTTTTCCGCGAACCTGACGCACAATTGAGTTACCTCGTGCAGGATACAGGGCTATCGATGGGGCAATGGCTGTCCGTACCGCTGATACTGATTGGATTGATTGTCACGCTCTACGCGGTGACCCGCAAGCCGGTTGGCACGGGCGCGGGGAGCTCTCCAGCGACGGCCTGATCACAGATGACGATCCGCGCCTGTGGCGCCCGAAGCTGCGGCTGATCGAGCCGGACGGCAGCGAATCGCTTGTCCTGAGTTTGGCTGAGGCGCAGGCAAAGGAACTCAAAGAGCGGGACGAGGCAGCTGCGGCCGAGGCCAAGGCCAAGGAAGAGGCAGCAGCTTTGGCGAAGGCGGCGGCTGAAGCCGAAGCCAAGGCCAAGGCCGAAGAAGCGGCTGCTTTGGCTGAAGAAGAGGCGAAGGCGAAGCGCGAGGCCGAAGCCAAAGCGAAAGCTGCGGCAGAGGCTAAGGCCAAGAAGGAAGCCGAAGAGAAGGCGCGACGCGAAGCAGAAGAGAAAGCCAGGCGCGAAGCCGAAAAGAAGGCCAAGGCCGAAGCGGCGGCCAAGGCCCGGGCAGAAGCCAAAGCGAAAAAAGAGGCCGAGGAAAGGGCCAAGAAGGAGGCCGAAGCCAAGGCCAAGGCTGAAGCCGAGGCTCGAGCGAAGAAGGAAGCGGAGGAGAAGGCCAGGGCCGAAGCAGAAGCCAAGGCCAAGCGCGAGGCCGAAGCCAAAGCCAAGAAGGAAGCAGAGGAAAAGGCCAAGGCCGAAGCGGCTGCCAAAGCGAAGAAAGAGGCCGAGGCGAAGCGCAAGGCCGAAGAGAAAGCCAAACGGGAAGCGGCTGCCAAGGCCAAACGCGAGGCTGAAAAGAAGGCCAAGGCCGAAGCCAAAGCGAAGAAGGAAGCCGAGGCGAAGGCTGCCGCTGAAGCAAAAGCCAAAGCGGAAGCCGAAGAAAAGGCCAAGCAAGAGGCCGAAGCCAAGGCCAAGGCTGAAGCCGAAGAAAAGGCCGCCAATCTCGGGCATACGTTCCGTCGTTTGATCCGCGAAAACGGACCGATCAGCCTCACGCAATTCATGGGCGAGAGCAACGCGCGCTACTATGCCAGCCGCGATCCGCTAGGCGAGGAAGGCGACTTCGTCACTGCGCCCGAGGTGAGCCAAATGTTCGGCGAACTCGTTGGACTCTGGATTGCCGATCTGTGGGTGAAGATGGGACAATCCGACAACATCCATTATGTCGAACTCGGGCCCGGTCGCGGCACATTGACCAAGGATGTCCTGCGCGCGGCGGGAAAGTACGGGTTCGACCCGCATCTGCACTTTGTCGAAGGCTCGATCGAGTTGCGAAAGATCCAGCGCCAGGAATTCCCTGCCGTGCGATTCCACAACGACCTGTCGACGCTGCCCGATGACCGCCCGCTATTGATCGTAGCCAATGAATTCTTCGATGCCTTGCCGATCCACCAGCTGGTTCGTTCCGCCCAAGGCTGGCACGAGCGGATGATCGGCCTCGACGATGATCGCTTTGTTTTTGTCGCCGGTGACAAGCCGATGGACTCGGTCGTACCGTCAAGTTGGCGCAGCGCTTCGCAAGGTTCGACGATCGAGACCAGCCCGGCTGCGGCGACGGTGATGGCAGAAATTGCGCAGCGGTTGACCAACCAGGGTGGAGCGGCGCTAATCATCGATTACGGCCCATTCGAACTGAGTGCCGGTTCGACCCTGCAGGCGATCAGGAAGCACAAGAAGGTCGACCCGCTCAGCCATCCCGGCGAAGCGGACATGACCGCACATGTCGATTTCGAATTGCTCAAGGATGTGGCCGAAAAGAACGGGGCCGAGGTAATGGGCCTGCAGATGCAGGGCGAATGGCTGAGGCAGCTCGGGATCGACACGCGCCATGAAGCCTTGGCGCGAAAATCTCCGGGCCAGGCCGAACAGCTTCAGCGCCAATACGATCGCCTTGTTGACGATGCCGAGATGGGGACACTGTTCAAGGTTCTTGGAATTTGCGGTCGTCGCTGGCCGATCGGGGTTGGCTTCGACTAGCCTCCGCAAGGCAGCCATGTAACCGGGTTGCCGATTCGTGCGAATGATGGGGTGTATCTGTCCGGAGAGAATTATGATCCTGCGCCGTTCGCTTGTCGCCCTCGCCAGCTTATCCGCATTGTTCGCCGCACCGGCGGTTGCAGCCGATTCGATCGACGGGCGCTGGGTGACCGAAGACAAGGATGCGATCGTAACGATTTCGAAGTGCGGTGCGACAACCTGCGGCAAGATTTCCCGATTCCTTGTCACGCCCCCTGATGGTCAGGATCAGCGCGACATCTACAACCCCAATCCGAGGTTGAAGAAACGCAAGCTGCTGGGTCTACCGGTGTTGTCCAATTTCAAGGAAGAGCCGACGCTGTGGCGCGGGACGATCTATGATCCCAACACCGGCAAGAGCTATCGCTCGGTCCTGCGCCGCAAAGGGCCGAATGTGCTCGAAGTGAAGGGTTGCATCGGCCCATTCTGCCAGACCCAGATCTGGCGCAAGGCACGCTAGAGTCCGATAGTCTCCGCCAGTCTTGCTGCCGCGTCCTTCGGCGAGAGCTTGCCATCATCCTCCCGGTCCACCGCGTAATTGGCCTCACGCATCGCTTCGACGCTAATCGCGCCGACAAGCGGCTGAAGCGCAGCGACAAGCGCTTCGTCGCCGGCAACGCGCGGCGAAAGCATCAGCATCGCGTCGTAACTGGGGAGCGCCTCGCGCGGGTCTTCGAGCACGACCAGCCGATCCGCCGCAATCCGACCGTCCGAGGTGTAGGCGCTGATCACGTCGGCTTCACCCGAGCGCAGCGCGTTGTACATGAAGGTGGGTGAGAAATTGCGCGTCTCACGGAACCGCATGCCATAGGCGTCGCGGACCGCGATCCATTCGGGGCGTTCGAAGAATTCCGGATCGCCGCCCACCGTGAGTTGCGGAGCTTCCGGCACCAGATCTTCAAGCGACGTGACTCCAAGCTCTGCAGCGCGGTCGCCGCGCATGGCGAAGGCATAGGCGTTTTCGAAGCCCAATCGCCCGAGAACCAGCACGCCGTTCTCGCGCATGTCCCAGGTCTTGATCTCTTCGTACATCTGGTCGCGCCCGACCTGATCGGTGCGCTTCATCTCGTTGGTCCAGATCGTTCCGGTGTAGTCGACCGAGATATCGATGCTGCCCGAAGCAACCGCGCTGTGGACCACTGCCGATCCGAGCCCGTCGCGGTATTCGACGCTGTAGCCTGCCGCCTCGAGCCGCGATCCGATCAGCTGCGCGAGGATATATTGCTCGGAGAATTGCTTGGAGGCGATGACGATCGTCTCTTCATCTTCGCCGCCCGCCTGGTATGCGAGTGCGGCCACGATGCCGAATGCCACTGCGATCATGCCGCCGCCCCATTGCCAGCGCTTGCGCGCAATCAACCCGCGCTCGATCAGTCCAAGCAGTGCATCGACCACCAGCGCGAGCGCGGCACTGGCGAAACAGCCGGCCAGCACCAACGCCCAATTCTGCGTCTGCAATCCGGCGAAAATCGGATCGCCAAGGCTCGGCTGACCGATCGTCGTCGAGAGTGTTGCCGCGCCGATGGTCCAGACGCTGGCAGTGCGGATGCCCGCCATTACGAATGGCGCAGAAAGCGGGGCCTCGACCAGCGCGAGTTTCTGCCACCCGGTCATTCCGACTCCGTCGGCGGCTTCGAGCACGCCTGGATCGAGATTGGCTTGCGCCGTCACGGCGTTGCGCAGGATCGGCAATAAGGCATAGAGCGCCAAAGCCAACAGAGCGGGCAGGAAGCCGAGAGTGGGCAGGTCTTCGCCGAATACCGCGCGCAAGCTCAGCAGGATCGGGAAGAACAGCGCCAGCAGCGCGAGGGCCGGGATGGTCTGGACGAGGCTGGCAAATCCCAACGCTATCCGGGCAACCGGCTGCGAACGGCTGGCCCATACCGCCAAAGGCAGCGCGACGACGATGCCTAGCCCGATCGCGCTGGCAGCCAGCACGATGTGGGCGGCAAGCTTGTCACCCAGCCCGAACAGGATTTCCCAAAAGCCGCTCACGAGCCTGCGCCTTCCATGCGGGCAAGCTTCTCGGCCTGCTGGCGGGGAACTGCGACCAGGCCCTGCGCTATCGCGCCGCCTTCTCCGGCAAGGAGTTGTTGCGGCGTGCAATCCGCAACCAGCAGTCCAGCGTCCATCACCAGCACCCGGTCTGCCAACAGCAATGCTTCCGCCATGTCATGCGTCACCATGATCGTGGTCAGGCCCAGCTTGTCGTGAAGCTCGCGCACTCTTTCGCCCAAGGCATCTCGGGTAATGGGATCGAGCGCGCCGAACGGTTCGTCCATCAACAGCAATTCCGGTTCGTTCGCCAGCGCCCGAGCCACACCGACCCGCTGACGCTGCCCGCCGGAAAGCTCGTCAGGCATCCGGTCTGCCATTTCGCGATCGAGTTCGACCAGATCGAGCAGTTCGCCAATCCGGTCGGTGGTGAGCCTGCAACCATCCAGGCGCGGGCCGATCGCGATGTTCTCCCCGACCTTGAAATGCGGAAACAACCCGATCCCCTGGAAGACATAGCCCACACGGCGACGCAGGCGCGACGGCTGCAATGCGGTGACATCTTCGCCCTTGAACAGCACGCGCCCGCTGCTCGGCGTTGCAAGGGTGTTGACCATCTTGAGGAGGGTCGACTTTCCCGAACCGGAAGCGCCGACAAGCGCGACGAAGCTGCCCGCTTCAATCTCGCAGCTGACGCCGCCGAGCGCGACAACATCGCCATAGTGGCGGGTCACAGTGTCGAAATTGAGCAAGATATTGGTCTCGGTCTTGGACGGAAGCATGTCCGGCAGGCCTAGCGGGCTATTGGCTATTGGGCTAGGTTCTGGCGTGACAGGGTGAAATGCGCCGTTAGCCCTTCATCTCCCCACTCCTGAACCATGGTCCCGCCAAGTTGGTTGGCCAGTGTGAGCTCGATCAGTCGGGAGCCGAACCCGGTCTCTTCAGGCGCATTTGCGGGTGGCCCGCCCTTTTCGCGCCAACCAACCGCAATAGTCTCGTCATCCTGCTCGATCTCGATCCGGATGGACCCGCTGCCAACACTCAGCGCGCCGTACTTCGCCGAATTGGTCGCCATTTCGTGAAACAGCAGCGCCAGTGGAGTTGCTGCGCGTGGCCCGAATGTCACGTCGTCACCCGAGACAATGACAGCCTTTTTGCCCTTCGCTTCGTATGGAGCGGTGAGATCGTGCAGCAAAGTTCGCAAATCACCACCCTGGGCGGTGTCGACCCGCAGCGCCATTTCCTGCGCCCGACTCAAAGCGCGAATGGTGCCTTTCAGCTCTTCGGCGTAGTCGCGGATCCGATCGTTGCCGCGCGCGCTGAGCGAAATCAGGCCGCTGATCACCGCGAAAATGTTCTTTATGCGGTGCGCCAACTCACCGGCAAGCAGTTCGCGTTCCTGCGAAATACGGTAGCGTTCGTCGATATCGGTCAATGTGCCGAACCAGCGTGCGGTGGCCGGATCGTCGCTGGAGGGAACGGCGCGCGAGATAACCCAGCGATAGCTGCCATCTGCGAGCCGCAGGCGCCATTCGTCCTCGAACAAGGCGGCATTGGCCATGGCGTGCGAGAACTTCTCGAGCGATCCGTCGAAATCGTCGGGATGGATAACCTCGCGCCAATCGTCGACATTGCGCCGCGGCGGCAAGCCGGTGACTTCGGTGAAGCGCGCGTTGAAATAGTCGAACTCAGGGCCGGGAGCGGCGGACCAGGCAATATCGGGCACGCTGTCGAGCATGAATTGCAGCCGGTCGGCGCTGGCCTTCAATTCGGCCGTAGCTATGCTCGCGCTGCGGTGGGTTTCGATCCGCCGTTTGACTGCTTCGGCCAGAGTCAGCAGCCCCTCGCTTTGCAGTTTGGTCAGACCTCTTTCGCGGGCAACCGTGTCGTTCACGCACAGCGCTCCGATCGGTACGCCTTCCGACGATATCAGCGGTACTCCGACATAGTAGCGCAGATGCTGGTCGCCTGTGACGAGAGCGAAGCTCGCGAATCTCTCATCATCGGTCGCATCGAGCACTTCGAGAATGTCCGACCCTAGCATCGTATGTGCACAGAAGCTGGTGGACCGCGGCGTTTCGGAAACGTCCAGCCCCTCGCGGGCGAGGAACAATTGGCGCTTTTCCTCCACCAGACTGATTGCCGCCGAGGGGGCTCCGCACAGATGCGCGGCGAAACGGGCAATGCGATCAAGCTCCGGATCACCCTGCAGCGCGCCGAGCCCGAAGCTCGCGAGCAAGCGCAAACGGTTCTCCTCGTCGCAAAATTCCTGCGCGGGAGGAGTGTCCAAAGGCCACGGCTGTTTATCGAGCAGTGTCACGCTTCGCTCCTGTCGCCGCAGCCAATACAGCAAAGCGTGCAGGGCACAAATGCGGGCAGGATTTTCCGCGCCGATGACAGCACTCGGTTTGCGTGGCGAGCGCACGCTGATATGGGCGCTGCACAGAATTGAAAGGCAACGACAGCACTATGCGCGCAACCCCCGAATTCGATTTCCAGCTCGGCGAGAGCGCGGAGATGATCCGCGACAGCGTCGGTCGGTTCGCCGACGAGCAGATCGCTCCGCTGGCAGAGAAGATCGACCGCGAAGACTATTTCCCTCAAGCAGAGCTGTGGCAGGCGATGGGCGAGCTCGGCCTGCATGGCATCACTGTCGACGAAGACGATGGTGGGCTGGGTCTCGGCTATCTCGAACATGTGATCGCGGTTGAGGAAGTCAGCCGTGCGAGCGCCTCGCTCGGACTCAGCTATGGCGCACATTCGAATCTGTGCATCAACCAGATCCGCCGCTGGGGCAACGAAGAGCAGAAGGCCAAGTATCTGCCCGGGCTGATATCCGGCGAGCATGTCGGATCGCTGGCGATGTCCGAAGCGTCGGCCGGATCGGACGTCGTCTCGATGAAGTTGAAAGCGGAAGCGGTGCAGGGTGGTTACATCCTCAACGGTACGAAGTTCTGGATCACCAATGCGACCTATGCGGATACGCTGGTCGTCTATGCCAAGACCGACGGACAGGCCGGATCGCGCGGGATCACCGCCTTCCTGATCGAAAAGGACGATGCAGGCTTCTCGATCGGCCAGAAGATCGAGAAGGTCGGGATGCGCGGCTCTCCCACGGCGGAGCTGGTGTTCGACGATTGCCATATCCCGGAGGACCGCGTGATGGGCCCGGTCAATGGCGGGGTTGGCGTGCTG
>CAZJZO010000010.1:0-10664 GCA_964550495.1 uncultured Porphyrobacter sp. | reverse complement strand
CCATATCCCGGAGGACCGCGTGATGGGCCCGGTCAATGGCGGGGTTGGCGTGCTGATGAGCGGGCTCGATTACGAGCGCGTGGTGCTCGCCGGACTGCAGCTCGGGATCATGCAGGCCTGTCTCGACACGGTCATTCCCTACCTGCGCGAGCGCAAGCAGTTCGGAAAACCGATCGGTTCCTTCCAACTGATGCAGGCCAAGGTCGCCGACATGTATGTCGCGCTGCAATCGGCGCGCGCCTACACCTACGCGGTGGCGAAGGCCTGCGACGCCGACCGTACTACGCGCTTCGACGCGGCGGGCGCGATCCTGCTGGCGAGTGAGAACGCATTCAAAGTGGCGGCTGAAAGCGTGCAAGCGCTGGGCGGCGCCGGATACACACTCGACTGGCCGGTCGAACGCTACTTGCGCGATGCCAAGCTGCTCGATATCGGTGCGGGCACGAACGAGATCCGCCGGATGCTGATCGGGCGTGAATTGATCGGGGCGGCTGGGTGAGTAGTCGGGAAGAAATCGACGCCCGCCCAAACCTGGTTGAGGCAAAAATCGGCGAAGGAGGCTTTCCTGAAGTCGCGATCGCTGCCTACCAGCTGAAGGGCGCATATCATTTCGGACGGTTCCTTGCCGACGTCGCAAGACACGGCGCATTGGCCTACGCATCCACATGGTCCCTCGATGAAAGCGAAGCGCTCGAGGATATCTGCAGAGGATTGAGCGACCAATTGCGCGAGCAGATTGGTGAAGTCACGATGGTGCAAAAGGGAGCCAAGTGACCGTTCGCGGAGCCGCCTCGCGAAATCCTCGATCGTTTCGAGTGCAACACTTGACTTGGAAGCAACCGGAGCCGCCTAGATGCCCGTCTACATGATCTCTCGCATGACCATCCATGATCGCGCCGAGTACGACAAATACGAGGCACGCTTCATGGAGATCTTCGAGAAGTTCGAAGGCAAGATGCTCAGTGTCGATGAGGAACCTCAAGTGGTTGGCGGCGAATGGAATGCCACCCGATCGGTGCTGATCGAGTTTCCCGACAAGCCCAGGCTGTTCGAATGGCTTTTGTCTCCTGAGTACAAGGAGATCGGCAAATTCCGCGATGCCGGCAGCACGGCGGAGTCGATCATCGTGAAGGGGCTTGAGGCTGCGGAGCCACCAAAGTGAGCCTCGGGCTCCTGCGTTTTCTCGGCGTTGGCCTCGCTCTGTCGCTGATGATCGGCGAGGCGATCCGCAGCTGGGGCGTCGGGCGGCCGATCATGTTCGTGCTCGACGATTTCTTCATGGGCGGTTTGCTGCTCGCCGGGGCGATTGCGATGGCAAGTCCGACGCGCACACGCTGGGCTGTTTTCGTCGCCGGATGGGGAGCATGCGCGGGCATGTTATACGGCAGTTTCTTCGGGAAGGTCTTTGCCCCGGCCTCGGCCAACTCGGGCAATTTCGACCTTGGTATCCTGACGGCGCTGATCGGTGTGGCATTCGTGGTGTCGCTCGTCGGGCTTTGGGGCACGATTGTTTGGAAGCCTGCCGAATGATCTGGCACTGGCTTTCGGCGGGGGTGATGGTGATTGTCGCACTCCTGCACTCGACCGGAGGGGCGAATTCCGTGCTCGAGCCCATGCTGGAGCGCGGCAATCCATTACCGGAAATGGATATCGCTCCGTCACTCCTGCGATTCCTCTGGCACGCGCTTTCCGCGTTCATGGTGTTGTGTGCTGCCGTTGTGGCATGGCCTGAAACGCCGCGGGCGCTGGTGATCCTGATCGGATTGTTCTGGATTGCTTTGGGCTTGGCCGATATCGCGACGTCACAATTCAAACATCCCGGCTGGATCCCGATGGGGGTCGCCGGAATCCTTGCGCTGATCGGGGCCTTTAGATGACCGCACCTGTTCTCACTTCCAAGCTCGACCGAGAGACGCCCGACGCCAAGGCGCGGTTCGAGCACAACAAGACGCTTGCCGAAGACCTGCGCGCCACCGTTGCCGAAGCCGCTCTCGGCGGATCCGAGCGTTCGCGAGAGCGGCATGTGTCGCGCGGCAAACTGCTCCCGCGCGAGCGGGTCGAGCGGTTGCTCGATCCGGGCTCGCCATTCCTGGAGATCGGGCAGCTGGCTGCGAATGGCCTGTATGACGGTGACATCAATGGTGCAGGGATGATTTCCGGGATCGGGCGCGTGTCGGGCCGGCAGGTGATGATCCTGTGCAACGATGCCACGGTGAAGGGCGGCACTTATTATCCGATGACGGTCAAGAAACACCTGCGCGCGCAGGAGATCGCGCAGGAGAACCGGCTGCCGTGCATCTACCTCGTCGATAGCGGCGGGGCGAACCTGCCGCATCAGGCCGAGGTCTTCCCCGACCGCGATCACTTCGGGCGGATATTCTTCAATCAAGCCAATATGTCGGCGCTCGGCATTCCGCAGATCGCCTGCGTGATGGGGAGTTGCACCGCGGGCGGAGCCTATGTCCCTGCCATGTCCGATGAGACGGTGATCGTGCGCAATCAGGGCACCATCTTCCTTGCCGGCCCGCCATTGGTGAAAGCGGCAACTGGCGAGGAGATCAGCGCCGAGGATCTGGGCGGTGGCGATCTCCACGCCAAGAAATCGGGTGTGGTCGATCACCTTGCGGAAAATGACGAACACGCGCTCACCATCGTGCGCGACATCGTCAGCCAGCTGGGCGCCAATACCGGCGCGGCAAAGGATATCGCGCTGAAAGACCCGCGCCCGCCCAAATTCGATGCCGACGACCTCTACGCCATCGTCCCCGAAGATGTCCGTGCGCCTTACGACGTGAAGGAAATCATCGCACGACTGGTCGACGGCAGCGAGTTCCACGAATTCAAGCAGCATTACGGTAGCACGCTGATCTGCGGCTTCGCGCATATCTGGGGGATGCCGGTGGCGATCCTCGCCAATAACGGCGTGCTGTTCTCCGAAAGCGCGCGCAAGGGCGCGCATTTCATCGAACTCGCCTGCCAGCGCCGCATTCCGCTGCTGTTCCTGCAGAATATCAGCGGTTTCATGGTTGGCGGGAAATACGAGGCCGAGGGCATCGCTAAGCACGGTGCGAAGCTCGTCACGGCGGTCGCCACCGCGACGGTGCCCAAGATCACCGTGGTGATCGGCGGCAGCTTCGGTGCGGGCAATTACGGCATGGCCGGCCGCGCCTATTCGCCGCGCTTCCTGTTCACCTGGCCGAACGCCCGCATCAGCGTGATGGGCGGCGAGCAGGCCGCCAGCGTGCTTGCAACGGTCCACCGCGACGCGGATAGCTGGAGCGAAGAAGAGGCCGAGGCGTTCAAGGCCCCGATCCGCCAGAAATACGAGGACGAAGGCAACCCCTATTACGCCACCGCGCGGCTATGGGACGACGGCGTGATCGACCCGGTGCAAACCCGCGACGTGCTCGGGCTTGCGTTCGCGGCGACGCTGGAGGCGCCAATTGCAGAGCGGCCTCAGTTCGGTGTGTTCAGGATGTGATTGGATGTCATCCGACATTCTTCTGATAAGCCGCGATGAGTTTCCGCGCGACGAGATCCTAACGGCATTCCGGGCCAGTGGCGGCGAGATAGCTGGTGGTTGGGACTATCAATACATAAGAGTGTTTGGTGATCGTATTGTCCTCGACATCGAAGAGATTGCGCACGGACCGACTTGGGAATTCTTTGAAGCGCCAGAGCGAGCAAGGATAAAAACCATTGTTGGTGAACCGCGTTGGATATTCTCGATCACCTACGGGACCGAGGATGTTGGCAATTCTGCCTTCCTGGCACTTCCTGACCTTGGCCCGGTCGCCGTAGACAACGATTGCGGCGTTACAGTAACCTTCAAAAGGGCACGAAGCCTTGCTCTGACGGGTCCAGCCTGGCTGTCGGCAACGTCACTTCGAGAAGCCTAGTGAGCGCGGCGTGTGAAACCCCCTCGCTTTCCCCTACGTAGCTGCTAGGCAGGACGCCTTCGGGGAGAGAACAGGCTTGAAACACAACGAAACGCGCAACGTCACGTTGCTCTCGCGCATCGTGAACCGGATCATCCTGCTGCTCTACAAGTGGAAGGGCTGGAAGATCGAAGGATCGCTGCCGAAGCACCTCAAGAAATACGTGATCGCGGGGGCGCCGCACACTTCGAACTGGGACTTCGTGTTTTTCGCCGGTGCCACCAAGCACGAACAGGTGCAGCCCAATTTCATGGGCAAACACACCTTGTTCGAGGGGATCATGAAGAACTTCATGCTCGATATGGGCGGCATTCCGGTTGATCGACGCAAGGCGGGCGGAACGATCGAGCAGATGGCCGAGGAGTTCAAGAAACGCACCGAGCTTGCGCTGGTCATGGCCGCCGAAGGGACGCGCAAGACCGACGGCAAGTGGAAGTCGGGCTTCTACAACATCGCCAAGGCGGCCGGAGTCCCGATCGTGCCGGCCTATGCCGACAACGAGAAGATGATCATCGGGTTCGGCGAACCGCTGATTCCCTCGGGCAACTATGGCGAGGATTTGCTCAAGCTCGCCCTGTGGTTCCGCTCCAAGATCCCCGATTACGAGCGCTACAAGGTGCTGGAGCAACAGGCGCGCGATATTATCGCCGGGAAGAACGATATCTGAGGCATTTTCGTGCCAATCGGGGTGAATTTACGAAATTCGTCAATCCGACGCATAATTTCTTGAAGATGTATCTTTAAGCGCCGCGTTGCGCTTCCTATGTTGCCCGCAAGTCAGGAGGTAGCGCGCGGCATGGTACTGAATGAAGAGACGAGGGAAAGCGAGCGGGCACGCATCGCGCAACTGGTGCTCGATCTGGTCAAGCAGCGTGGTGCGGAAATCTCCTACAACCTGGCGCTGACCGAAAGCGGCGTTTCACGCGCGCGGTTCGAGCAGCTGTTCGAAGATTACGACGATCTGTTCGACGCAGTCGCCAAGGTCTGGCTGCATCCGCATTTGGAAGTGATGGAAGAGGTGCTGGCGGCCGATCTTCCTTCCAACCGCAAGATGTACGAATTCTTCCGCCGCCGCTTCGTACTCAACCGTGATCGCTTCCGTGCCGACCCCGAGTTCTTCGTTATCATCTGCGAAATGGGCGCGGCGAATTTCGAGCGCGTTCGCTCCTATGTCGACCTCGCCGACCATTACCAGTGCGAGTTGATTGCTGAGGCGCAGGCCGATGGATTCTTCGCCGGACTGGAGATCGACGAGACGCTGTCGTTGATCAACCAGATGGTGTCGAATTACACTCTGCCTGACGCGCTGATCTACCTCGGCGACAAGGTCAACGAGCAGAAGCTCGCGCGGATCATCGACACGCTGTTCATTGGTCTGTCTGCGGAAGCGGGTGACGAGGCTTCGGGGGTCAATTCCCTCCGCGTCGCGTCGCGCACGCAAGTCTAGCGTTTGGGTTTCCCGAATTGCAGCACGTTCTTGGGACGGTTGCGATACGGCGGATTGAGGCGCTTCTCCGATAACGCATATTTCAGGCTTGCACCGGTCATCAGGCCAGAGATCAGGATGATAAGGGCGGCCCAGACCCAATGCGGCAGCAATAACGCCGCTTCGATCTGGCCCGTGTCGGACAGGATGCGTTGCCCACCGATCACCGCCTCTTCCGTGAACAGGTAGTTGAAGTCGCGCAGCATGCTCATTGCGCCCAGCACGCCCAGGAATTGCAGGCTGAACCGGACAAAGCCATCCGATGCGCGCCAGGCAATCAGGACCAGCAATGCCCCGACCAGCGGCAAGACCGCCACTCCCACTTCGCTGCGGACATAGATGATAACCGAAGCGAAGATCGCGATCGCCATCGCCACCAGCGTCGCGCGCCACAATCTGCGGTGCGCGCTGGCGAGGATCAGGATGCAGCCGATAAAGGCTGGCGCAAGTGGTCCTCCGGCGGAAATTGCCGCGTGGGTCAGCCGGGAAGCGTCGGTTTCGACCAAGCTTTCGGCCACTCCGGAACCGTTGGCGTAGATAACGAGGCGCTGAAAGTCCTGGCCCAACAATTCGGCGGTCAGCCCGTGCCCCATTTCATGGAACCAGGTGGTCAGGATCATGAATGGGTAGATGAGGTAATTGCCGAACGGCAGCGAAGGCAAAGCGACAACCACGATCACGGCCAGGAGCAAGCGCCCGACCTGTTCTCCCTGGCTTCCCGGTCGGACGATCGACTGCATTGCTCAGGCGTCCTCGGCCTCGGCCAGCAGCCTTTGCCTGCCCGACAGTTCTTCCTCGGTGCGCGCCTTGCCGTCGACGCCGACCTTCATGCGATAGCGTTCGGCGGCCTCTTCGTCTTCGGCGCGCTGTTCCTGCAGGATCGACCAGCTCGCAAGGAACAGGCCTGCGACCAGCGGGCCGAGCACGATGCCGGAGAACCCGGCAATTGAAAGCCCGCCTAAAGTGGTGACGAGGATGATCCAGTCGGGAATGCCGGTGTCGCGACCGACCAGGATCGGGCGCAGCACATTGTCGGCCGAACTGATGATGATGAAGCCCGATCCGAGCACGAAAACACCCTGCCAGATCTCGCCCGACACCAGCAGCCAGATCCCTACCGGCGCCCAGACCAGAGCTGTGCCGACTGCCGGGATCAGCGCCAGGATCGCCATCATCACGCCCAACAACAGGGCCGATGGCACGCCTGCAATGAACATCGTGATCGCGCCCAAGGTGCCCTGAACGAGCCCGACCACGCCCGAACCCTTGATAACGGCGCGGACAATCCCGAGGAAACGCTCGGACAGCCGATCGGCAATCTCTCGCTCCACAGGGACCGAATGGAGGATCGTCTCGCCGATCCGCGATCCGTCGCGCAGCAGGAAGTAGAGGACGTAGAGTCCCAGGCCGAAACTGAGCAGGAAGCTGAGCGCGCCGCTGCCGATCGAGAAGGCCTGGCTGGCCAGCATTCCGGCGCTTTCGCCGAGCAGTTCCTGCAGCCGGTTCTGCGCTTCGGACATGTCGGTCCAACCGCTCTCGTCGACCATTTCCTGCGCTGCGTTGGGCAGCATGCCATAAACCTGGTTGGCCCAGGCGGCGAGGTCGATCGGATCACTCTGCCAGGCGGCGACGAGTTCGAGCGCTTCCTGCACCACCAGGGTTCCAACCCACAATGCCGGCAGGATGACGGCGAGGAGGATAATGGTGAGGGTCAGCAGGGCGGCGGGATTGCGCCTGCCGCGGCACTTTCGGAGCGACCACTTGTAAAGCGGCTGGAACATGATCGCAGCGAGCGCCGACCACAACAGCGGCGTGGCGAATGGCCACGCAATCCATAGCGCCGTGATCGTGACTGCAGCGAGCACCAGCAAGAAGCTGATATGCTGCAGTTCGCTGGTATGATGCGGCTCTTTCGGCATAGAATGCGATGTCGGCGTTTAGCGCCTAAACATCAAGGCCACTCTGGTCCGGTGCGCAAACCGTCTTGTTATGTGTGGCCAAATCACACATCGAGATTGGCGACATTAAGAGCGTTGTCCTGAATGAATTCGCGGCGCGGTTCGACCACATCGCCCATCAGGCGGGTGAAGATTTCATCGGTGACGTCGGCATCCTCGACTTTGACCTGCAGCAAGACCCGATGTTCGGGATCGAGCGTGGTTTCCCACAATTGCTCGGCATTCATTTCGCCCAGACCTTTGTAACGCGAAATCGACAGGCCCTTGCGACCGGCAGCAAAGACGGCATCGAGCAGCTGGGTTGGGCGCGAGATCGCGTCTTCGCCAGAGATTTCCGGTGCATCGTCAGCCTCGACATCGCCATCGGGGACCGTCTCGGCCTCTTCCGCATCCTCGGTGCCTTTCACCAGGCGAACCGGGGTTACATAGGCTTCGGCCTGAGCGAGCGCGAGGCCGTGTAGCTTGTGCGCCTCCGCACTGGTGAGGAAGCGCGCTTCGATATTGTGGACATCGGTGACACCGCGCCAGAGGCGGTCGAACCGGACCGAACCGTCTTCCAGAACCTGCGCGCTCCATTGCGCTTCGGGGTCGCCCTGCTGCATGCGCTGCGCCGTCAAATCGAGCGCCGCCGCACGATCTCCGCTCGAAAGCGCCGGGTCGAGCGCGCCCGACAGCGCCATCTGCTCGACGATCGCCGGATCGTAACGGCGCGGGACAAAGCCGAGCAGGCTGCGCAGCCGCAAAGCGCTATCGACCAATGCGCGCAGATCTTCACCCGACCGGGCGCCGCCCTGGGTCTCCAGAATTCGCCCCTGGAGGCCGGCATCGACCAGGTAGCGGTCCAGCGCGCCCTGGTCCTTGAGATAGACCTCGCTGCGGCCCTTGGCGACTTTGAAGAGCGGGGGTTGGGCGATGAACAGATGCCCGGCCCTCACGATCTCGGGCATCTGGCGATGGAAAAAGGTGAGCAACAAGGTGCGGATATGCGCGCCGTCGACGTCGGCGTCGGTCATGATGATGATCTTGTGGTAGCGCAGCTTCTCGATGTCGAATTCGTCCCGAATACCGGTACCCATCGCCTGGATCAGTGTGCCGACTTCCTTCGAAGAAATGATCCTGTCGAACCGCGCGCGCTCGACATTGAGGATCTTGCCCTTGAGCGGGAGGATCGCCTGCGTCTTGCGGTCGCGGCCCTGCTTGGCCGAGCCGCCGGCCGAATCGCCCTCGACCAGGAACAGTTCGGCCTTGGTCGCGTCGCGTTCCTGACAATCGGCCAGCTTGCCCGGCAGGCTGGCGACGCTCATCGCACCCTTGCGACTCATTTCGCGAGCCTTGCGTGCAGCCTCGCGGGCTGCTGCAGCGTCGATGATCTTCTGGATGATCGACTTTGCGTCGGCCGGGTTTTCCTCGAGCCATTCGGTCATCTTCTCGCCCATCAGGCTTTCGAGCGGCTGACGGACTTCGGACGAGACGAGCTTGTCCTTGGTCTGCGAAGAGAATTTCGGATCGGGGAGTTTGACGCTGACGATCGCGGTCAGGCCTTCGCGCATATCCTCGCCCGACAAGGAGACCTTCTCTTTCTTCAACAGCCCTTCGCGGTCCGCATAGGCATTGAGCGTGCGGGTCAGCGCGGCGCGGAACGCCGCAAGGTGCGTCCCGCCGTCCCGCTGGGGGATGTTGTTGGTGAAGGTGAGGACGTTCTCGTAATAGCTGTCGTTCCATTGCAGCGCGACGTCGATGCCGATTCCATCCTTTTGCGCAGACACGGAGATTGGCGAGGCGATCAGCGGCTGCTTGTTCCGATCAAGCCAGGTGACGAACGCGCCGATCCCGCCTTCATAGAACAGGTCGTGTTCGACAATATCTTCATGCCGCTTGTCGCGCAGCAGGATGCGCACGCCGGAATTGAGAAATGCAAGCTCGCGATAGCGGTGTTCGAGCTTCTCGAAATCGAATTCGGTGACGTTCTTGAAGGTTTCGGTCGAGGCCTTGAAAGTTACCCGCGTGCCCTTCTTGAAGCCGTTCTCATCCGGGTTCTGTTCGACTTTGGGTGCGTCGCCCTTCACTTCGAGCGAGTTCACGGCATCGCCGTACTCGAAGCGCATCCAGTGCTCCTTGCCCTCTCGCCAGATGGTGAGTTCGAGCCATTCGCTGAGCGCGTTCACGACCGAAACGCCGACCCCGTGGAGGCCGCCCGAAACCTTGTAGGCGTTGTCGTCCGAAGTGTTCTCGAACTTTCCGCCGGCATGCAGCTGGGTCATGATGACTTCGGCAGCCGAAACGCCTTCTTCCTTGTGCATCCCGACCGGAATGCCGCGGCCATTGTCCTCGACCGAGACGCTGCCATCGGGGTTCAATTCGATCAATACGAGGTCGCAGTGACCGGCCAGCGCTTCGTCGATTGCGTTGTCCGACACTTCGAACACCATGTGGTGCAGGCCCGATCCGTCATCGGTATCGCCGATATACATGCCCGGGCGCTTGCGAACCGCATCCAAGCCCTTGAGGACTTTGATGGAATCCGCGCCGTACTCGCCCTGCATCTTTTCGTTCTGGGGGGCGTTTTCGCCGTTTTCAGAAGTGTTCTCGTCCATGTCCATTATATAGGCGCTGCGTGGGCGAATCCCAAACTTTCGCGGCGTTACCGGCGCGCTTTTCCACGGTCCGAATTTCGCCGTCTGACCGGTAGCGGCGGAAGCCTACAGCCCGCCGCGAAACTTGACCGTGCCGCGCCAGATCGACTGGTCGAAAACCGCAGCAAGAGCCGAACGAACCTGGGGCGTGAACTGGCTCTCGTAGCAGCCGACTGCAGCGTTCGCGGCGGCAAGATCGCGTGGCTCGTAAAGCATGGTGTGACTGATGAGATCGGGAGCGGTGGTCGCCCAGCGTTGGAGCTCGGGAATCGGCGGCAGAGTGCCCTTGGCGATGGCAGCGAAAAGGAGTTCGGGGCGCGCCTCGTCCATCTCCTGCACCACTTGCGAGACGAGTGCGCTAATCATGCGGTGGTCCGCATGACCGTATCCGCCATCCGGACCGAAAGTCATGATCTGCCCGGGGGCATGCATGGCGATCGCTTCGCGGATCAGCTCGAGCGCGCGGTTGGCCGGGCTGTCGCTCTCTCGCGCCAGTATGCCGAGCCTGCCGTCCCCGAGATCCCAGAAGGCCGGCTCCGCAATCCCCAATGCGCGCGCTGCGCAGCGAGCTTCCCCCTCGCGCAACCTTGCCAGCGCGCTGCCGGGCTTGAGGTCGCTCTCGCCTGGCCCGGCGTCGCCGCTGGTTGCG